>NZ_JAGSOG010000409.1 GCF_018139695.1 Actinospica durhamensis | reverse complement strand
GGACACAGCGGCTCCAGACCGCGACGACCGAGCTCCGGACCGAACAGGCCCGGAGCTCGTCAAGTCGACGTACGATCAGCTGCCTTCCGGGTTCGTCTACCTCGCTCCGCAGAGCCGAGCGAGGTAGACGAACCGGAATCAACTCAGCTGCAGCCGCTGGTCGAGCCGCAGCCTTCGCAGACGTAGCAGGAGCCGGCCGGGCGCATCTTGGTGCCGCAGTTGGCACACAGGGGGGCGTCGGCGGCGTGGCCCATCTTGGCCTCGAGCAGCTCCATGGAGGAGTGCGCGGAGGCGGTCGGGACGGGGACGGCCGTGCGGGGGGCGGCCGCTTCGGGCGCTTCGGCGTCGGCTTCGGCCTCGGCCGGGGTGCCGGACTTCGGGGCGTGGCGCTCTATCGGCGCGGACTGGGCGAACTCGGTGAGGTCGGCGTCGGACTCGCCCTCGGCGGGCAGGTAGGAGCCGGTCTCGAGCTGGCGCTGGCGCTCGGTGGCCGAGTAGATGCCGTAGTCGGCGCGGACGTCGAAGGGCAGGTAGTCCAGGGCGAGGCGGCGGAAGATGTAGTCGAGGATCGACTGGGCCATCCGCACGTCCGGGTCCTCGGTCAGGCCGGCCGGCTCGAAGCGCATGTTGGTGAACTTCGAGACGTACGTCTCCAGCGGCACGCCGTACTGCAGGCCCACCGAGATGGCGATGGAGAAGGCGTCCATCATGCCGGCCAGGGTCGAGCCCTGCTTCGCCATCTTCAGGAAGACCTCGCCGAGGCCGTCGTCGGGGTACGAATTGGCGATCATGTAGCCCTTGGCGCCGCCGACCGAGAACGAGGTGGTCGAGCCGGTACGGGCGCGGGGCAGGCGCTTGCGGGTGGGGCGGCGCTCGATGACGGTGCGCACCTCGATCGGGGTCGGGGTCGCGGTCGCGGCGACGGCCTGGGTGGCCGCAGTCGCCGCCGCCTTGGCCGCGGCCTCCTTCTTCGCGCCCTTGGCGTCCTGCAGCGGCTGGCCGACCTTGCAGTTGTCCCGGTAGACGGCCAGCGCCTTCAGGCCCAGCTTCCAGCCCTCGTAGTAGATCCCCTCGATCTCCTCGATCGTGGCGGACTCGGGCAGGTTGACCGTCTTGGAGATCGAGCCGGAGATGAACGGCTGGATCGCGGCCATCATCAGCACGTGGCCCATCGGCGCGATGGAGCGCTCGCCCATGGCGCAGTCGAAGACCTCGTAGTGCTCGGGGCGCAGCGCCGGGGCGTCGACCACGTGGCCGTGCTCGGCGATGTAGGCGACGATCGCCTCGACCTGCTCCTGCGGGTAGCCGAGCCGGCTCAGGGCGCGCGGGACGGTGTTGTTCACGATCTGCATCGAGCCGCCGCCGACGAGCTTCTTGAACTTCACCAGGGCCAGGTCGGGCTCCACGCCGGTGGTGTCGCAGTCCATCATGAAGCCGATGGTGCCGGTCGGGGCGAGCACGCTGGCCTGGGCGTTGCGCCAGCCGTTCTCCGCACCGATCTCCAGGCAGGCGCTCCACTCGGACTTGGCCGCGTCCAGGATGGCGCGGTCGAACTCCTCGAGCGTGACGACCTGCTCGGCGGCGTCGGCGTGCTTGCGCATGACCCGGGCGTGCGGCTCGGCGTTGACCGCGAAGCCGCTGTACGGGCCGACGATGCCGGCCAGCTCGGCCGAGCGGCGGTAGGCGGTGCCGGTCATCAGCGCGGAGATGGCGGCGGCGATGGCGCGGCCCCCCTCCGAGTCGTACGCGTGGCCGGTGGCCATCAGCAGCGCGCCGAGGTTGGCGTAGCCGATGCCCAACTGGCGGAAGTCGCGGGTGGTCTGGCCGATGGACTCGGTCGGGAAGTCGGCGAAGCAGATGGAGATGTCCATCGCCGTGATGACGAGCTCGACGGTCTTGACGAACAGCTCGTGGTCGAAGGACGAGGCGTCGTCGCTGACGAACTTCATCAGGTTCAGCGAGGCCAGGTTGCACGAGGAGTTGTCCAGCGACAGGTACTCCGAGCACGGGTTGGACGCGGTGATCCGGCCGGTGTTCGGGTTGGTGTGCCAGTCGTTGATGACGTCGTCGTACTGCAGGCCGGGGTCGGCGCACTCCCAGGCGGCCTGGGCGATCTGCCGGAACAGGTCCTTGGCCTCGACCTGCTCGATGATCTCGCCGGTGGTGCGGGCGCGCAGGCCGAAGGCGGCGCCCTGCTCGTAGGCGCGCATGAACTCGTCGTTGACCCGGACGCTGTTGTTGGCGTTCTGGTACTGCACCGAGGTGATGTCGGAGCCGCCGAGGTCCATGTCGAAGCCGGCGTCGCGCAGGACGCGGATCTTGTCCTCTTCGCGGGCCTTGGTCTGGACGAACTCCTGGATGTCCGGGTGGTCCACGTCGAGCACGACCATCTTGGCCGCGCGCCGGGTGGCGCCGCCGGACTTGATGGTGCCGGCCGAGGCGTCGGCGCCGCGCATGAAGGAGACCGGGCCGGAGGCGTTGCCGCCGGAGGAGAGCAGTTCCTTGGACGAGCGGATCCGGGAGAGGTTCAGACCCGCGCCGGAACCGCCCTTGAAGATCAGGCCCTCTTCCCGGTACCAGTTCAGGATCGAGTCCATGGTGTCGTCCACGGCCAGGATGAAGCACGCGCTGACCTGCTGCGGGCTGGCCGTGCCGACGTTGAACCAGACCGGGGAGTTGAACGAGAAGACCTGGTGCACGAGCATGTGGGTGAGCTCGTGCTCGAAGATCTCGGCGTCGTCGTCGCTGGCGAAGTAGCCGTGCTCCTGGCCCGCCTTGCGGTAGGTCTGCACGACCCGGTCCACGACCTGGCGCAGCGAGGTCTCGCGCTGCGCGGTGCCGAGGGCGCCGCGGAAGTACTTGGTGGTGACGATGTTGGCGGCGTTGACCGACCAGAAGTCGGGGAACTCCACGCCGCGCTGCTCGAAGTTGACCGAGCCGTCGCGCCAGTTGGTCATCACGACGTCGCGGGACTCCCAGGTGACGGCGTCGTACGGGTGCACGCCCGGGGTGGTGTAGACCCGCTCCACCCGCAGACCCCGGCCCTCGGCCGCCTCGCCCTTGCCGTTCTGCGCGGGCACCGTCGTCCCCTTCCTGCCGCTGCGACGCGCTGCCGCGCTGATGGCCTCCGTCATGTGAACAGTCCTCTCCCTACCCTCACCAAATGCAACGTCTCGGGGAGCGCTTGGCTTCCCCGCCAGCGCGCCCCGCCGGGGCCCTGTCCCGGTTGTTCGAATCCACTGAATCGAATCCACGGAAAATCCGTGATCCGCGTCACGCGTCCTGTCTCACGCGCCCTGAGCACCCGCCCCGCCGACGCGGGGCGGGTGCTCAGGGCGCGGTCACGGGCTGGGCACCGGGCTCGACCCCGGCGTCCTCGTCCTGTTCCCCGTGCGGCCGCAGCGCGGCCTCGGCCGCGGCTTCGGCATCCGCCTCGGCGCCGCGCAGCTCCGCGATGGCCTGCTCGAAGTCCTCGAGTGACTCGAAGGCCCGGTAGACCGAGGCGAAGCGCAGGTAGGCGACCAGGTCGAGCTCGCGCAGCGGCCCGAGTATCGCCAGACCCACCTCGTGCGTGGGCAGTTCGGCCACGCCGGAGGCGCGCACCGCCTCCTCGACCCGCTGGGCGAGCAGCGCCAGCTGGTCCTCGGTGACCGGCCGACCCTGGCAGGCCTTGCGCACGCCCGCGACGACCTTGTCCCGGCTGAACGGCTCGGTCACCCCGGAGCGCTTGACCACCAGGAGCGTCGCCGTCTCGATGGTGGTGAACCGGCGGCCGCACTCGGGACAGGCCCGGCGGCGGCGGATCGCGGTGCCGTCCTCGGTGGTGCGCGAGTCGATCACCTTCGAGTCGGTGTGGCGGCAGAACGGGCAGTGCACGGGTCCGCGGTTCCCTTCGACTCGGTGGTGCGACGCGTCCGCGAAGGCGCGCCCAGGTGCGCCCATGACAACCTGCACTTGCGTTGATACCACAAGTTCTAGATGCCCTGGCCGCGTTACCTACAAGATGTAGGGGTAAAGGTAGCCTCCCGCCGACGGCCGTGCAAGCTGCGCACCACCCGATCGGCGGCATGGCGCTCACCCCGGTCAGCTACGCAGAGCGATCCCGGCTGGTGGCCCGGAACAACCGCCACCACCGCCGGGGAAAATCCGCAAGAGCGTTCGCCGCAAATTCCTTCGACCGGATGAATTCGCTTGGCCACTCCGGGAAAATCACCGCAGATGCCGCAAGATTACTCTCGGGAGCAGGTCGTCCGGAGGTGGGCGGGCGCGGCCCGCGGCCGAAGATGACGGTGCCTCATTCGAACAAGTGTTGGGCACTTGTCGGTAGCCTCGGCTACCTTGGTCGGTGAAAGGGAGGAAGGGGACTATCCGAGATGAGCGGACAGGGCGTCGTGCGACAGCGCAAGGGCCCGGCGGCGGAGAAGCCGCGCGGCGCCTCGGCCGCTGCGAAGAACGCGGCCAAGGGAGTCAAGGCGGTCACGGCCGGCAAGGGGCGCGGTGTGGGCCGCGCGGCCTCGGCGGCCACGGGCGGCGGCGGTGACGGCGGCAAGAGCGGGCCGGGCGGCGGGCGCGGGGAGCCTGCCGTGACGAAGGTGCCCCTCGCGCTGCGGCTGACGGACCGGCAGTGCCGGATCATCGAGGTGATCCAGGACTCGATCGACCGCCGCGGCTACCCGCCGTCGATGCGCGAGATCGGCGAGGCGGTGGGCCTGAACTCGACTTCGTCGGTGCGCCACCAGCTGGTGGTGCTGGAGGGCAAGGGCTTCATCCGCCGCGACCCGAACCGGCCGCGGGCCTACATCGTGCGCGGCCCGAGCGATCCGACCCAGGCCTGGCGGGCGCGGATGGCGCAGACCACGCCGCAGGGCGGCGGCCAGCCGGCCGGCGGGGCGCTGGCGGGCACGCCGGACCACCCGCAGGGCCGGATGCAGTCGGCGATCTCCACGCTGGGCAGTTCGATGGCCGCCGGAGCCCAGTCGGCCCTGGCCGCACTCGGCGCCCTCGGCGGCTCGGTCGGCGCGATGGAGTTCGTGCCGCTGGTCGGCCGGATCGCGGCCGGTGGTCCGATCCTGGCCGAGGAGTCGATCGAGGAACTGATCCCGATGCCGCGGGCCATGGTCAGCGACGGCACGCTGTTCGCGCTCACGGTCGTCGGCGACTCGATGATCGAGGCCGGGATCATGGACGGCGACACCGTGGTGGTGCGCCAGCAGCAGTCGGCCGAGTCGGGCCAGATCGTGGCGGCGATGATCGACGGCGAGGCCACGGTCAAGCAGCTCAAGATCCAGCGCGACGAGGGCCGGTACGAGGTCTGGCTGATGCCGCGCAACCCGAGCTACGACCCGATCCCGGGCGACAACGCCGTGGTGCTCGGGCGCGTGGTGACGGTGATGCGGCGGCTGTGAGCAGGGCAGGACGCGAGAACTCGTCGAC
>NZ_JAGSOG010000408.1 GCF_018139695.1 Actinospica durhamensis | reverse complement strand
ACCGAGATCCAGACCGCCGACCGCCTCATCGCGCTCACCCGGATCAGCACCACCGCGCCCGGCACCGACCCGGCCGTCCAGGCCCTCGCGCTGGCCACCGCGGCCAACCTGCCCGTGCTGCTGTGGGGCCAGCCGGGCATCGGCAAGTCCTCCACCCTCACCCAGCTCGCCGAGGGCCTCGATCTGCCGCTGGAGACCGTGATCGCCAGCGTCCACGAGCCCTCCGACTTCTCCGGCCTGCCCATCGTCGGCGCCGATCCCGCCGTCCAGGGCGTGGCCATGGCCCCGCCCGACTGGGCCGTGCGGCTGCGCCGGCGTGGCAAGGGCCTGCTGTTCCTGGACGAACTCTCCTCCGCGCCGCCCGCCGTGCAGGCCGCGCTGCTGCGCGTGGTGCTCGAACGCCGCGTCGGCAGCCTGGCCCTGCCGGACCCGGTGCGCATCGTCGCGGCCGCGAACCCGGCGAACACCGCGGCCGACGGCTGGCAGCTTGCCCCGCCGCTGGCCAACCGCTTCGTCCACCTCGCCTGGGTGCACGACCCGGACGTGGTCGTGCGCGGACTGGGCGGCACCTGGCCGCGCATCCCGTTGCCCCGCCTCGATCCCACCCGCCTCGAGGAGTCCGTCGACCGCGCCCGCGCCGCCGTCTGCGCGTTCCTGACCGTGCGCCCCGACTACACCCACCGCCTGCCCACCTCGGCCGCCTCGCGGGCCGGGGCCTGGCCCTCGCCGCGCACCTGGGAGATGGCGCTGCGCCTGCTCGCCTTCGGGTACGCCGCGAACGTCGAGATCGAGGCCGTCGCGCTGGCCGTACGCGGCGTCGTCGGCGACGGAGCAGGGCTCGAATTCCTCGCCTTCCTCGAACAGCGCGACCTGCCGGACCCCGAGGCGCTGCTGCGGGACCCGTACGCCGCGGAGCTGCCCGAGCGCGGCGACCGGGTGCACGCGATGCTCGCCGCCGTCGTCGACGCGATCCGGCGCGAGCCGACCTGCGCACGCTGGCAGGCCGGCTGGGCCGTGGTGGCCCGGCTCGCCGAGGTGGTCGCGGTCGACCTGCTCGTCTCCCCGGCCATGGAACTCGCCGACCTGCGCGACCCCGACTGGCCCGCGCCCGCGGACCTCGACCGGCTCGGCGCCCTGGAGGAACTGCTGGCATGGACCGACTGACCGCGCGGCGCGATGCCGCCGCCGACACCGCCGACACCGCCGCCGAGCCCGAGCCGGACCGGGCCCCCGACCCCGCCGCCGAGATCGACATGGCCAAACTCCTCGCGGCGCGCCGGATCGCCGCGAGCGCCTGCCCCTACCTCGCGACCGCCCTGCACGCGCTCGCGATCGTGCCCACCTACGGCGTGCCCACGATGGCGGTGGACGCATACTGGCGCTGCTACGCGTCCCCCGCCTTCGTGGCCCAGACCACGGTCCAGGACCTGGCGGTGGTCTGGCTGCACGAGGTCTCCCACGTCGTGCGCGACCACCATCGTCGGGCCCGGATACTCATGGAGCGCAGCCGTAACCACACCGGCCCCGGTACGCCCGCGCTCGACGTCGAACGCCCGCTCCAGGAACAGATGCGGCTGAACCTGGCGATGGACTGCGAGATCAACGACGATCTCGTGGAGAGCTTCGCCGGAGTCGCCGGGCACACGCTGCGTCTGCCCGTCTTGGCGGTGACCCCGGGGCGGTTGCGGGTGCGCACCTGCGCTCTGTTCGAGGAGTACGTCAGGAGCATCCCTCCGATCGTGCTGTCCGGCGATTTCGCCTGGCACGACTGCGGATCCGGCGCACACGCGGGGCAGGCGCCGTGGGAGCTCGACGCCGAGGGCGCCCCCGTGATCGGTCCCTACGAGGCCGCGGCGATCCGCATCCGGGTGCGCGACGCCCTGCGCGGCGGGCGCGGCACGGTCCCCAAAGGCTGGCGGCGTTGGGCCGAGGGCGGCATGGAACCCACGCAGGACTGGCGCGCCGTACTCGCCGGCGCGCTGCGTGGAGTCCTGGCCACCACACGCGGCGCGGGCGACTACACCTACCGGCGCCCGAGCCGCCGCACCGCCTCGCTCGGCGGCTCGATCGTGCTGCCCAGCCTTCGCCGACCCCTGCCACGCCTGGCCGTGGTTATCGACACGTCCGGCTCGGTGAGCGACACCGACCTCGGCGACGCCCTCGGTGAGGTGGCGGGCATCTGCCGGTCCGTCGGCCTGCACGGCGACAAGGTGTCCGTCTACAGCTGCGACGCGGCCGTGCACACCGTCGAGCAGATCTGCCGCGCGCAGGAGATCAGCCTGGTCGGCGGCGGGGGCACGGACCTGCGTAAGGGCATCGCGCGTGCCGCGTCCGCCCACCCCGGGCCGGACGTCGTCGTCGTGCTCACCGACGGGATGACCCCGTGGCCCGCGGCCTCACCGGGCTGCCGGGTGATCGCCGGGATCTTCGGCTCGGTCAGCCGCTACTCCGAGCGCTACGAGGCCGCCCGCCCCATGCCGCCGAGCTGGATCGAGACCGTCCACCTGCGCCGATGACGGCGCCTCAGCTCAGGTACAGCACCGCGTAGGCCGCCAGCCAGTGCTCGACCATGTAGTCGGAGCCGCTGACGTTCCCGAGCTCCGGCTCGGCGTGCCGGGCGGCGGTCTCGAGCAGGGCCGGGACGCGCGGATCGGCGGCGGGCAGGTACGCGGCCAGGCGCCGCCAACACCAGGCCCGGCTGAGGTTCAGGCCGTGCAGGTGGGCGATCTGGCCGTCGCTGTCGTCGGCCACGTACGCGGGCGTGAACAGCTGCGCCGGCGCGCCGTCGGCGATGCCCGGGAGGAAGGCCTCCAGCCAGGGCAGGGCGCGCTCCGGCTCCCAGAGCGTCGTGACGAGCTCGGCCTCGACCAGCGCGGGGGAGAGGAAGTCGGAGCCGCTCGGCTCCCAGGCGCCCGGGTAGTCGGCGTCGTCGGCGTACCAGCGCTCGACCGCGTCCGCGATGGCCTCCAGCAGCGCCGCGTCCCCGGCCTGCGCGCGGCGGCGGGCGAAGTCGAGGCTGAGCCGCAGGCCGAACGCGGTGTTCGAGTGCACGCCGCTGCGGTTCGGGTAGGTGGCGGCAGGCAGGTAGGTGAGGAAGGCCTCGACGATCGCGTCGGTCAGCGGGCGCAGCGCGACCGCCCAGCGCTGAGCGTCCGGGTCGTCCCACTCGGCGAGTTCGTGCTCGAGGGCCAGCGCCCAGCCCCACCCGTACGGCCGGGCCGGGCGCAGCCCCGAGCGGAACGAGGCCGCTTCGACGGCCAGGTTCTGCTCGGTCAGGTTCGCCGCCAGCGCCGCGCGGATCTCCTTGTCCTCCAGCGTGTCCGGCGCGCTGCGCAGCAGCCGCACCAGCAGCCAGTGCATCTCGACGCAGGAGTGCCAGTCGAAGGAGCTGTGGAACGCCGGATGCACATCCCGCGGCGCCTGCGGGAAGTCGCCGCGCGCCGTCATCAGCCGCGAGATGTGGTACGGGAACTCCCGCCGCAGGTTCTCCACCGCGGTCGCGGCGAACCCGGCCGCGTGCTCCTCCAGCAGGCCGCGTCGGCGCAGCGCGGCGCTTTCCAGTTCCGGACTCATCGTCACACTCCGCTCGAACGACCGGCTTTCGTGTTCGAGGGTGGAGTTTATCGATTTATCGATTCTAGAGGGGGCAGCTCTTGAGGATCGTGTCGGTGTCGTCCCCGATGCGTGTCAGGTCATTTATCTGGCCGTCCAGGTCTCCGCTCGACACCGCGCTCCGCAGCGTGCGCAGGTCCGTCACCACCAGGGCCAGGGAGTGCTTGAGCGCCGCGCTGGGCGTGGCGCTCGCGTCCTGCTCGAGCTGATCGATGGCCAGCTGCACGGCGGCGATCGACTTCGAGGAGTCGGTGTTGTCGTCGCTCATGGCGCTCGCCATGGCCGAGAGAGAGCTCAGCGCGGACAGGCACGGATCTCCGGTGGCCGACGGCTGCTGCGACGCGTCGCCCGACGGGGGCGTGCTCTGACTCGCTGTCGCTGCCTGGGTCGTCGTCGCCACGGCCCCGCCACCCGGCACGGCCGCTGCGCTCGAGGTCGTGGCGGAAGCGGCGACCGGCTGGGCCGGACTTCCGGACACGGTGACCGACACGGCTACGGCCGCGACGGCGACCGCGGCGGCCGCGGCGCCCCCGGCGACGAGCGCGTAGAGCTGCCACCGGCGCCGGGCCGACCGGGCCGTGTCGTCGGCCGAGGCCTGCGCCCAGCCCGCCGCGGCGCCCTGATTCCAGTCCGCGCCCCATCGGGGCACGCCGGCATCGTCGAGGACCGCTTCGGGTTCTGGTATCCGGTCCCGCGGCTCGTCCGGCCCCGATCCCGTGTCCCCGTCCATCCTGTCTCCCTGGCGCTCGCTCATCATCAGTCGATCAGTCGATCAGCCGAAGCCTACGCGGCGTGTCAATCCCCTTGTTCGCGATGGGCGCAGCGCAGCTGAAGTCCTCTTCGAACATCTAGGCTGGAGGCATGTGGTACGAAGTCACCGCCGAGGACACGGCGGCAGCGGTCGGCAGCGGCGACGTCCCGGTGCTCGCGACGCCCAGGCTGATCCAGTGGCTCGAGGCCGCGACGCTCGAGGCGGCGCGGCCCTTCGTCGACGCGGCCCGGACCACGGTCGGCACCGCCGTCCGCATCCAGCACCTGCGCGCCACCCCGGTCGGCGGCCGCGTCGAGGTCACCGCCGCCGTCACCACCCGGCCCGAGCAGGACGTGCCTGCCCGCCGCCTGACCTTCACCGTCCACGCCGTCGACGGCGCGGGGCAACAGGTGGCGGCGGGCGAGATCGAGCGCGCCGTCGTCGACCGCGAACGCTTCCTGGCCTCCGTACGCTGACGCGGCGCCGGCACGTCCGCGGCCCGCGCCGCTGCCGTGTCAGGAATCTACGACGCCCTCGCGCGCGCCGTCAGAGCCCCTTGACCCACTCCTCGCTGCCCACGACCTCGGCCTGCCGCGGGAACACCTTCTCCACCAGCACCCGGTGCACCTCGGCGTCCGCGTCCAGGCAGCCGTCGGCCAGCACCGTCAGGCGGAAGTCCAGGTCGGCCGCCTGACGCACGGTCGAGAGCACGACCCCGCTGGTCGCGATGCCGGTCAGCACCAGCCCGCCCACCTGGTTCGCGCGCAGCACCATGTCGAGGTCGCTCCCCGCGAACGCGCTCACCCGCTTCTTCGTGACCACGATGTCTCCCGGCTGCGGCGCGACCTCCGGGTGCACCGCCGTGCCCGCCGTACCCTCGGCGAACGCGCCGCTCTGCACCAGCGCGCTGAAGGTCTTGTTCCGGCCGCTGACCTCCGGATGCCCCGCCCGGAACCCGACGACCACATAGATCACCGGCACGTCCGCGGCCCGCGCCGCCTCGATCGTCGAGCGCAGCCGCGGCAGATACCCCACCGCGCTCTCCACGCCCGCGAAGCGCTCCACGATCGCCTGCTGCACGTCCATCACCAGGAGCGCGTCCCTGCTCATGCCCGATCCCTCTTCCGCCGTGCGACACCCGATCCACGCATGATCAGGCCGAATATGACCACGATGATACGTCCGCGCCGAACCCGCCCCGC
>NZ_JAGSOG010000407.1 GCF_018139695.1 Actinospica durhamensis | reverse complement strand
CACGACCCGAGGAACCCTGGAGACCCCGCCCGGACGGCCACCCGGCAATCACCCCTGCCCGGACATCCGGCACGACCGATAAACGATCAGGAAATCAGCACCCCGGAATCAGCCCGGTGGATCCGGGCTCAAACATGTCCGTCGGATAGATGGTCACCGGCCGAGCGAACGGCACCACACGAACGCTGACGTTCTCCAACTCCGAGATCTCTCGCACATGCCGCAACTGCGCATGCATGATCGCCCGGCTCCCGAACTGCCAGTGAAGAGCCGACTCAGCAAGCAACGCGTTGAAGGTCAGCGGGTCAGGTTCCGTGAGCCGCCGTTGCCGCCTGATTCGCACTTCGTACTCGGCGTCATTACGCCCAGGGTCACGAATCGGACCCACAGTATGCAGTGCCCTGATGTAGTCAGGCGTCTGGAGGAGACCGGGCATGAACATGTGCTGTACCGACCACGCGCGAGCGGCCTCGTTCTCGTAAGCCAGGAACTCGATAAAGGTCGGCGTAAGCCAGCGCTCATAGCGCTCCCACCACGCATCCGTGATGCTGTCTCGCGCCATTTCGACCCAGCGGGCGATCGTCTCATCGTCCACCTCATAGACGGCCCCGAGTGCCCGCACGTCCGCAGCACTGACTTTGGTACGAGCGCTCTCGATACGCGAAACCTTCGAGTTGTGCCACTTTGGGGCGATGCTTTCGGCTACGTCACGGATTGAGAGCCCTCGGCTCGTCCGTGTCTCCATCAGCTCGTCCGCAAGCGCGCGCTGTGTCCAACTGGCCCTGAACGGCATTGATCACTCCCTTCCCGGCCAGTCTCTCACCCGCGAGGGGACGCCCCGAGTAAAGCTTAGGCAAACTCATGCAGCGCTGCATTGTGGCGGCGCATGCAGCGCTGCACCATCGTATCGGTGCTACTGACGCCTCATCAGGGGGCGCCTCTTGCATGGTAGCGCCGCGTTCGTGCACGTGCATCCGCCTTTGCGATAAGGGAGGCCCCCATGGGCTTGGGCACTACGGAGAGTGCGCGGGTGATCATTTCTCGTGACTGGCCGAGTCGGCCGGCATGGGGCCACGGCCGTCCCTACCAGCCCTTTCGCGCCCGGACCGCCGGGAGGACACAATGACCACCCTCGCCCTTGACGGCAGGTTCTACCGCGTCAGCCTCGCCGCGCTGCCCGACGCTCCGAAGCGCGCCCGCCGATTCCTTAAGGACCAGCTCACACGCTGGGGACTGCCGAGCGGCGACGATACCGCCGAGAGCGCGCTTCTGGCGCTGTCGGAGATGGTCACGAACGCGGTCACAGCCACAGGCAGAGACTCAGGACCCGTTGAACCCCTCCCGTACGAGACGGTTGCGACCATCGAAGTCCGGACCGCAGCATCCTGCAACGGCCTCACGGTCGAGGTCTGGGACAACAGCCCCGAGATGCCCGTGCTCACCGACGCGTCCCAAGACCAGGAGCATGGGCGCGGCGTGTTCATCATGATCACGCTCGCCCACGAGTGGGGATGCCGCCCGGAAGTCCTCCCGCCCGCCACGATGCCCGGAAAAACGGTGTGGGTCTCGTTCAAGTGGGCCCTTCCTGCCGTCGCGCCCGCCCCGGCAACCGTGCGTCCCGCCATACCCGCCCAGCGTCCCGAGTTGCCTGCCCTCCCGCGCCGAGCCAAGCAGAAGACCCCAGCGCCCACGCCAACCGCCGAGCCCGACGCGCTCAGCCAATGGGCCACAGGCCCGGACGTACTGATGCGCGTGTACACCGCGCTGCGGGCGAGCACCCGCACCGCCCTACAGACCACCTGACCCCCACCCATCGCAACCCAGTGAGGAGTAAGACCGTGACCATAACCACCGACGTATCGCCGTTCGAGTCCGACACCAAGGGCATCACGTTCCTGGAGCTGGAGATCACCGGCAAGTGCAACCTGCATTGCGCGCACTGCTACGCCGAGTCCGGCCCGCGCGGCGACCACGGCACGATGACCGTGGCCGACTGGAAGAACGTCATCGATCAGGCGTACGCCCACGAGACCATCGCGTCCGTGCAGTTCATCGGCGGCGAGCCGACCGAACACCCCGACTTCGCCGAGCTGATGACCTACGCCCTGGGGACCGGGCTCGGTGTCGAGGTCTACTCGAACCTGGTCAGCGTCACCCCGGAACTCTGGGAGCTCTACAGCCGCCCGAACGCGTACCTCGCCACCTCGTACTACTCCGACGTGGCCGAGACCCACGACGCGATCACCCGCCGCAAGGGCTCTCACTTCGCCACCCTGACGAACATTCAGGAAGCGGTGCGGCGCGGCATCATCATCCGCGCTGGAGTCGTCGAACAGCACCCCGGCCAGCGCGCCGCCGAAGCCGCCGAGCAGTTGCGCGGCCTCGGCGTGAACGTCAACCACGACCGCATGCGCGCCGTCGGACGCGGCGACCAGACCCGCAGCGGCATCGGCAGTGTCAACGAGCTGTGCGGCAAGTGCGCGAAGAACAATCTCGCCATCGGCCCGAACGGCGAGGTGTGGGGATGCACGATCTCCCGGTTCCTGCCCTCCCCGGGTAACGTCAAGACGACCCCGCTTGCCGCAATCCTCGCGTCCGCCGCGTTTGACCAGCTCCGCGCCGTCATCCCGCCCCGCACCCGGGGATGCGACCCCGATTCGGACTCGGCCCCGTCCGTGTGCGGCCCCGACGTCAAGCGCGCACCCGCCACCGTGACCCTGAAGGCAGCCCAGTGATCGACCTCGAAGACGAATGGCAAGACGCGGCGCGCCGCCTCGCCGCCATGGTCGAACTCCCCGACTCCCCGTGGTTCCGCCCCCTGGCGACCACACCGCGCCACCGGTTCATCCCGGCATGGTTCGAGCGCAGCGCCGACGGCTGGACCTCCGTCGATGGGGACTCCGAGCGGGAAAAGTGGCGGAACATCGCCTACGAGTCCACGGCATCGATCGTGACCAAGGTCGCCGGGCACCACGCCGACCTCACCGACCCCCAGCAGCCCATACAGGGACGCCCGACATCATCGGCCACCAACCCGTGGCGCGTCATCCAGATCTACCGCGCCGCCCGCATCCACAACGGGTGCGGTGACGTGCTGGACGTGGGAACCGGACCCGGCTACGGCGCCGCCCTGCTCTCCAAGGTCGTCGGGTCCCGGCAGGTCACCACGATCGACGTGGACGCCTACCTGACCCGCGTCGCCGAGATGCGACTGAGGCCCGCCACCGACCAGCCACACCCGCGCATCATCACCGCCGACGCGACCGGGCCCCTGGACTGGGAAGGCAACCGCATCGCCGCCATGGTCTCAGTCCCCGGAATCCCGGCAAGCTGGCTCGCCTCCCTCAAGCCTGACGGACGCCTCGCCGTGAGCATCGCCGGAACCTCCATCACCATCGCCGCGCGCAAGCTCGAAGACGGAGGCGCGTGGGGACGGGTCGAACTCGAACCCGGCGGATTCATGCGCACGCGAGGACCCGGCGACTACCCGCCCCCGCTGGTCGGCCGGATCACGGCTGAAATGACCTACAGCGACGAAGACGCCTCGGTCAGCCCGTACCCCGTGGTCAATCTCGACCAGGCCCCCGAGCTCTCATCCCTGCTCGCCCTGACCGTCCCCGGCATCGAATGGGTCCACGACACCGGGGCCGACGGCGCACAGTCCACGTGGCTTGCCCACCCGGACGGGTCATGGGCCAGGGCCGAGGGACACCAGGACTTCTCCACCGTTCGCACCTTCCAGGGCGGACCGCGCCGACTCTGGGACGAACTCGACCGCATCCGCCTCGACTGGCTCAGGAACGGACGACTGAGCCTGTTCGGCGCCGAAGTCCGCATCCAGCCGGACGGAGAAGCCACCTTCAGCTCCGGATCGTTGAACCTCACGTTCCCCGGCGCTCAGCCCTCCAGCAGCTAGCCCCCTGACCCGCCGGTCGAAGAGCACCGACGCCGCGAAACCGTCGCGGATAGGCAGCGCTCACGACCGCCCTAGACGGCGCCCACCGACAGCGAAGACCGTCCTGTCGGTGGGCGCCCCACCACGCACAATGCACGCGCCCACGTGCACGACACCAGGGGGACCCATGCCAACCGAAGACGACACGGTAGATCTCCGATTCCTGGACTGGAGGGAAACCACCGCAGCCAGCCTGATCAACCGCGTCGGACACGAGACCATCACCGAATTCCGGATCTGGCTCACCGGAGCCCAGACCGCAGGCCAGAACCTCGGCGACACCGAATTCGTGGCCCTAGCCGAATTCCTCGGCGCCGAGCTGCGCAACCTCTACCACCGCGAGCTCAGCACCGAGTACCCCGAGCTCTCCGAAGCCCTCCGGTACCTCTCGTTCGACGAGTCCCTACACGCCGTCTACTGCGCCACGCACGAACGGCACTAAGACCAGCCCGCACGGTGCCGGACATCCACCGATGCGGGCATCCCCGCGCCACCGCCGAGCCCCTTGTGGGGGTGGCCTCGGCGGGCAGGCGCACCCGGCGCCCCCGACCAGCCTGGCGGAATCCTCCCCAAGCCAGCCCGGTCGGGGGCGCTGCGTCTGCCCTCAACCTGCGTTCTCCCGGCTCCTCCCGGCACCACTCCGACAGCGTGGCCCGGCCCGCTGCCGGATCGTCGCAGACAACGACTTCCAGCAGTGCAGGACTACGGCACGGGGCCCGGTTCCGAGAAGTTTTTGCCGCTCCCGACCTGCCCATGTGGAGCCTCCTCCCTCACGGTCGGTGCCTCCACACAGGCATCTCGTCCGCTCGCAGGGGTGTCGGTCGCCGAGAAAGACCAATCGGCCGAAGTACCAGCGTGCTTGCGCCAGTCCCAGCGCACTGCCGAGGGCCGCCCGCCGGCCCAATCGCGGCGCGCTTGCTAACGCACAGCTCAGCCGATGGTCGGGGCGCCGCGGTTGCGCCGGCCGCCGTCCCCCCTTGATGTCCTGTCCGTCGCTACTTGCCCCAAGATCGCTCTATGACCTGTGCACGGCAGATTGAGCTGGACAACGTGACTTTGAGTTGTCCGGCTCTGGCGGCATTAGGGCGTCGGCTCGGTGGGCGTTCCGCGTTGATGGCGGAGGTGGCGGTTCTCCGCCACGAGTTGTTGCATGGTCGCCACCTGTGACATCAGGTCGCCGCATAGCTCTTGGGCGGTGCGTTGCAGTTCGATGCTCACTGTCCGCAGTGCGTCAGTGTCATCGAGGAGTGAGGCATGCCTGACCGTGGCCACGATGCGTCCGCTTCGGCTAGCTGAGCTCGGGCATGGCACAACCGGTCTAGCAGCGGCCGCGCCATCTTCAATATACGCCGTGCTCAGGGCAGCTGTGGGCTGGCGGAACTGGTGCGTGCGCGGGTGGATGGTGACTTTGCTTGCACGGGGGCCACCATGGCCCGTCGCAGCACACACGAGCTACGAGCGGATACAACCGGCCTCGGGGCATTAGGCGGACAGGACACTTAACCCTGCGGGACACGCCGGGAGAAGAACAAAAAGGCCTTCGACTGCCTCTGAGGAGCCCGTCCGCCGGTGAAGATCGTTGATGGCCTGCGGTTCGGGTGGGTCAGCGGGTTCGGGCGTCTCCCCGCCCCCGCCCGAAGGGATGCCAGACCGGCGGGGCACGGCGCGAGCTCCCAGCACCAACCCACCCCCCGCCCTAGGT
>NZ_JAGSOG010000406.1 GCF_018139695.1 Actinospica durhamensis | reverse complement strand
CTGGGCGGGACGGTACGGCTGACGTCGGTGCTGCTGACGGCGTCGGACGCCACGGCGGCGGTGCGGCTGGGCGGGCAGGAGATCGGGAGCCAGCTCGATCCGCACCTGGAGCGCAGCCGCCGGGCCGCGGTCTATCTCGAGGACACGGCGCCGGCGTCCGTCGTGCGGGTGGCCACGGACGGGCGGACGGTCGAGGAGTTGGCCCGGGCGGTCATCGCGCTCACCGGGTGGCTTGAGCAGACGGGCTGAGGGGCGGGCGCGCAGCCGGGGAACGCGCGGGGTAAGTGGCGCGGCCGGGCCCGCTCTTGTCAGAGGACTGTCGAAGGCTTAATTTCACCTGAGCCCCACCTGGCTTCGGCGAGATCAGAGCATGGACACGCAGGCGCTCGTGTTCTGATACCGGGCTCCCACGCGACCGCGTCCCTCCGGCCTGGTGCGGAGGGGCGTGGTCCCGTCTCGGCCCGGGGCACGGCGCGGGCTGCGACGCCTTAGATCGGCTGGACCATCGCCTCGAGGACGCGCTGGGTCAGGCCCGCGTGGTCGAAGTCCCGGTGCGCGGCGGGGTCCATCTCCCACTCGCCGATCCGCGCCGAGGACTCCACGATGAGTTTGCAGCGGTCATAGCGGCGTTCGACGTACGCGGTGAACGCGAGCTCGAGGTCGCCTTCGGCCGCCTGCAGGCAGTCGGCGAGCACGATCGCGTCCTCGATGGCCTGGGCGGCGCCCTGGCCGAGGTGCGGGGTGATGGCGTGGACGGCGTCGCCGAGGAGCACGATGCGGCCGCGGTGCCACGGGGCCGGGGCGATCAGGTACTCCTCGGGGCGCAAGACGATGGCCGCCGGGTCCTCGACGAACTCCTCGCGCACCCGGCCGGCGAGGCCGCCGAAGGGGGCCAGGCAGGCGCGCAACACGTCGGCCTGGTCCTGCTGCGGCAGGCGCACGGCCCGGTCCCAGGCGGTGTTGTAGAAGACGTAGGCCAACTCCGGGCCGATGGGCACGAAGCCCGCCATGCCGTCGGGGCCCTTCTGCAGGATGATCCGGTCGATCTCCGGCAGCCGGGGGATGTTGAGCCGGAACGCCGACTGGCCCAGGTAGCGCGGCTCGAGCGGTTCGCGCAGCACCAGCGGCCGCACCTTCGAGTGCACGCCGTCCGCGCCGACCACGAGGTCCACCGTGCCGCGGGTGCCGTCGGAGTACACGACCTCGACGCCGTCGGGGCCGTCGTGCAGCGCGGTGAAGGTCCTGCCGTATTCGAGTACCGCGCCGACCTGCAGCGCCCGGTCGGTCAGGATCCGGTGCAGCTGCGGGCGGGTGAGGCCGTTCATCGGCGGCAGGTCGCAGCCGGGGATACGGGCGCCGGGCATCTCGCCGACCTGTCGGCCCTCGGTGTCGAGCACCCGGCCCCAGGCGGTGGTGGAGAATCCGGCGTCCAGGCAGGCCTGCGCGCAGCCGATCGCGTCGAGCGCGCGCAGTGCGTTGACCGGCTGGATGATGCCGACGCCGTAAACCGAGGAGTGCAGGTCCGGCCGGATCTCCAGCACGGTCACCGCGTATCCGGCGCCGCGCAGCGCGATCGCGGCGGACAGCCCGCCGATTCCGCCGCCGACTATCAGGACTCTGTCTCTGGTGCGCTCGCTCATGAATCTCCTCCACCTCGTCTGTGCCGGAAACGGCCTGTGCCGCAACGGCGTGTACCGGAATACGGCTCGTGCGGCGAGAACTTAGTGAAGCCCCTGACCTGGGGGAAGCGAGATCACGTGCATTATTATTCTGCGCACCGCGCGGAATCCGGGCGGTGGAGGAAATCCGGGAAAAAACCCGGCGCCGATACCGGCGGCTGGAGTCGGCAGTGCGGCTCCGGGTGCGCGGGATGAAGCACGAGGCGCATCTGGGCCGGGACACCTGGATCGTGCGGCTGGCCTGCCTGCCGGGCACGGCCGCGCAGCTGGCCGGGGATCTGTCGCGGCGGCCGGACACCCAGTACATCGATCTCGTCTCCGGCGGCAGCGAGGTGGTGTGTGCGATGACGCCGCGCACGCGGCAGGACCGGGACCAGGCGTTCCTCGACCGGCTCCAGCCGGCCCGGGGCGCCACCTCGGTGTCCGCCTCGTGCATCCTGCGCACGTTCTACGGCGGGTCCCTCGGCTGGCTGCGTAAGATCAACGCCCTGACGCAGGCGCAGGAGGCGGCGCTGCGGGCGCCGATCGACCCGGACGGGGCCCTGGTCGCGCTGGACGATCTGGACGAGGCGCTGCTGGCCGCGCTGCACCGTGACGGCCGCGCCACGCTGGCCGAACTGCAGGGCGAGACCGGGCAGTCCGAGTCCGTCGTGACGCGGCGGCTGCAGCGGCTGCGCGGCTGCGGGGCGCTGTACTTCGCGGTCGAATACGACCACGAACCGCTCGGCCGGGGCGTGGAGGCGATGCTGTGGCTCACCGTCCCGCCAAGCCGCGTCGCCGCGGTCGGGCAGGCGGTCGCGACGCATCCGGAGGTGCGCTTCGCGGCGGCGGTCACCGGGCGGGCGAACCTGGCGCTGTCGGTGCTGTGCCGCACGACGGACGAGCTCTACTTCTATCTCACCGAGCGGCTCGGCTCGCTGCCCGGGATCGCGGCCATGGAGACCTCGCTCATCCTGCGCAGAATCAAGACCCTGGGCTGAGACTGACGCTGAGGCTGAGGCTGAGATCGCGGCCAGGCGCACCGCTGCGTGCTGAACCCATGGCCGGGCGTACCCCCGAGCCTGCGGCTGAGCGTGTGCGGCCGGCGGCGGCGGGTGACCGCGGTGAGCCCCTCCCCCGGCCCGGGCTGGGCGCGCACTAGCATGGGCCGGGGGGATGATGATCTCTCGGGAACGTGGTGGAAGGCGGATCGCTCATGGAGACCAGGACTCTCGGCCGCACCGGTCGGCGCGTGGGCGTCGTCGGGCTCGGCGCCTGGCAGCTCGGCGCCGACTGGGGCGAGGTGGACGAGGCGGACGCGTTCGCCACGCTGCACGCCGCGGTGCAGGCGGGTGTCAGCTTCATCGACACCGCGGACGTCTACGGCGACGGGCGCAGCGAGCAGTTCGTCGGCCGTTTCCTGCGCGAGGCCGAGGCGCCGCTCACGGTCGCGACCAAGATGGGCCGGCGGGTGGCGCAGGAGCCGGAGAACTACACCGCGGACAACTTCCTGGCCTGGAACGACCGTTCGCTGCGCAACCTGGGCGTGGAGCGGATCGACCTGGTGCAGCTGCACTGCCCGCCGGACCCGGTGTTCGCCGACGACCGGGTGTTCGACGCCCTCGACGACCTGGTCGAGCGCGGCCGGATCGCGGCGTACGGGGTGAGCGTGGAGACCTGCGCGCAGGCGCTGGCCGCGATCGCCCGGCCGAACCTGGCCTCGGTGCAGATCATCCTCAACGCCTTCCGGCTCAAGCCGCTCGAGCAGGTGCTCCCGGCCGCGCAGGCCGCGGGCGTCGGCATCATCGCGCGCGTTCCGCTGGCCAGCGGGCTGCTCTCGGGCCGGTACACGGCCGAGACGGTGTTCGCGGCCGACGACCACCGCACCTACAACCGGCAGGGTGAGGCCTTCGACGTCGGCGAGACCTTCTCCGGCGTGGACTACGAGACCGGGCTCGAGGCGGTGGAGCGGCTGCGCCCGCTGGTGCCCGAGAACGTGACGCTGGCGCAGTTCGCGCTGCGCTGGATCGCGGACCAGGACGCGGTGAGCGTGGTCATCCCCGGTGCGCGCAATCCGGAGCAGGCCCGGGCCAACGCGGCGGCGGGCTCGCTGGCGCACCTGGCGCCCGCGACCCATCAGGCCGTGTCGGAGGTCTACGACGAGCTGATCAGGCCACTGGTACACAAGCGCTGGTAGCAGGAGGTAGCCGGGAACGCCCGGCATGGCCGATACTGCGTGACCACCGGGTGTCACCGGTTTACGGCGAGGCAGGAGCGGACGATGACCGTCGGCAGGGAACGCATCACGATCGGCCTGGCCGCCGGTGCGCCCGAGCACGCCCCGTCGCCCGGCGCCGAGGGCACCCGCGCGCAGCTGTTCGCCGAGGTGCTCACGGCCGGGCCGCTCTCGCGCACCCAGCTGGCCCAGCGCACCGGGCTCTCCCAGTCCACCGTCACCAAGATCGTCAATCCCCTGATCGACTCGGGGTTCGTCACCGAGACCGGGGCGCACAGCGTCGGCATCGGGCGGCCGCAGCGCATGCTCGCGGTCGCCGCCGAGCGCCACGCGGTGATCGGGCTCAAGCTCGCCCCCGGCGCGATCACCGGCGTGCTGACCGATCTGCGCGCCCAGATCCTCGGCCGCGCCGAGCACACCCTGGCCGACGGGCACGACCCGGCGGCCGCGCTGGCCGCCGCGGCCGCGGTGGTCCGCGACCTGCTCGCCGCCGACACCGAGGCGGCGGGCCGGCTCATCGGGCTGGGCGTCGGGGTCGGCGGGCACGTAGAGCCGGGGGCCGGCCGGGTCGTGCACTCCGGCATCCTCGGCTGGGACGACGTATCCGTCGCGGCCCCGCTGGCCGCGGCCACCGGGCTGCCCACCCTGGTGGGCAACGACGTAGACGCCCTGGCGGTGGCAGAACGCTGGTTCGGCCACGGCCGGGGGGTGGAGACCTTCGCCCTGGTCACCGTCGGGCCCGGGATCGGCTGCGGCCTGTTCCTGGACGGGCGGCTGTTCACCGGATCCACCGGCCTGGCCGGGGAACTCGGCCACATCCCGATGCGCGCCGACGGCGAACCGTGCGGCTGCGGGCGGCGCGGCTGCCTCGAGACCCTGGCCTCGGACGAGGCGATCCTGCGCGCCCTGGCCCGAGCCGACGGCCGGCGCCCGGAGTCCATCGAGGACGCGGTGCGCCTCGCCCGCTCCGGCCACCGGCCCGCACAGGCGGCGTTCGCGACCATGGGCGAGGAACTCGGCCGGGCCCTGGCCACCTTGTCGAATCTGGTGAACCCGGCCCGGATCATCCTCGCCGGAGAACGCGCGGACGCCTACGACCTGTTCGGCCCCGCCTGCGAGCGGGCCTGGCAGGACCACGCGTTCTCCACCGCCGCCCGGGACTGCACCCTGACCGTCGACGTGACCGACGACACCCAGTGGGCCCGCGGCGCCGCGTGCCTGGTCATCCGGGAGGCCGTGGCCGGACAGGCCGGCCGCGCCGGACGCCAGCCCTAGCCACCGGGCCGGAACCCGGGGCGGAAAACCGGGACACGCGGCGCCGCAGTGTTCTGACGACAGTGTTCTGACTAGATTCTCAGCCCTCTGCCCAGTTCTCGCTGGCGCTGCCGTTGCAGGTGTAGATGTCGGTCAGCGAGCCGTCCGCGGTCGCACTTCCGGCCACGCTCAGGCACTTGCCGGACTGCACACCGACGACGGTGCCGCCGGAGTTCACCGTCCAGTCCTGGTTGGCCGCGCCGCTGCAGGTGGCGATGTCCACCCCGGCGCGGTCGGCGGTGGAGCTGCCGGTCACCTCGAGGCACTTGCCGGACAGGCCGCCGACGATCGTGCCGTTCGTCTCGAGCGTCCAGTTCTGGCTGGCGCTGCCGTTGCAGGTGTAGATGTCCGCGGTCGAGCCGTCCGCGGTCGCGCCGCCGGTCACGCTCAGGCACTTGCCGGACAGCGCGCCCACCAGGGTCGTGGTGGGGGCGGTGGTGCCGGCGGCGGGGGTGAGGGTGATC
>NZ_JAGSOG010000405.1 GCF_018139695.1 Actinospica durhamensis | reverse complement strand
GCACTGCCCTGGCCTGCGGCGTTGCCCCGTCCGGCGCCCCTGCGCCACCGTCCCCCGATCACTCCCGATCCATCCTGAAAAAAGCCACTATGACCCGTTACGACCTTGCATGGTGTAGATAGTCGGTTTCAGATAGTAATATCGCGCTATGATGCCGTCCGCCGGTCTGGAGCGCGGTACCGGCCACCCGGCCGACTCCGCCCGGGCTCTGACCTGGGCCATTCGGGCGTACCTGGCCGTCTTCGCGGCGCTCGCGGCGGTGTACTTCACCGTTTCCACCTGGCGCTGCGGAACCTGGGCGGCCATGGGCCTGGCCGCCGCGATCGGCATGGTCTACGGAATCCGCCGGCACCGCCCGGCCTACCGCGCCCCCTGGCTGCTGCTGGCCGTCGCCCTGGTCACCTACGTCGCCGCCGACGCGGTCGACCTGGCCCGCAGCGCCGAACGCGGCACCGAGACGGAGACCTTCCCCACCATCCCGGACGAGGTGGCGCTGATCGCCTACCCGATCGCCGCCCTCGGGTTCTGGCTGTTCATCCGGCACCAGCGCAACGGGCGCGACGGCGCCGCCCTGATCGACGCGTTCACCGTCACCACCGCGTTCGGGCTGCTGGCCTGGACCTTCCTGATCTGGCCCTCGGTGAGCCAGACGGATCGCAGCACGATCTCCCGCGAGATCTCGGTGCTCTATCCGCTCGGCGACGTGCTGTTGCTGGCCGTCCTCGCCCGCCTGATGACCGGCTCGGACGAGCGACCACCGGCCGCCTGGCTGCTCAGCCTGGGCACCGTCGGCCTGCTCATGTCCGACCTGTTCTTCGAGCTGCGGCTGACCTACACCGGCTGGCACTCCGGCACCGCCACCGACCTCGGCTGGATCGTGTTCTTCTGCGCCTGGGGCCTGGCCGCCCTGCACCCGTCCATGACCCGGGTCGGCCGCCCGATCCACAGCCACCGCCCCGCCGAGATCTCCCCGCTGGGCTTCGCCCTGCTGACCGTCGCCACGCTCACCGCCCCCGCCGTGCTGCTCGGCGCGTCCCTGTACGGCAGCGTCAAGCAGGCCTGGGTGCTCGCCGCGTTCGCCTCGCTCGCCTGCGTACTCGTGCTGATCCGGCTCGGCCTGGTGCTGCGCTCCTACCGCCGTGCGATCAACCGCGCCCGGGTGGTGCGTGCCGTCAACACCGACCTGGTCGCGGCCGTGGGCGTGGACCAGGTCGGACTCGCCCTCGAACGCGCCGGCGCCACCCTGCTCGGCCCCGGGCAGGGCCGCGTCGCCCTGCTCGCCGACCTGCCCGAGCCGGTCGCCGCGGCCATCGTCCGTCCCGTCCCGGCCGAGCAGCTGCCCGCCGTGCTCGCCGCCGGAGCCCCCACCGACCTGCCCGAACGCGCCCACACGCTGGTGTATCCGCTGCGGATCAAGCGCACCGAGCGCCCCGCCGCCGTGGTCGTGATCGGCCGGCTCGACCAGCTCGCCGAGCTGCGCGAGACCCTGGAGATCCTGGCCGGCCAGGCCGCCCTCGCGCTCGACCGGGTGCAGATGGGCCTGGAGATCCGCCGCCGCGACAACGAGGCCTACTTCCGCACCCTCGTGCACAACGCCGCCGACGTGTTCATGATCGTGGACGACGGCCAGGCCGTGCGCTACGCCAGCCCCTCCGCCCGCAAGCTGTTCGACGGGCGCGAACTGACCGGCACCAAGGTCGCCGAACTGGTCGGCGCCCGCAACGCCTCCAGCGCCCGGGCCGTGCTCGCCGGCACCGAACGCGGCCCGGCCGAGTGGGTGCTCGAGCCCGGCCGCGGCGAGAAGCTCTGGGTCCAGGCCCGCTCCGACGATCTGCGCGCCGACCCCACCGTCGGCGGCGTCGTGCTCACCCTCCGGGACGTGACCGAACAGCGCAGGCTCGAGGGCGAACTGCGCCACCACGCCTACCACGACCCGCTCACCGGCCTGGCCAACCGGCGCAGCCTGCAGGACCGCCTCGCCCACGCGGTCGAGCAGGCCCACCGCACCGGCCGCGCCGCCTGCCTGCTGCTGATCGACCTCGACGACTTCAAGGACGTCAACGACACCAAGGGCCACGGCGTCGGGGACGAACTGCTCGCCGAGGTCGCCGAACGGCTGCGGTCCAACGTGCGCCCGGCCGACCTCGCCGCCCGCCTCGGCGGCGACGAGTTCGCCGTGCTGGTGCCCGACGTCGCCCGCGCCGAGGACGCCGACGGCCTCGCCCGCCGGCTCACCGAGGCCTTCGAGATCCCGTTCGTGCTGACCGAGGGCACCGTCACCAGCGGCGCCAGCATCGGCGTGGCCAGCACCCTCGGCTGCGAGAGCGCCGACGACCTGCTGCGCAACGCCGACCTCGCGCTCTACGCGGCCAAGGACGACGGCAAGCGGCGCTGGCGGCACTACGAGCCCGGCCTGCACGACCAGGCCATCGAGCGCACCGCGCTGCGCGACCAGCTCGCCCGCGCCATCGACGAGCAGGACGTGCTCGTGCACTACCAGCCGGTCGTCGAGATCGGCGACGGGCGGGTGTGCGGTTTCGAGTCCCTGGCCCGCTGGCCGCACCCGGTGCGCGGCCTCGTCGGCCCGGACGTGTTCATCCCGCTGGCCGAGGAGACCGGCCTGATCCTCCCGCTCGGCCGGCTGCTGCTGCGCCAGTCGGTGGAGCACATCGCCGTGTGGAACCAGGCCCGCGACGAGGCGAACGCCGAGGCCGGCCCCGGCTCGCTCAAGGTCCCGCCGCTCTACGTCGCGGTGAACGTCTCGCTGCGCCAGCTGCGCGACCCGCGCTTCTCCGCCGAGGTCACCGCGCTGCTGCGGGCCAGCGGCCTGAGCCCGACGCTGCTGGTGCTCGAACTCACCGAGTCGGATCTGATGCGCCACCACGACGAGCAGGCCAGACGCACCATGAACGAACTCAAGGAGCTCGGCGTGCGCATCGCCATCGACGACTTCGGCACCGGCTACTCCTCGCTCAGCTACCTGCGCGAGCTGCCCATCGACATCCTCAAGATCGACAAGTCGTTCATCGCCGACATCGCCACCTCGCCCGAGCAGGCCGCGCTGGTCGAGGGCATCATCCGGATCGCCGACGGCCTCGGCCTGAGCGTGGTGGCCGAAGGCGTCGAGACCGACGCCCAGTGGGACCGGCTCGGCGGCTG
The DNA here is from genome assembly GCF_018139695.1 of Actinospica durhamensis. GTDB lineage: Bacteria > Actinomycetota > Actinomycetes > Streptomycetales > Catenulisporaceae > Actinospica > Actinospica durhamensis. The sequence continues at coordinate 2,539 of NZ_JAGSOG010000405.1, read as the reverse complement.
CGACTGCGACTTCGGACAGGGCTTCCTGTTCTCCCCGCCGCTGCCGTCCGGCCAGGTCACCGCCCTGCTCGAGGCGTACCGCGACCCGCGCCTGCCCGAGGACGGGGGCGGGATCGTCTCCGGCGCCGGGTTCGTCGGCGCCGCCGCGGCCACCCGAGCCGGCGCGGCCCCGGGCGGCCTCGCCGCTCCCGCTCCCGCCGAGGAGTCCGCCGACGGCCCGGACCGCTCCGGCCGCCCGCTCGGCGGCGGCCCCGACTTCTCGTCCGACGGCCCCGACCGGCTGCCCCCCGTCAACGGCCGCGACGTGTGGCGCGGCGCCAAGGAGACGGACCGATGACACTCTCAGTTCCCACGTCCCTGCTTCCCGGCCTCGGCCCGGCCCGCGAGGACATGACACACGTGCACACCGTGCTGCGGGCCAAGCACACCTCCGTCTTCGTCTACGACGAGCCCGGGGGCGTGCTGTACCTCGTCGAGGAGGCCGTGCCCGCACCCCCGCTGGGCGACCTGTGGTCCCGGGTCTTCATCGACGAGAGCCTCCCGCTGACCGAGGCCGTGCGCACCGGCATGCCCACCGACGGCGGCTTCGACTCGGTCGAGAACGTGATCAGCCACTACGCCGGATTCAGCGGCACCCACTCGGGCCTTGGCCGGGTGATGTGCTTCCCGCTGATCACCTCTCAGGACCGGGTCGTCGGCGTGCTGTTCAGCGACGGCTGCGCCGGCGTCGCCGAGATCGGCCACGTCGGCGTGCTCTGGCGCCGGCTCGCCGGCACCTTCCGCTCCATCGCGGACGAGATCGAGACCGGCCTGCCCCGGCTCAACGACCGGATCGCCGAGCGCATCTACGGCATCGGCCAGAGCGAGACCGTCCCCGGCTTCTTCCTCGGCGCCGACGACGCCCCGAGCCCGCCCGAGATCCGCGCCGCGATCTCCTGCGGCACCTTCTGGTGGCGGCTGCGCGAGAGCGTGCTGCACCTCGACGCCATCGCCATGGGCGCGGTCGACCCGGCCGAGAACCGCGGCTACACCGGCAGTCCGCTGCCCCTGCTCTACCGCATCCACCGCGACGACTACCCGCTCGTGCGCCGGACCATGGCCACCGCCCTGGCCGAGGACGGCACCTTCGCCCTCGAATACCGGGCCCTGACCTTCGGCGGATCCCTGCGCTGGCTCGAGGCCCGCGGCCGGGTGATCCGGGACGAGCGCGGCGAACCGGTGATGCTCGGCATCGTCACCGACACCACCGGCGCGCCGAGCTGGACCCAGGTCGCCTCCACCCAGATCGACGCCATGTCCGACGGCTTCGCCATCCTCGACCGGCGCTGGCGGGTCGTCTACGGCAACGAGGCGGCGGCCAAGCTCGCCGGACTCGGCCGCGCCGAACTCGTCGGCCGCTCCTTCGAGGACCTGCTCGCGCCGCTCGACCCGGCCGAGTGGCGCCCCGGCTTCGAGCAGGCGGTGGAGACCGGCGAACCGGTCTCCTTCGAGGTGCTGATCCCGCACGTCGGGCACTGGTACGAGCTGCGCGTCGCCCTGGACGCCGGCCGGCTCGCCGTGCACTTCCGCGACGTGCACGAGTTCCGGGTGCGGCTCGAGCGAGACCGTGAACGCGACTCACGCCGCGAACGCACCGCCACCTTCGCCACGGCCCTCGGCGGCACCCTCGGCGTGGACGACGTGATCGCGGTGTTCGAACAGCAGATGCCCTCGCTGTGCGGCGCCGACGGCGTGGCCATGCATGTGGTCGCCGACGGCAGACTGCGCTTGATCGCAGCCGTCGGATACACCCCGGCCGGGCTGGCCAGCCTGCGCGTGCTCGACCTGGACGTGGCGAACCCGATGTCCGACGCCGTCAACGAGGGCGCGCTGCAGATCTACGAGGCCGGCGACGAGATCAAGCGGCGCTACCCGTACCTGACAGAGATCTGCGACGAGACCCGCACCGGCGCGCTGCTCGTCATCCCCCTGATGCACGAGCACACCTGCCTCGGCCTGGCCTGCCTGCGCTTCGACTACCCGCGCACCCTCGGCACCGGCTACAACAACTTCGTCGCCAAGCGCTGCGAGCAGCTGGCCCAGGCCCTCTACCGGGCCCACCGTTACGATGCCGAGCTCTCCCTCGCCTCCCGCCTGCGCGACGCCGTGTTCGACGTCCCGCTGGACGAGACCCCGGGCCTCGAACTCGCCAGCGAGTACCGCTCCCCAGGCCTCGGCCTCGCCGTCGGCGGCGACTGGTACGACGTCATCCCGATGATGCGCGGCAGAATCGGCCTGCTCGTCGGCGACGTGGAAGGCCACAACGCCCGGGCCGTGGGCGGCATGAGCATGGTCCGCACCGCGATCCGCGCCTTCGCGCACGAGGGCTACGGCCCCGCCGCCATTCTCGGCAGAGTCAATAGGCTGGTCGCAGGCCTCGACCCCGACCTCATCGCCACCTGCTGCTTCGCCGAACTCGACACCGCCGCCGGTACCGCCAGAATCGCGAGGGCAGGCCACCCGTCCCCCGTCCTGAGCCTCGTCGACGGCTCCGCCGCCG
>NZ_JAGSOG010000404.1 GCF_018139695.1 Actinospica durhamensis | reverse complement strand
TGGGCTGGGAGATGTGTATCAGAGACAGGGGGCAGGGGGCACGGACGCCGCGGCGGACCTGCGGCCGGGTACGGCAAAGGTCTGGCACCGACCCGGTCTCCCCGGGCCGGCGCCAGACCTGGGCCGTGACTTCGAACCATCGCCGGGGCCGTGGCGCTGGTTCGAAGACACGGCCTCGTCGACGGCGGATCAGTACAGCAGGAGCGGGTTGATCAGCACGCCGGTGGAGCGGTGGATCGCGGTCGGTGCGGCGACGAGCAGGCCGGTGCAGGTGCCCGCGGCCTTGAGCGCGGCGACGGCGGGGCCGAGCAGGCAGTTGTCCACCAGGCACAGGCCGATCGCGAAGATCAGGTTGTGCACCTCGAGCGCGCCGCTCGGGCTGTTGCGGGCGTCGTGGAAGTCCCACAGCACCAGGCCGGGGTCGCGCGCGGCGATCCACTGCGAGCCGTCCTGGCCGATGCCGGGGCGGCGCACGGCCGCGGCCCCGCTCGGGTACACGTGCCCGGCCGCCTCGTAGCGGTCACGGCCCTGATAGATGATCAGCGCGTCGCCGGGTTCGAGTTCGACGCCGGTGGCGGCCAGCGCCTTGTCCAGGTCCGCGCCGGTGACGGGCTCCTCGGCGGTGATCCAGTCCACTCCGCGCGCCGCGGCGACGTCGAGCAGCACGCCGCGGGTGGCGATGCCGTGCTGCGCCCAGTTCACCATCGTGTCCTCGTCGGTCTGCGAGGCCTCGGCCGGGATCGGGCCGTGCCAGCTCGCGTCCGCGCCGATGTGCGCGAGCCCGTCGAGGTGGGTGTTGTGCACGCCGTGCGCGTCGTACCTGATGACGTCGCCGCCGTGGGCGGAACGGCCGTGAATGCCGACCCGTACTTCGAGTTCGACGTCGTTGTGGCCGGTCGGCAGTTCCTTCACGCCCAGCCGCTGCCAGTCGCGCTTCTCCGCGTCGGCGGCCTCGCGCCCCGCGGCCAGCCGGGCCGGGCGGGTCTCCACCTCGCGCTCGAGCGACACGGCCCGGCCGAGCTTCACCTGGGCGACGCCGCGCAGCCGGGCCGCCTCGTCGATCAGCGCCACCGAGCCGCGGCACCGCACGCCCTCGAGGTGGCGCGCGGCCTCGTGCGTGCTCGCGATCTCGCGTACCCACGGGGCAAGCGGGTCCGGACCGAGCTCGTCATTCATCTCGTACTCCATGTCTCCCAGGGCTCGTCCCTGAGCCGGGTGCGACGCGCGTGGCTCGGCCGGGCCGAGAGCCTGATACGTCTAACGGAACGCAAAATTCATACAACGAAACACTGGAGGGATTGTGCCCCGGTTTCCGGGCGCCTGTCAACGACTCCGGCCATCCCGAGCGAGCAGCGGAGGACGCCCTCACTCCTTGACACCCAGCGTGGGCGGGATCATCCTAGGGGCACCGCACAAGCGTACGACTGTTCTGTTTAACAATACGCCGGAAAGGCGGCCGAGCGTGCGGGCTCGGCCGCCAGACGGCGCGGGCCTCCAGAGCCGGCGGCCCAGGCAGCAAGAAGAGGGGTACCGATGAGCACCGTGGAGATCGACCCGACGGAGATCGACTACTTCACCGATGCCGCGGTGGCGGCTGACTCGGTGCCGTACTTCGACCACATGCTCGCCCACCATCCGGTGTGGCGGGAGTCGAAGTACGGAGTCGTCATCGTCACCGGATACGAGGAGGCACTGCAGGTCTACCACCAGCCCGAGGTCTACTCCTCGATCAACCGGACCGGCGGGCCGGTGCTCGACCTCCCGGTCGAGCTGGTCGGCGATGACCTGACCGATCTGCTCGAGCAGTACCGCTCGTCCTTCCCGACGAACGATCAGATCGTGACGTTCGACCCGCCGATGCACACGGACCACCGGGCGCTGCTGATGGGTCTGATCACGCCCAAGCGGCTCAAGGAGAACGAGGAGTTCCTCAAGCTCACCGCGGACCGCTTCCTCGACGAGCTGCTGCCGCAGGGGCACTGCGAGTTCATCTGGGACTACAGCAAGCGCTACGCCGTCCTCGCCGTCGCCGACCTGCTCGGGGTCCCGGAGTCGGACCACCCGATGCTCATCGACCTGCTCGCCACGCGTCAGGGTCCGATGCTCGGCAACCTCAAGCTGCAGACGGCCCACCACAACAGCCTCGAGCGGCTCTACGACTACTTCGTCGAGAAGATCGAGCAGCGCCGGCTGAGCCCGACCGAGGACATCCTGACCGGCATGGCCGTGGCGACCTTCCCGGACGAGACACTGCCCGAGCCGATCCAGGTCGCCCGGATCGCCTCGAACCTCTTCGCCGCCGGCAACGAGACCACGGTGCAGCTGCTGGGGATCTCGCTCGCCCGGATCGCCGAGGACCAGGCGCTGCAGGACCTGCTGCGGCAGAACACGTCGCTGATCCCGAAGTTCATCGAGGAGACGCTGCGGCTGGAAGCCCCGATCAAGGGCTCGTTCCGCCTCACCAAGGTCGCCACCAGCATCGGTGGCCTCGACCTGACGCCCGGCACCGTGGTGATGCTGCTGCACGGCGCGGCCGGCCGGGACGCGCGGATCTTCGAGAACCCGTCCGAGTTCATCGTCAACCGCGCCAACGCCCGCCAGCACCTCGCGTTCGGCCGCGGCATCCACACCTGCCCCGGGGCGCCGCTCGCCCGCGCGGAGGCGGTGTTCTCGATCCAGCGCCTGCTCGAGCGCACCGAGCGCATCTGGATCTCCGAGGAGCAGCACGGGCCGGCCGGCGAGCGTCGCTGGGACCTGATGCCGAGCTACAAGTTCCGCGGGCACAACCGCCTCCACCTCGAGTACACCGAGCGGAAGGCCGACTGATGGCGGACGAACTCACGATCGACCGGGACCGGTGCATGGGATCCGGGCAGTGCACCTTCTACGCCCCGAACACCTTCGACCTCGACGACCTGAGCATCGCGGTGGTCACCGACCCGCACGGCGACAGCGAGGAGAAGGTCCAGATGGCGATCACCGTGTGCCCGACCCGGTCCATCGCCCGCGCCGCCGCAACCCACGAAGGAGCGCAATGACCGTCCACACCGAGGCACCGGTCTCGGCCACGATCGCCGACCTGGAGAGCGACGGCCTCCTCGGCACCTTCCCGCAGGGCCGCCGGCTGGTCGGCACCGTGTGCGACCACTGCGGCCAGAGCATGATCGGCACGCGGATCGTGTGCAGCCGCTGCGTCGGCCGCGAGGTCTCCCGGGTCGCGCTGCCCACGACCGGGACCCTGTACTCCTTCACCCGGCTGCACGTCGGGGGCGAGGGGGTGCGCGTCATCGGCTACGTCGACCTCGACGGCGACGTGCGGACGCTGGCCGACCTGCGCGAGGGCGGCACGCCGTTGCGGCCGGACACGCGCGTCGAACTCGGGGTCGAGGGCGACGACTGGTTCTTCGCGGCCGCCGCCGGCGAATGAGGAGAGGAAATCCCCATGACTGACTCAGCGTTCGCCGTCTCCGCGGCGATGATCCCGTTCGGCAAACACCGCAGCTCCTCCTACGTCGGGCTCGCGGTCTCGCCCCTGATCGACGCGCTGCGCACCGCGGGCGTGCAGAAGTCCGACGTGGACGCGGTCTACGTCGGCCACTCCTACGGCGGCATGATGACCGGCCAGCGGATCACCAAGGAGATCGGCCTCGGCACCGTCCCGACCGTCAACGTGGACAACGCCTGCTCCAGCGGCGCCACCGCGATCCACGAGGCCTACACCGCGATCGCGCAGGGCCTGATCGACGTGGCCGTGGTCATCGGCGTGGAGAAGCTGACCCAGTTCGGCGGCGGGACCCTCCCGCTCTCGCCGGAGGACCGCGAGGTCAAGCAGGGCATCGTCATGCCGGCCGTCTACGCGATGCGCGCGACGCGCTACCTGTACGAGACCGACGCCACGGTCGAGGACCTGGCCCTGGTCAGCGTCAAGGCGCGCAGGCACGGTGCGCTCAACCCGTTCGCGCAGTTCCGCCAAGAGGTCACGGTCGAGCAGGTGCTGGCCGCGCGGCCGGTCGCCGATCCGCTCACCCTGCTGATGTGCTGCCCGACCGGGGACGGGGCCGCGGTCGTCGTGCTCGCCTCCGAGCGCGCCCGCAACCGCCTCGGCTCGCCGCGCGGCATGCGCGTGGCCGCCTCGGTGCTGCACTCGGGCCAGGTCGAGGAAGGCTTCCGGGACATGACCAAGCCGGAGATCTCCTACCAGTCCGCGCGCGACGCCTACGCCCAGGCCGGGATCGGCCCGGACGATCTGGACATGATCGAGCTGCACGACGCGTTCTCCATCGCCGAGCTCGTCTACTACGACGCCTTCGGCCTGACCGAGAAGCAGAGCGCTGTCTCGCTGCTGCGCGAGGGCCGCACCACCTTCGGCGGCGACGTGGTGGTCAACCCGAGCGGCGGGCTGCTGGCCAAGGGACATCCGGTCGGCGCCAGCGGCGTGGCCCAGGTGGCCGAGGCGTTCTGGCAGCTGAGCGGGCAGGCCGGGGCGCGCCAGATCGAGGACGCGCGCTGGGCCATGACGCACGTGACCGGCGGCGGCACGGCGGGCCTCGACCACGGCGCGTGCACCATCCACATCTTCGAGGCGGCATGAGCGCCGGCCAGCGTCCGCCCCTGGAAGGCCTGCGGATCATCGATCTGACCACCTTCCTGTCCGGGCCCTCGGCGACGCAGCTGCTCGGGGACCTCGGCGCGGACGTCATCAAGGTCGAGTCCCTCGACGGGGATTCGAGCCGGGCGATCGTCGGCCCGACGGTGCTCGGCGAGAGCGCCTACTTCCTGGCCAACAACCGCAACAAGCGCAGCATCGCGATCGACCTGAAGTCCCCGCGCGGCCTCGAGGTGTTCCAGCGCCTGCTCACCGGCGCCGACATCGTCATCGAGAACTTCCGCCCCGGCGTCACCGCGCGGCTCGGCATCGATCCGGAGACGGTCCTGGCGGATCGGCCCACCCTGATCTGGGCCTCGATCAGCGGGTTCGGGCAGGACGGGCCGCTGCGCGACCGGCCGGCCTACGACATGGTCGTGCAGGCGATGAGCGGCGTGATGAGCCTCAACGGGCATCCCGGCGCCCCCGCCGCGCGGCTCGGGATCCCGGCCGGGGACGTGGTGGCGGGCCTGTACGCCGTCATCGGCATCCTCGCCGCGGTGCAGGCGCGGCACGAGACGGGCCGGGGCCGGATCATCGACGTCTCGATGCTGCGCGGCCAGCTCGCCATGCTCTCGTATCAGGCCTTGTACACCTACCTGAACGGGGTGGCCCCGGGGCCGCAGGGCGCCGGCCACGACTCGATCGCGACGTACCGCTCCTTCCGCGGCGCGGACGGGCGCGAACTCGTCGTGACGGCCAACACGCCGCGCATGTGGGAGGGCCTGTGCCGGGTGCTCGGAGTCGAGGACCTGATCGTCGACGAGCGCTTCGTGGACGCGGCGAACCGGCTGCGGCACAAGGAGGAGCTCTGGGCGATCCTGGAGGCGCGGTTCGCCGAGCGGGCCGCGGCCGAGTGGGTCGATCTGCTCTCCGCCGCGTCCGTACCGGTCGCGCCGGTCAAGAACGTGCTCGAGGCGCTCGAGGACGCGCGGGACGCCGCGGACGGGAGCCTGGTCGTCGTGGCGAACGAGCAGGCCTGCTTCACGAACGTGGCGACGCCGATCCGCTTCGTGGACACCGCGCAGGTCACCCCCGGTTACCCTGTCTCTTA
>NZ_JAGSOG010000403.1 GCF_018139695.1 Actinospica durhamensis | reverse complement strand
TGCGCGCGGGCGTTCCGGTCGTGGCCACGGCGGCCGGCGGGCTGCCCGATCAGGCATGGGCTGACCAGGCAGAGAAGAAGTCGACTCAGCGCGGCATGAGCTGGAGCGTCGTGTCCCGCGCGGCCACCAGCGAGTCGACGTAGCGCGCGCCGAAGCGGCCGTACTTGGTGCGGTAGGCGGCGTCGATCCGGTCGTTGAGGCCGGGGTCGTCGGCCTCGACGAAGGTGACGTCCTTCGCCACGTCGCCGCACTGGATGCGGCCCTCGTGGCTCGCGCGGGCGGCGCGGTACCACACGCCGCTCTCGCCGTGGAAGGAGCGGATGAACAGGTCCTCGCCGTCACGCACGAACCAGACCGGGAGCGGCGCGTGTGGGGCGCCGTCACCGCGTACGGGCGCGACCTCCAGTTCGTCGTCCTGCTCGATCCGGCTCAGCTCGTCACCGGTCCAGGTGGTCATCATGTCTCCTCGCGCCTCCGTGCCGCCACGTTCGCGGCCTGAATCGACATTCGCCGCTGCGACCCGTGCGCGCCACCGCGCTTGAGCCATTCGAGACGGGGCGGCGCCAGGGCCCCGCGCACCCGCCCATCCGGGGCACCGGGAGGATGCCGACCCGGCCCGGGGCGATCACGCTGGAACCACGCGCTCACCCGAATCGAACGGAGAACACCCGATGCGTGCAACGCTCATGTACGGCGCCGGCGACGTCCGGATCGAGGACGTCCCGGACTCCGTCATCAAGCAGCCCACCGACGCGCTCGTGCGCATCACCGCGTCCTGCGTCTGCGGCAGCGACCTGTGGCCCTATGCGACCAGGAAACCCGAGGACCCGCCGGCCCGGATGGGGCACGAGTTCATCGGCGTCGTCGAGGACGTCGGCACGGAGGTGACCACGGTCAAGAAGGGCGACCTGGTCGTCGCGCCGTTCGCCATCTCCGACGGCACCTGTGCGTTCTGCCACGAAGGCGTGCACACCTCCTGCGCGAACCCGCAGGCCGGGTTCTGGGACGGCATCCCGGACGAGGGCGGGCAGGCCGAGGCCGCGCGCGTCCCGCTCGCCGACGGCACGCTGGTCAGGCTCCCCGTCGCCCCGGACTCGGCGCTCATGCCCTCGCTGCTGACCCTCTCGGACGTGTACGGCACCGGCTTCCACGCCGCCGTCTGCGGCGGCGTCGGCCCGCAGACGCGCGTCGCCGTGATCGGCGACGGCGCGGTGGGGCTGCTCGCCGTGCTCTCGGCCAGGCAGCTCGGCGCCGAGCAGATCATCCTGATGGGCCGTCACCAGGTCCGCACCGACCTCGGCCGCGAATTCGGCGCCACCGACGTCGTGGCCGAGCGCGGACAGGAGGGCGTCGAGAAGGTGCGCGAGCTCACCGGCGGCGAGGGCGCCCACGTCGTGCTCGAGGCGGTGGGCCTGATGTCCGCCTACGAGCAGGCGCTCGGCATCGTCCGCGCGGGCGGGGTGATCAGCCGGGTCGGCGTCCCCCAGTACGAGGACGCGCCGATCGGCTTCGGCAGCCTCTTCGGCCCCAACGTCCGCCTGGCCGGCGGCCCCGCGCCGACGCGCGCCTACGTCGAGAGCCTCATGCCCGACATCCTCAGCGGCGCCATCGAGCCGGGCAAGGTCTTCGACGCCGTCACCGACCTCGACGGAGTCCCGGCCGGCTACCGGGACATGGCCGACCGCAAGAGCCTCAAGGTCCTCGTCAACCTGTGACCGCGGCGTCGGGGCCTGGTCCCCCCGGCACGTCCGTCTCCGGGCGCTCACACGGAGCGCGAAGGGGTCGCGAAGGGGCACCGCAGCTTCCGCGGTGCCCCTTCGCGACCGCGAACGTATCGAGGGATCCCTGAGATCCCGGATACGTCTGAGGGCTGTGTCAGACGGTCGCGACGCCGTTCGAGTAGCCCTGCATGTTGTAGACGCCGAAGCCGTTCTCCACGGGACCGCCCGAGTTGTTGATGCAGTGCACGATGCCGCCGCCGTTGGCGTCGTTGAGGCAGACGATCATCAGGTCGGTGAAGACGACGCCGGGGGTGTCGGGCACCTCGTAGGCGCGGTCGGTGTAGATGTGGGCCTCGAGGTCGAAGACGCAGTAGCTGCCCAGTCCGAAGGCCTGGTGGTCGCGCACCGAGTCGGCGACCTTGTAGGCGGCGTAGCCGTTGGTGGTGCCGTGGGTCCAGGCGGACTGGGTGGGCACGTCGTACGGGTGCTCGTTCTGGAAGAAGTAGGAGCGGCCCTGTTCGCCGTTCCAGATCACCTCGTACTTCTGGTAGTGCTCGACGGCCAGACCGTAGGCGGTGACCCGGTCGCCGTTGATGAGCACGCCGGTGTCGGCCGGGTTGACCGTCCAGCCGACGGTGCCGTCCTCGCCGTGGTCGGCGCGCCAGAGCCAGAAGTTGTCGCAGATCACGTCGTTGCTGTCGAGCTGGACGCTGACGGTGGCACCGCCCGCGACGGCGCCGCCGATGCGGGCGTAGATGTCGAAGAGCACGGTGGGGTCTTCGGCGTGCTGGATCCGGCTGCGGCCGTGGCCGACGCGCAGCAGCACGGGCGAGTCGTCCGAGGCGGCCTCGAGCAGCACGCCGGCGATGGAGACGCCGCCGATGTCGTCCACCTCGATGAGCGAGTTGTCGTGTGTGGCCTGCAGGGTGGCCAGGCCCAGGCCGAGCACGACGGTGCCGGGGCGGGTGACACGGATCGGGGAGGTAAGGGCGTAGACGCCGGGGGTGAGCAGCAGGTGCTGGCCGCGGGCGAGGGCCTCGTTGATGGTGGCGGCGGAGTCGCCGGGCTTGGCCACGTGGAAGCGCGAGAGCGGGATGCTGTATCCCTCGGCCCGCCCGGAGGCCCAGGTCGTCCCGGCGCTGTTACGGCGCAGCGCGGGCACGAAGACGCTATAGCCGCCGTGCTCGGCGAGGGTCAGGAACGGCTTCTCCCGCACGACCGGGGTCTGGTCGATGGTGGTGAAGGGCGGGCTGGGGAAGCTCTGGGCCGGAGCGCCCTGGGTGCCGACGAACACCATGTTCCAGTTGGAGCCGGTCCAGCTGCCGAAGGTGTCGTTGCGCGAGAGCCACTGCTGCTGCGAGCCCGACTGGACCTGCCCGTCGACCACGCTGTCGGCCAGGAACCCGCCGCTGGACCACTGGTTGCCGGGAGGGCTGGGCCACAGGCTCATGTCGCCCTTGATGTGGGCGCGGCGCATCGGGCCCGCCTGGGCGACCGCCCACCGCTCGAGCCCGTCCGGCGGGACGATGCACAGGTTCTCGGCGGCGCGCCAGAAGTCCTGCGTGCCGTTGCCCTGCAGCCACTGCGCGTCGACCGTGACGTGCCCGTTGATCACCACGTCGTCCGGGCTCTCGCCGAGCCCGAGCACGTGGGTGTAGAACCCGACGTTCACGTCGACGTTGTAGGTGCCCGGCTTGAAGGCCAGCGCGTACCGCTCCGTGCCGAACTGGTTGGACTGCTGAATCGCGAACACGGCGTCGACCTGGGCCTGGATCGCCGCGTCGCCCATGGAGGGATCGAAGATCAGAACGTTGGCGCCGAAGTCCAGGCCCCCGGCTCCGTGGCCGGACGGGGAGGCGGGCGAGGCGGGCGAGGCGGCGAAAGCCGATCCGGCGGAGAGGTTGCCGATCAACGGCAACGCGGCGGCGACGGCTACGCCGCGCAGAACGTCGCGGCGACTGGGGATGACGGACACAGGTCTCCCTGGCGTGGTGGGTGGGAAGGGTCACGCTGGCCCTCAAGAGCGGGAAAGCGCTCTCCCGGCGGATCTAATCACTTAGCCCGCGCAGCGTCAATGCCCTGCGCTAGAGGCACGGATAAGGCCGGGGCGCCTCGAAGCCTCGGCCACGAGGCCCGACCCGGCCGCGACCGAGGACCGTTCACGCAGGTCAGAGACCCGGCGCGGGCCACGTTTCGGCCGTGCTACGGGATGCTCCGCTGCGGACGGGTGGCACCGGTGTCAGCTTCCTGTCTCGGCAAGGGGCGGGCAGGCGTCCCCGGCGACGACCGCGCCGTCGGGCATGATCGTGACCACGGCCGGCCTACGGTCCCCGGTTCTGCTCACCCGCGCGCCCTCGTCCGCCTCATAGCGGAGCTCTGCTCTGATCACGATGCGCGTTCGCGGGTCGAGGCCGCGCAGGTGATCGAGGGACACGGGCACCTCGGCCAGATCCGCGATCGCGAGCAGCTCAGCGTCCGACGTCAGTTCGGCGACCTCGCGGATGTCATCGCGCAACCACGGCGACAGCGGGGTCGTCGTCTCGTAGACACCGCCGGTCCGCCGCAGCACGTCGGCGAGCACGTGGCCGGGACCCCGCGGACAGGTCCGAAAGCCCGCTTCGTGGATCCGCGTCGCCGGGTCGTCGGGCTCCAAGACCTTGGCGTACGCCCGGAAGACGGCCATCTGATCCCACCCGTCCCTGTCACGGCCGGCTCGCCCCTTGCTCGGCCGGCTGGTCGGAATCTCCTGATAACGAGGGTAATGCACGATGGGCCCGTCCCGCGGGTCCCGGTCGGCCGGGCATAGTAGAACTCGATGACACGCGGGCGCGCTCGTCCCCGGGCGGGGAGACGCGGTCGGGCCGATCGGATGGGAGCGTGGGTGTGGAGCGCGGGACGCTGTTGGCCGGCCGTTACCAGGTGTCGGGGCGGTTGGGGCGCGGGGGGATGGGCGAGGTGTGGTCCGCGCGGGACCGGGTGCTGCGGCGGGATGTCGCGATCAAGCTGCTGCGGACGGGTGAGGGGGCGTCGGCGGACCTCTTGGCGCGGTTCGAGCGTGAGGCGGTGGCGGCGGCGCAGATCAATCATCCGAACGTGGTCGCGCTCTATGACCGCGGCGTGCACGAGGGCGTGTTGTTCCTGGTCATGGAGCTGGTCGACGGGGTGTCGCTGAGCGCGCTGATCGAGGTGTCCGGCACGGTGCCGCTGAGCCGTGCGCTGGAGATCGGCGAGCAGATCTGCGCCGCGCTGGAGGCCACGCACGACGCCGGGGTGGTGCACTTCGACATCAAGCCGCACAACGTGATGATCGCCGCGGCGGGGTTGGTGAAGGTGGTGGACTTCGGGATCGCGGGCCTGGCTCGGGCGCAGCAGCTCTCCGTCGCGGACTCCTCGCGCCTGGAGGTGGTGGCGACACGGGAGTATGCGGCTCCTGAGCAGTTCACGGACGAACATGGAGATACACGTTCGGATCTGTATGCGCTCGGCGGAGTGCTGTTCGCGATGCTGACGGGGCGCGCGCCGTTCGGCGGACACGGTCCGTGGGCCATGGTGGCGGCCAAGATCAGTGGTGATGCTCCGCGCTTGGATCGCGTGCGCCCGGGGCTGCCGCCCGCGTTCACCGACCTGGTGGCGCAGCTGCTCGAGCGTGATCCGGCGTTGCGCCCGCAGAGTGCGCGGGTGGTGCGGGAACGGCTGGCGGAGCTGCGTGCCGATGTCGATGGCGATGGCGATCCCGATGCTGGTGCCGGCGACGACGAGGGCGAGGGCGAGGACGACGGGCGGTATCTGGGCACGACCTTGGTGGAGGCGGGGCTGGAGCGGGCGCCCGCCCCGATCGGGGTGGCGCGGCCCCGGCCGGTCGGCGTGCGCGTGGCGGGCGGTGGCGGGCTGCGCAGGCGCTCGGCTGGGGTTTTCCAGCCGAGCGTTTTGCGTGGTCGGGCGTTGAGTTGTTGGGCGACGTGTTCGAGGTCTTCGGGGCTGTGTACGGACAGGTCGGT
>NZ_JAGSOG010000402.1 GCF_018139695.1 Actinospica durhamensis | reverse complement strand
CGATCCCCCAGGCCAGCGCGGGCCCGGCGACCCAGAGCATGGGCAGGATCTCCGGGTTCCCGCCGGCCGGCACCACCCATCGGGTGGCCAGCAGGCAGCAGAAGGTGACCAGCAGGTCCGCGCCCAGCACCGCGGCCGTGCGCCCGCGCGGGTGTGCGTACGCGACGATGCTCACCAGCGTCCACCCGCCCATCACCGCGATCACCGCGTAGCCCAGATCCGGGCGCGTGTACGTGCGCGCATAGTGATAGGTCAGCATCGCCGCGTAGCCGCAGGAGAACACGCGGAACAGCGCCACCGCGCGCCAGAGCAGCGACTGGAGATCCTCCACCTGACCCCGTAGGAACCACAGCACGCGCTTACCCGTCCACCCCCGTGAGCTCACCGGACCATCTTCATCGCCGCTCGCGCGCGTTGTCCACCCGGATCCGGGCCGCGGCGCCACCCGCGGTTTCCCCGCGGTCGCCCGGGCCGTCATCATGGTGGGGTAACGACCGCCCCTGCACGACGACGGAGTACCGCATGATCCCCCTGATCGATCTGCACCGCTGGCGCGGCGGCGACCGCGACGCCGTGGCCGCCGAGACCGATGCCGCGCTGCGCGAGTCCGGCTTCCTGCTCATATCCGGACACGGGATCGACCGGGGCCTGCGGGCCGAGGTGCGGGCGGCGGCTAAGCGCTTCTTCGACCTGCCGCACCCGGCTAAGGCCCCTTATGCCGCTCCGGTGGGCGGGCGCGGCTGGATCCCGATCGGCAAGGAGGCCAACGCCTTCTACGGACTCGAGGCCGACACCTCCCGGGCCGACCTGAAGGAAAGCCTGACCATGGGCCGGGATTTCCACACCGGTGACGCCGCGACCGACGCGGCCTGGTTCGCGCCGAACCTCTGGCCGGCCGAGGTGCCCGAGCTGGCCGAGCTGTGCGGCCGCTACGCCGACGCCGTGCGCGTGCTCTACGACGAGCTGCTCGAGCTGTGCACGGCGGCGCTCGGTCTGCCCGAGGGCTGGTTCCACGCCCGCAGCCGCCGCTCACCGCACACCTTCAACATCAACCGCTACCCGCCGCTGCGCGAGACCGGGGCGCCGCTGGACGGGCAGTTCCGGGTCGCGCCGCACACCGACTGGGGCATGCTGACCATCCTCGACCGCCAGGCCGGGTACGGCGGGCTGCAGATCCAGACGCTGGACGGGGACTGGGTGGACGCGCCGCTACACGAGGACGCGTACACCGTGAACATCGGCGACCTGCTGGCCCGCTGGACCGGTGACCGCTGGCGCTCCACCCGCCACCGGGTCCTCCCGCCCCCGGCCGACGAGCCCGGCGAGGAGCTCGTGTCCCTGATCATGTTCATGGAGGCGGACGTCGACACCGAGGTCACACCGCTGCCCGCGCCGATCGGGCTGCGCCAGGACCTGCCGCCGGTGCGCTACGGCGAGTACCTCGCCGCACGCGCGAAGGCCGCGTCCGTCGCGCTCTGACGATCCCTCAGCACCACCCCCGCCCCGGGCGCCGCGCCGATCCCCTCGATTCCACTCGAGTGGATCAGCCGGACACGCCCGGGGCGCCCGCGACCGCTGCCTAAACTCGGACAAACCATCACCAGGCCGCACAGTCGCATTGAAAGCACAACGGCATGACCGAACGTTCGCGGCGCGCCTTCCTGAAGTCCACACTCGCCGGAAGCGCGCTGACGACCGGCGCCGTCCTGCTGCCGGCCGGCCTGGCCTGAGCCGCGCCGCCGAAGCCCCCGTCGCACCGCAGACCCGCGCGACGACCTACCTGCTCCGGGTCACCAACAACTCCGGCGCCTTCGAGCAGTTCGCCGTCTACCAGAACGACCCCGACCTCGGCCTGGGCGACGTGCTGTCCCTGACCTGGCTGGTCAGGGACGCCCACCCGGGGACCACGGCCGTCTTCGAGTGGACCCCGGACTACAGCTTCATGCTCTTCGCCGAGGGCGGCACGACGCCCACCCAGACCCTGCCAGCCGACCCGACCGACCCGGCCAGGCAGCAGGTCCAGCTCTCCCACCGCGACGGCGCCTACCTGCTCCAGAACGGACCGGTCGTCGCCGACCCCCGGCCCGGCGTCCTCTACATCCGGGAACTGAGCGACCTCCCGATCGGCGGTCCGGCGACCGTCGGCATCGGGATGTCCGGCCGCCCGGTCTACACCGCACCGGTCACCCCGGCCGTGGACCTGGTCTTCACCCCCCCACCCGGCCGGCCGGTACTGGCTGACCGCGGGCACCTTCCAAGCCGGGTCGGGCCTGGACGTGGAGCAGATCATCCCGCCCATCGAGCTCGCCTTCGCCCAGGGCGTGTTCGCACTGCACGCGGTGCTGGACCGGGACAACGCCTGGACGGTGAGGCCGGACACCGCGTGAGCGCACGGCCGCCCCCGCGCACCCAGGCGCCGCACCACGCCCACCCGCTCCGCGTACGCCGCCACCGAACTTCTATGCGTACCCTGAGCCGACGCGTCAGGCGGCCTGCCCGCAACCGGGCCGTGCCATACAGTCGGCGGGTGGGCCACGATGCCCCAGCTCCCCCGTCAACCGACATGAAAGGGTCCTGAGCGATGCAGGCGTTCGGCCGGATAACCGTCGCGGTCCTCTTGTTCACAGCCAGCTTGCTCGCCTACTGCGATTTTCGTGGAGTGCTCTCCTGGCTCGAAAGGACGAACAGGAGATATCGCGAGAGGGACCACCACGCAAGGCTGCGCTACCAGGTGATTCTGTCCTTGCTGATGTGCATAGCTGTACTCATATTCATCAGCGAGGTCGTCACCCTCGTGAAGGACTGAGCGAGCCCGCACGAGCCCGTCGGCAAGCCGCCGGGACGCACCTCGTCAGAGATGCGCCCCGGCGCCGTCCCGCCTGCCCGTACTCTTACATTACGGCTTGATGTCCACTACCTGCGGATCGTGGTCGCTGGTCTGGTTCGCGTACTCCGCGTTCAGGTGCACCACCTGGTAGTCGTACGAGGTGATGCCGGGCGAGACGAGGATGTGGTCGAGCACCTCGGAGACGCCCTCGTAGTCGTAGGTGTACTGCTGGTCCACCGGCAGCGTCGTGATCAGGTCCGTGAGGATCGACGGGCCGGTGCCGGAGGCGCTTCCGGTCTCGAGTGCGGCGAGCGAGGGGCTGAACTGGTAGTCGTTCAGGTCGCCCACCACCACGACGTCGGCCTTCTTCTCCACGTCCAGGATCTGCTGCACGAAGTCGTGCTCGACCTGGGCCTGGCCCGCGCGCTGGATCTGCGAGTCCTGCTCCGGGTACTGGTAGCGGCCGTCCTGGTTCTGGTCGCCGAGCTTGGCCACGAAGTGGTTGGCGATGACGAACACGGTCTTGCCGTTGAAGGAGAACTCACCCACCAGCGGCTTGCGGCTGTAGGCCCAGACCGGGTTGGTCGGGTCGATGCGGCCGGGCGAGAGGGTCAGGTCCGCCTTGCCGTCGGTCTTCACCACCGCGGTGCCGGTGGTGGAGCGGTCCACGCTCGCATCTCCCCGGTCCACGAAGCTGACCACGTTCGCGTTGAACAGGAACACCTGCCGGATGTTGCCGCCCGGCTGGCCGCCGTCCTGGTCGTTGACCGGGTCGATCTCGCGGTAGCTGTACTGCGGGCCGCCGGCCGCGGCGATGGCCGTGGTCAGGTCGGCGATGGTCTGGTCCGCGGCCACCGTGCCGTCGTCGGTGGCGCCGGAGTTGTCCTGCACCTCTTCCACCGCGATGATGTCGGGCGAACTGAGGTTGGTGACGATGCCCTTGGCCAGGGCCTGGTACTTGGCGGCGGAGTCGGTCGGCTCCAGGTTCTCCACGTTGTACGTGGCGATGGACAGCTGCTTCTTCGTCGGCGCGGTGGCCACCGTCGGGGCGAGGTTGTTGTGCACCACGGTACCGAGCGTGGACGCGGCCACGATGAAGCCGCCGTACTGCGAGTAGTCGATGGTGCCGACGGTGGCGCCGGAGAACTCGTCGCCGACGTTCACCTCGGGGTTGGTCCCGTTGTCGGCCACGATCTCGAGGCGTCCGGCCGGGGTCTGGTTCTCGCCGAGCAGTTCGGCGCCGCCGCGGAAGGTGGTGTCCTGCCCCGGCTTGGTGGTCACGTACTGCTCGCCGTAGCTGTCGGACGGACCGACCACCTGCGCGTTGTCGACCTCGACCCGCATGCCCTCGATCGACTCGTAGTAATCGAGCGCCGAGCGGGTCGGCTGGATGGTGCCGCTCTCGATGCTGGCGTTGTTCAGGTCGGGCGCGTAGGTGTTCGGCACGGTGTCCGGGCCGATGACGATCGCGGCGGGCAGCGCGTTGCCGGTGCTCAGCGTGATCGCGGTGGGACTCCCGATCTCGGTCACCGACAGGTTCGAGGTGGTCGCGTCGGTGTCGCCGCTGGCCAGCGGGTAGTACTGCTCGACCTTGCCGGACACCAGCACCGAGTCGCCAACGGCGACGGTGGCGGCGGAGGAGGTGTAGACGAACACGGCCTCACTGGTGGCCGGATCGCTGTCCGGGTTGGGGTCCTGAATCCAGTAGCCCTTCGAGCCGCTGGTGCGGATCGCGGTGACGATGCCGGGCACATTGGTGACCTGCTGCCCGTTGTAGGGCGAGATCCACTCGTCGCTCTGGATGTCGTGGATGCGCAGCGGGCCCGGGGTGGCCGTGGCGCTCGCACTCGGCGACGCGCTGGCACTCGCACTGGCGCTGGCACTCGCCGACGGGCTGCCCGAGGTGGTGCCCGAGGCGGAGTTCTGCGGATCCGGCGCGACGGCGGTGAAGTCGGCGCCGTTCTGGCCGGTGTCAGTGCCGTTCGCGTCGCGCGAGTCGGCCGTGGTGTTGCTCAGGCCCGGAGCGTCGGCAGTGCCCTGATAGACAACGGCCGTGCCGTAGCCGACCAGGTCGTCGATCGTGGTGTCGGCCGCGCAGTCGGCCGCGGTCTTGCAGCTGAGCGCGGTCTGCGTGGTGTCGAGGGCGACGGTGCCGTTGGTGGCGCTCATGTTGATCGTGCCGGTGGCGTCGGGCGTGGGCAGCGCCTCGGTGCCGCCGCTGCCGGCCGCCTCGCCCACCAGGTAGCGCCCGCCGGGCACGATCGAGCCGGTCAGGTCGGTGACCTGCCAGGTCGTGGTGGCGCCGGGCGCGGCCGAGATGTACTGCACCGACCACGAGTCGAGCGCGACCGCGCTGGTGCCGGTGTTGAGCAGCTCGACGTAGTCGTTGGTATAGGTGGCGCCGGAATTGCCGCCGCCGCCGTACACCTCCTGAATCACCACTCCGCCGGTACTCGCCGCCGTCGTAGCGGCGTTGCCCGCGGTGGGCAGCAGGGCCACACTCGCGGCGGCCGCCGCGGCGGTGGCTGCGGCGCTCAGGGCACGGATTCTGGACACGGTCCTCCCTTGGTCGGTGGAAAGCCTTCCAGTATCGGGGAAACCCGGGACCGTGTCATGGTTCTGCAAGCAAAGAGCGCACGACCGCCGGATGTCCTTCCGGCGGCGCGCTCCCACCCTGCCTCGCGCCTCACCCAGACGACCCGCTCTGAACACCGTGGGAATGGGACGAGCGTGTCCGCTCCCTGTTCATAACGACAGACCAGACCTGGACACCCTCGTCACCGGACTTACACCGAAATCGACGACGACCTGACCGGAATCCGACGGTCAGGCGACCGCCGCAGCTAACCCGCCCTGTCCGCCCGCTCGCCCGCCCGTTGCGTCGGGTGGGTG
>NZ_JAGSOG010000401.1 GCF_018139695.1 Actinospica durhamensis | reverse complement strand
GCACACCGCCCCCGCCGCCGCAGGCGCCGTCGCGACGGCCGGCGCAATGCCCTCGACCTCGAACTCGACCTCGGCGTCGGCGTCGGTCCCGACGACGACGGCGACGGCGACGACGTCCAACGGCTCCAGCGCGATCGTCCCCAACCGCCACGGCGACGGCGACCACGAAGCCAAGCGCGCGGCCGAGGCGCCGGGTGTGCCGGCATCACCAGGTGATGCGGTGTCGGCCGGCAGCACCAGTGCCGCCACAGGCGAGCCGGACCGCGACGCCGCTCGATAGAGCGGATGCACGCGAGCTCTCCCGCCCCTCGCGACCTCCGGGACGCCCCCGGTTCCTGTGGCTCGGGCCGACTCGTCAGTCGACCCGAGCCGCAGGACGTCAAGGGCGGTGGGCATCAAGGGCATCCAGGGCACGCATCCCTGGCAATGGGCCTGTTAACTACAGCAGTGAGTGACCGTGTGCGCCGGCCTCGAGGCTCGATCCGCTGGTCCGAGGCTCGATCCGTAGGGCCCGCCTCGGTGACGGCCTCAGTGCGAGCGGCAGGCCAGGCGCAGGACCTCGGTGCAGGCAGCAGGCGCAGGACCTCGCGCTTCTACCAACCGGCCACCACCTCCTGTCCCAGTGTGCTGAGCTCCGGCGTCCCGCCGAATGCCGCGGCGGTCTCCGGGAAGTGACCTGCCGTCAGGTTCTGCGCGGGCCGGACGAAGGACTGCTCAAGTCCCGGGGACTCGGAGTCGGGTTGGCCGGGGGCCAGGCCGCGGACGAAGGCCTGGATGTGGGGCAGGCCGGGGACGTCGATGTCCAGCAGCGCCGTGTCCCACGCCGAGGTCTCCTGCCCGACCCAGTCCACGGTCACGTCGATCTCGTGCGGGTCGACCCCTGCGATGCTCGCGATGTCGGCCACCACCTGGGCGGCGTTGTCGGTCACGGCATCCCCGCCGGGACCGTTGAGCGGAAGGTGCGCCAGCCCGTCCTGCCGCCCCTTGGCGACGATCGCGGAACGCAGGGCGTCGTAGACGGCCGAGGTCGGGAGTTCGCTGGGCGAGGCGAGTTCGGTGCGGATGAGCGGGTTCGCGTCCACGGTCTTGCCCGTGGAGAGCTGGCCACGGAACGAGATATACGCCCCCAGGTGCCCTGCCGCCTGCGAGGTCGAGGGATCTGAGATCTCGCCCGCGACCGCACCGTCCTGCGTCGAGACGGTCTTGAGAGCGGTGTGCTCTGCCGCCAACTTCCCGCCATGGACGGTGAGTTCAATACCGGAGGCGATGTCAGCCTGCGTCATGTCGGTCGGTCCGAGCACGACGTAGGGCACCGACCCTCCCGTGCCGCGGAACACACCGACGTACGAGAAGGCATCGAGAGCCGAGCCCGAAGCCAGCCCGACCTCACCACTCGAGCTCAGGTCGGCGGCGCTCGCACCGTGCGCGCCGGTCAGCACGCTGAACAGGTTGGAGGACCCGCCGGAACCGTGATGGGCGACGGGCTGGTAGCCGGCACCTATGACGACGGTGTGCGTGCCGTCGTCGTTCGCGTAGAGGATGGTCATGCCGGCGCCGAGGCGTGTGGCGACCTCCTGCATGAAGGTGGCGTTGGCGACGAGGTTGCCACGCGGGGCCAGATCGAGCAGCGGCGATCTGTCGGAGGTCCCCGCCGCCGTCTGCAGCGAATCCGTGTGATGAACGCCGTTGATCGTGGTGACGGAGGTGGCGAGGGCCGCGACCAGGGCGACGCCCGCACACCCGGCGAGACTGCGACGACGGATCCGGTCGCGACGAGCCGCGGCCTCGATGCGGGCGAACGGAGCAGGCGTCTGCGCGAGATGAGCCGCGCGGGCGTGGAACTCACCGCGCAGGGCGTCGGCGATGTCCTCGTGCGGATCGGTGAAGGTCACAGTGTGCTCCTTGGGGGGTCGAGCCGACGGACCGCGGGCGCGAGGCCGGCGGACGGCTGCGGAGACGAGGACTGGGACGGAGTACGGGGTGCGGAGTTCTCGGTCGCGAACTGCGTGCTCGGCCACTGCTCCGGCCGTCGTCTGAGCGCGACGAGGAGGTGCTCGGTCGACGGCGATGCCGGCGGAACGGTCGGGGTCGGCGCGCGCTCGGTCCACGGCGATGCCGGCGGAACGGTCGGGGTCGGCGCGCGCTCGGTCCACGGCGATGCCGTCGGAACGGTCGGGGTCGGAGCGCGCTCGGTCGACGGCTGTGCGGTCGGTGCGTGGCCACGGTCGTCGTCGAGGTCGCGTTCACGCCCGAGCCCGAGCTCGGGCGAGGACGTAGACGAAGCCGAGGACGAGGACGAAGACGCGGACGCAGGCTGGGCGGACAGGGCCTGCTGGAGTCGTTGCAGGCCTCGGGAGGTCTGGCTCTTGACCGTGCCGATGGAGCAGCCCAGGATCTGCGCGGTCTCGGCTTCGCCGAGGTCTTCGAAGTAGCGCAGCACGAGCGTGGCCCGCATCTTCGCCGGCAGCGCTCGCAGCGCTTCCCACAACTCGTCGCGCAGGTCGAAGGACGCGTACGCGTCGGCGGAGGCCGGGTGCTCGATGTCGGCCGTGAGCCGCACGGCGCGTTCGCGGGAACCGATGCGCCGCCACCAGTCGGTGTGCAGGTTGAACATGACCCTGCGCACGTACCCCTCCGGCGAACCGGAGCGCTCGATCTTGGCCCAGTGCCGGTGCACCCGGATCAGGGCGTTCTGGACGAGGTCCTCGGCGTGGCCGTGGTCTCCGGTGAGCAGGTACGCGGTCCGCAGGAGCGCGAGCCATCGCTCGGCGACGAACTCGCGGAAGCGTTCCTCCTCGCCGCCGCCGGATCTGACGAGTCGGGGGTGGTCCGGGCCCTCGCGTGGCTCGCTCGACGCGCCGTGCCGCGCCGGCGTGCCGCGCGCCGCCGTGTTGAGCACCTCTGTTTCAGGACCCCACGTGTTGCGCAGTCCCGGGTCGGACGCACCGATGGTGGGCGCCCCCGAGCCGAACGCTTCCGCGCGGGGCGCCTCTGCGCGGGGCACTTTTGCGCAGGGCGCTCCCTCGCCCGACGCATCGTCATGTGATGCTCCGTCACCCGCTGACTCGCCGCCGCTGTCGAACATGCCGCGGACTCCTCCCTCGTGATCGGCACGGCTCCGGTCGGGCACGGTGGCCTTCCCCGGTGTCGTGGACGGAGCGTGTGGGCTCCGACATTTGTTAACACGAGGATTTGCGGACAAAGGTTGTGAGCGAGTGAGGGTGAATTGCGGTGCGGTCAGTCGGGCAGGCGGCGGCCGGTGCCTGCGTCGAAAAGATGGGCGACTGAGGGATTGGCGGTGATCAGCACGTCGTCGCCGCGCAAGGGTGGGGTGCCGCGGGTGTGGCGGATGACGAGGTCTATCGGGTCGAGCGGGCCGTCTGGGGCCTGGATCCGGGCGTGGACGATGTACTCGCGGCCTGAGTCTTTGACGAAGACGGCGGTGGCGCGCAGCGCTCCGGGCTCAGGGGGACTCTCGGGAGAGACGGAAGCTGAGGTAGAGGCAGAGATGGAGATAGGGACGGAAGCAGAAGCAGCGGATGCGGGCGGAGACGACTCGGGCTGGGGACGTGGGGGTGGAACCGGGTCAGTCGCGAGCGGCTGCTGCGGCCGCGACGGCGGGGCGGGCTCGGCGGGGCCCGGCGCGGCGGCGAGGGTGAGGTCTTCGGGGCGCAGGCCGATGAGGACGGTCTCGCCGGTGAGGGCCTGGGCTTGGGCGTCGCCGAGTTTGACGGCCAGACCTGCGGTTTCGCCGCCTATGCGGGCGTAGCCGTCGCGGTAGGGGGCCGGGATGAGGTTCATCGGGTGTTGGCCGACGAAGCCGGCCACCGCCGCGGTGGCGGGGCGGTCGAAGACCTCTGCGGGGGTGCCCACCTGCTGCAGCACTCCCCGGTCGAGGACGGCTATGCGGTCGGCGATGGCCAGGGCGTCGGTGGAGCTGCAGGTGGCGTAGAGCATGGTGACGCCGAATTCGCGCTGGAGGGTGGCGATGGGGGTGCGTTCGCGCATCATCATGGGGACCCCGGTGCCGGCCAGGGGCTCGTCCACGCAGACGGCGAGGGGTTCGCCGACCAGGGCGCGGGCCATCATGGCGCGTTGGCGCAGGTCGAAGTCGAGGGCGTCGGGGCGGGCGGAGAGGTGCGCGGCCACACCGCAGCGTTCGGCGATGTCGGCGACCTTCGCGGCGACGGTCTTCGCCGAGGTCTTGCGCATCGTCAGCGGAAAGGCGATGTTCTCGCGCACACTCAACTGTGGGAACAACGCAAAGCCCTGAGCGAGCATGGACACCCGCCGCTTGTCCGGGGACGCCTTCGTCACGTCCCGGCCGTCGATCAGGACCCTGCCCGCGGTCAGCGGGTCGGCGCCGGCCAGGGCGCGCAGGAGTGCGGACTTTCCGCTGCCGGAGGCGCCGGTCAGGACCAGCAGTTCACCGTCGCGCACGGTGAGCTCGACGCGTTCGAGGACGGGGCGCCACAGTCCCCGCTGCACCCGCGTGACCCCGACGAATTCGACTTCGGCCACGGCTGCGGCACTCCTCCCACCCGGACTCCTCCCGCCACTGGCCACCCACGATACCCGCCGGGGCGCGAGGGCCCGCCCGGAGCAGGGCGGCGCCCCGGGCGGGCCTGGCGTATCAGAACGCGCGGTACGGGGCTGAAGCTATCCCCGCGCGAATAGGGCGTCAAGACATCGGGGAATTCGTGGTTATCGAATGAATGAGTGGCCATGTTCCGGCCCTTCTCGGCGTGATTACTTCAATCTTGACGAATCGAGGGGCAGGATCGATCCTCATCCCATGACGCAGCAGCATCCTGCGAGGACCGAAGGCCGCAATCAGCGCAGCCGGCAGGCGGTGATCCGGCTGCTGCGCGAGCGCGGCACGCTCAGCCGGGCGGAGATCGCGCGGCTGGTGGGGCTCTCGCCCTCGACCGTCTCGACCCTGGTGAGCGCGCTGGTCACGGAGGGGGTGGTGCTCGAGCTCGGCGATCAGCTGCCGCCGGCCGGCGGGCGGGCCGGGCGCCCGGGGACGGCGGTGATGCTCAATCCGGCCGGGGGCGAGGCGATCGGGGTGGACTTCGGGTACCGGCACGTGCACGTGGTGATCGCGGACGTCACGCACGCGGTGCAGATCGCGCTCTCGGCCCCGCTGCCCGCGGACTACGACGCTTCGCTGGGCCTTGACACGGCCGCGGAGCTGGTGCGCACGGCGGTGCGGGACGCGGGGACGGACCCGTCGCGGATCCTGGGCGTGGGGGTGAGCCTGCCGGGCGCGTACAACCCGCACACGGCGCTGCCGAACTCGGGGCTGCCCTCGAACTGGTCCGGCATACCGGTCGCGGCCGAGCTCAACCGCCGGCTCGATCTGCCGGTGGTGGCGGACAACGACGCCAACCTGGGCGCGCTGGCCGAGCGGCAGTGGGGGGCCGGGGCGGGTTTCGACGAGCTCGTGTACGTGAAGCTGCACAGTACGGTCGGGGCCGCGTTCATCAGCAACGGACGGCTGACCCGGGGCGCGGCGGGGGGCGCCGGGGAGATCGGGCACCTGGTCATGGACGCCAACGGACCGCTGTGCCGGTGCGGGAATCGGGGGTGCCTGGAGTCGTACGTGGGGCTGCCGAACCTGATGCGCTCGCTCGAGCCCGGCTACGGCGACCGGATCACGCTGCGGGACGTGATCACCAAGGCCTGGCAGGGCGACCGCGGCTGCATCAGGGCACTGAGCGAGGCGGGCAGGAC
>NZ_JAGSOG010000400.1 GCF_018139695.1 Actinospica durhamensis | reverse complement strand
CCCGATCAAAGGTGAGAACCCCCGCTCGGATGCGGTATGGTTCTTCCTGCGTCGGACAACGGGCTGTAGCGCAGCTTGGTAGCGCACCTGACTGGGGGTCAGGGGGTCGCAGGTTCAAATCCTGTCAGCCCGACGTGAAGTTGCAGGTGAGGGCCTCAATTCGAGTGATCGGATTGAGGCCCCTGCTATTGCCTTGGGACCAGTTTGGGACCAGCCGGAGCTCGCGTTGTCGATGAATGCGCGGTGGTGCACGCTAAAATCTGTGTACGCCGTATCTGACCTGGGCCTTTTTGCGTGGTGTCGACTGGCGCACGTTTCCACAGGTCAGGTGCGTCAGTACGAGATTCGGCACCTTTGGCGCGCTGTCCGAGCCGAAGGCGGTCCTGATTGAAGCTGTTCCATCTTGAACGTTCCGCTGGTTGGGGGCCGGGTGTGGGTGGCCTGCGTAAGCCGCGTGATCGCCGGGGTCGGTCATTCGGTCGAGGTGTCGGCGCGTGTTCTCCGTGTGGGGTGGCGCGTCGGGTTTCCTGGGACGTCAAAGACCTGCGAGCAGTTCCCGCTCTCTCTTGGCGGTGAATCCGCTGCCGATCGGCGGCTCGCCGCGCTCGTGGTCCCAGGCCAGGTGTCGGCGACGGTCGCGGCCAGCGGTGTGGCGGGCACCCCGGGGGGAGGCTTTGCCGGGGGACGAAGCAGACGCGCGAGAAAAAGCGAGGGGCCGACCAGGCCGAAGCCGCCCGCGATTCGGCTGTATTCGTGCGGCAGTGCATCGCAGAGTTGAGTCGGCCGTTCGCCTGGACGCCGAGGTGGCCAGACCACGGCAACCCCCCTTCGCGTGAGGGCGCGGCCTACGCTCACCGACCGATCGAGCAACTGCCCGGCGCAGGCCAGGCCGACGCGCTGCCCGGTCAGCTCGTCACTTCGATCTCGGTCGCAGTATGCTGCATCACGATCGCGGCACGATGGCCTACTTGCTGCTCGCCTGGCTGCTGTGGCCCAGTACGTTATCCCCTCGCCCAGCCGATATTCTCTGTGTAACCTACGTGCACGGATTTCCGTGCCACCGGCGGTTTCAAGGGGGAGCAGATCATGTCGGGCGAAGCGCCGGAGCAGGAGTGGGTCAGCCCGGGGAGCGTGCCCGACGAGGCGTTCGCCCAACAGCCCGAGGAATCAGTCGGCACCGTGCCGACGTACCAGTCGCTGTATCAGCCGTCTGCCGAAGAGATCGCGGCGGCACTGGAGCGCAAGCACAAGCGGCGCCGGACACTGTGGAAGGCGACCGCCGTCGTGGCCGTGGTGGCGCTCGCGGGCAGCACCGCGGTGTTCATCGCCACCCGCCGCCACGGCAACTCCGTCGTCAGCGCGGTGAAGTGCGCGCCGGCTAAGCTCAGCTCCTGCCTCATCAAGTTGCCGGCCGGAGCTCTGCAGCTGAGCGACGTACCGGCGTGGGACGAAGCGCTCGCACCCTCGACCGACGCGTACGCCGCGAACGTCACCGGCGACTCCAAGTCGCTGAGCGACCAGACCGCCGCACTGCTGGCCGAGTACGGCGAGTCCGCTACGGCCCACACCGACTGGAACGCCGTCGACGGGGACGACGTCGACATGGTGCTGTTGAAGTTCACCACCATCAAGGGCGCGCAGAGCTGGAACACAACCCGCAACGCCGAGATCCTCGCGGCCTACACCGGCCGGCCCGCCGCCATCGCCGGCGACTCCGCCGAGCAGGCGCACGCCGCGGCCAAGGCCGACGCCGCGGGGAAGTTCCACGCCGCGTACTCGGCGGTGGTGGGCAACATCGTGCTGAGTGTCGGCTACACCAGCCCGAGCACGTTCGCCGCGGCGGACCTGCAGAACTGGGCCGGGACCGAGCTGGCCTCCCTACGCTCCGAGCGCGCCCCGGCTGCCGACCCGGCCGAGACCGCACCGTCCACGCAGCAGGTCGCCTGCAGTGGCCTGCACGCCTGCCTGGCCTCGGTGCCCAGCGGCTACGAGCGCTGGACCTCCCCCCTTCCCAGCGGCTTCAGCAACAGCTCGACTTGGTCCTCGCAGCGGCTCGTCGACTTCATGTGGCTGCCGAAGAACCGTCAGGACGTGCTGGACAACTTCAGTACGTACGACGTCACCGGGGTCGCCCACACCGACTGGATGAATGGCGACGCGACCGACCAGGCTGACGCGTATCTGATCCAGACGCTCACCCAGGCCGGCGCCACCACCCTGGCACAGTACAACTTCGGCGAGCCGAACTGGCGCAACGGCCTCAAGGGGATCGGCTACACCATCCCCGGTCAGCCGGATACCCAGGCCTGGTACTCGAACAAGACGGACTCCGGGGGCTTCATCGAGTTCAGCTTCACCGCGATCGAGGGCAACACCATCGTGCTGGGCTGGTGCTACTTCTACGGCTCGATGGACAAGAGCCTGGCGGACAAGTGGGCGGACGACCTGATCGACCGGGCCAAGGCGACGGTTTCCACCCAGCCGCTCGCTTTGCCCCCGCTTACCGCCCCGGCGGTCAAGGTGCCGGTGCAGGGCACGTGCCCGGCGTCGGGTGACTGCCTGCTGCCGGTGCCGGCCGGCGCCAAGGAGTCCGCGGCGGCGTCGGCGGGCCCGTCCACGGCGGACCTGTCCGCCGACATCTATGCGAACACGTACGAGTCCGGATACGCCTCGGACTACGCCGCCTGGCTCGGCACCGACGGTTTCCGCAGCGCCGAGCACCGGTCCTGGGCGGCCGGGGACGGCGCGACCGCGGACGGCGCCCTGGTGAAGTTCTCCTCGCCCGCCCAGGCGAAGGCTTCCGTGATGCTCGAGTACGGGCTGTCCGGCGGGATCGGGCGGATCTGCACCGTCGGTACCGTCCCGGACTCGTACTGTCTGGCCTCGACGGTAGGGATCAGCGACTTCTACCAGATGGAGACCGTGACGGTGCTGGCGTGGAAGGGCGACTACGAATTCCGGATCAACGTGACCACTTCGAACCGGGCCGACCTCGCCGACGCCTACGCCTGGACCGAGCAGCAGCTGGCCCTGCTGCCGGCGAGCTAGGAGCTGTGCGAGGTTCAGATCTCTGATTGGGCTGTTGGGTGGGGTGGGGGCCTGGTAGAGAGCGCTGATGGGGGACCAGCCCTCCGGTAGCTACTGGCCACCCAAGTCTGCGCTCGGCGGCGGGAACGACGTCCCATCGGATGTTGAAACGGCCGTCATGGTGCACCGACGAAGTCAGCTGCCTGCGTGCGGTCTGCTGTGTGGCGGTCTCTTCCCCCACTGCGGTTGGATGTGCCGAGTTCGCATCGAGGGGTCATGCCTGTGAGCCTGCGGATCTTGGATGCGAGCGCGGAGTTCGGCAAGATTCCCGTGTGGCCGGGACTTTCGCGAACGTGATGGCCGATCTGGACGGTGGTCCGTATCGATGTTCTTGCTGCAGCCGCGTGACATTGGGCAGGCGCGGCTGGCACGAGATCTGCCCCCGTGGTGCGCGGTCGGCCCGGGCAGGACTCGTCTTGCCCCTCGGCAAAGCCCGGACGCCGGATAGGCGCTGGGCCATGCCCAACGCCGCCCCTGCGCAGACCGGGGAGGCCGCTCTACTGCGGTGCTGGGTTCCTCGGTGCCGACCGCACGGTCATGAGGCTATGGCTTGGCTCCGACGGCGGCCGGCGGGAGAGCGCGGAGTCAGCATGGGGTCAGCGATATCCCCGACAGCAGCCGACAGTGGACGGCGCCCGACCGGTGAGGGGAGGGGTCCAGCCGGTATCAGTCGACACGGCCTGTGACGCCGGTAGGGCCCTGACGCGGAAGCGCTCCAGTGTGTGCTCTCTCGATCGGCGCCTTCGTGGAGGGTTACAGGACAGGCTCGGTCGGAGGGGGCAGTGAGCTGTTGCTGACACGCCGGCCGTTGAGGCGGGCGAGGTAGTAGCGGTGGCCGTCGCGGTCAAGGTCGAGGGGC
Organism: Actinospica durhamensis; assembly: GCF_018139695.1. GTDB lineage: Bacteria > Actinomycetota > Actinomycetes > Streptomycetales > Catenulisporaceae > Actinospica > Actinospica durhamensis. The sequence goes on along the minus strand of NZ_JAGSOG010000400.1, from coordinate 1,824 downwards.
GGCGGGGTGGTGACCATCACTACTGTCTTGGAGTCATCGAATCGGGCTTCGAGCGGGTAGGTATTCCACTCGAGCGCCTGGCGCTCGATCTCGTCCCGGGTAGGCCATAACGGCATGTACTGCATTGAGCGATAGACCGCAGGACTGTAGACGCCTTGGGCGCGAAACCGTTGCAGGTGCCGACGGGCGACGACGATGCGGATGTAGCGGCTCGATCCACGGTGGCGACCGATCGTGACGAGTTGACCGGTGCCGTAGCCGCGCCCGCGCTCGGGTAGCACCCACAGCTTGGTACTGGGGCTGAAGTGCTTGAGACCGCGCTGAAGCTCAAGCCCTGCGTCTTGGTGCTCGGTCAGCTCGGCCACGTTGGCGACCATGCACCAGCAGAACGGCTCGACATCGACCACTCGACCATGGTGCTGGCCACGGTGGTCGAGGGCAACCCAGTTCAGGCCCTTTGTGCGTGGTCCATCGCGGGTGCCTGATGCGTGCCCGTCAGGAGGTAGCCGAACGGTGAATCACGGGGACTCACAGGTGATTGACTCCGTGTTGAGCCTGGGATCAGCGCGCAGGTCAGCACGGGTGCGCATGCTCTGCTTCCCAAGCTGATAGGACCGACCAGCCGATGGCCAGCGGTCTGCTCTACATCCCGGGCGAAACGCTGGCTTCGGGCAGTAGGCGAGATTTCGCCGGAAGGATGTCTGAGGCGATGTCGTCGGCGCGCGTCATCTGGCTTCCCACGTCCATGGCCCACCGCGACTTTTGTACCGCTACGGCCGTGAGGTCGGGCTGGTCGGTGCGCGATATGTTCAAGCCGCCGGCAGTTGCGGACACGTCGGTGATTTCGGTGAGCGGCACGTGGTGTGTCTTGAATAGGTTGGTGACGATCAGCGCGTCGTGGGTGAGCGTGATGCAGGTGCGCATGACATACCGAATGCCGAGGCCGCCTGCGCCGGCTATGACGACGCCAACGGGCGCGAGGCTTAGGCCGCCGCGTGTGGTGAACGCCTGCACCAGGCAGACACACACCTCGACCTCGAGGCCGACCGACACCGCGAGACCGAGTCCCCGTATCCCTGCCGACGGCTTCCACGTTTGTGCAGCCGACCACTCCATGGCGCGAAGGGTACGGGGGCATCATGCCGCGTGTCAACGTCTGAACTCGGCAGAAAGTCAGCAAAACCGCAGACTGTAATCGACGACAGACGACGACAGTGACGTGATCTCAGCGAGGTTCAGCTGATCATGCGGTGTTCGAAGTGGGTGAGAACGAGGGCCGCTCTGGCGAGTTCGGTGATTCTCGACGGGCTTATGGTCACGTGGCGGAGTGCTTTCCAGCGTTCGACAAGTAGGGCGAAGCCGCGTTCGCCGAGGCAGCGCAGCCCGCGCAGCAGCTTGTTGTAGGTGCGCTGGTCGTGGTGCAGCGGGATGCCGTCGGCGCGCCGGGGCACGGGGGTCAGTACGCCGCAACCTGCGTCGATGTACCCGCCGTCCGCGAGGATGGGCATGTCCTCGGTGTAGGGCCAGAGGATCGCCAGGACCAGTTCCCGGGCGGCGGCCAGATCGTTGACGTGTCCGGGCAGCACGTCCGAGACCCATCTCGGAACGCCGCGCGGGTCCATCAGCCTGGATCCACGGATGGCTATTCGCGCGTAGGCTGGCCCCGGTGACACGAGATGCCCCCTGACCTGGAAGAATGAGAATCCGCCAACGATTTGGTGCTGCTCAGGTTGGGTGGCGTGACCGAGCGTGTTCGTGCTCGTGCATGTGGGGCGCGGCTGTCATGAGTGTAGATCGTCTGTCACCGGGCGACTGCGAGGTTCG
>NZ_JAGSOG010000003.1 GCF_018139695.1 Actinospica durhamensis | reverse complement strand
GTCGGGGGCGGGCGGCGGGTGAGGGTGCGTACGCAGGGCTCTGATCCGGCGCGGAGCCGGCGGTCGGTCAGGCTCCGGCTCCGTCGCGCAGCGCCTCGATCCGGTCGGTGCGCTCCCAGGTGAACTCCGGCAGCTCGCGGCCGAAGTGGCCGTACGCGGCGGTCTTGGCGTAGATCGGCCGCTTCAGGTCGAGGTCGCGGATGATCGCGGCCGGGCGCAGGTCGAAGACCTTGGTCAGGGCCGCCTGGATCTGCTCGACCGGCACGGTCTCGGTGCCGAAGGTCTCGACGAACAGGCCCACCGGCTCGGCCTTGCCGATCGCGTACGCCACCTGCACCTCGCACCGGCCCGCGAGGCCGGCCGCGACGACGTTCTTGGCCACCCAGCGCATCGCGTACGCGGCGGAGCGGTCCACCTTCGACGGGTCCTTGCCGGAGAACGCGCCGCCGCCGTGGCGGGCCATGCCGCCGTAGGTGTCGACGATGATCTTGCGCCCGGTCAGCCCGGCGTCGCCCATCGGGCCGCCGATCTCGAACCGCCCGGTCGGATTCACCAGCAGGCGGTAGCCCTCGGTGTCGAGCTCCAGCTGTGCCAGTTCCGGCTCCACCACGAACTCGCGGATGTCTGGCGCCAGCAGCGTGTCCAGGTCGATGTCGGCGGCGTGCTGGGTGGAGACGACCACGGTGTCCAAGCGCACCGGCTTGTCGCCGTCGTACTCGATGGTGACCTGCGTCTTGCCGTCCGGCCGCAGATACGCGATCGTGCCGTCCTTGCGCACCGACGTCAGGCGCTGGGCCAGCCGGTGCGCGAGCGCGATCGGCAGCGGCATCAGCTCGGGCGTGTCGGAGCAGGCGTAGCCGAACATCAGGCCCTGGTCGCCCGCGCCCTGCCGGTCGAGCTCGTCCCGCTCGCCCTCCACCCGCGCCTCGTAGGCCGCGTCCACACCCCGGGCGATGTCCGGGGACTGCGAACCGATCGAGATCGACACGCCGCAGGAGGCGCCGTCGAAGCCCTTCTTCGAGGAGTCGTAGCCGATCTCCAGGATCCGCTCGCGCACCAGCGCCGGGATGTCCGCCCAGCCTGAGGTGGTGACCTCGCCGGCCACGTGCACCTGGCCGGTGGTGATCAGCGTCTCGACCGCGACCCGCGAGTCCGGGTCCTGGGTGAGCAGCGCGTCCAGGATCGTGTCCGAGATCTGATCCGCGATCTTGTCGGGGTGTCCCTCGGTCACGGACTCCGAGGTGAACAGGCGTGCGTCCATGTCTCTCTCCTCAGTGAATGGTCAGCCGGCCGCGCCGGCGCCGCCGGCCTTGAGCGCGGCGGCCACCTCGACGACGCGCCGCGCCTGGTAGCGGGCGGCGTCCAACTCCACGTCGCCCGGCCGGGAACCCTTCGCCGACACGTGCGAGGTGCCGTACGGGTTGCCCGAGGCGAACTGGATCGGGGCGGTGAAGCCGGGCGGCACGATGATCCCGCCCCAGTGGCAGAACACGGTCATCAGGCTCAGCAGCGTGGACTCCTGGCCGCCGTGCGCGCTGGCGGTGGAGACGAACGCGCCGTAGACCCGTCCGGCCAGCCGCCCGGCCTTCCACAGCGGGCCGGTCTCGTCGATGAACTCCTTGAGCTGTGCCGCCATCGACCCGTAGCGGGTGGGCGTGCCGAACAGCACGGCGTCGGCCCAGACCAGGTCGTCGTTGGTCGCCTCGCCCACCGACAGCAGGCGCACCTCGGCACCCGCCTTGGCCGCGCCCTCCGCGGCGGCCTCGGCCAGGGCCCTGACATTGCCGGTGAGGCTGTAGTAGACGACCGCGGCGTTGACGGCGCCGGTGTCGGGCTCGGGGGCGGATGCGGGCATCGTTCTCCTCCTAGGCGGAACGGGACGGTGAGCGGGCGCCCCTGCTCACGAATCGTTGTACCGGTCGTGCGGCGCCCGCATCTCCACGAATGCGGAGCCGGATGGATTACTTCGGTCGTGCGGTGACACCGGCCAGGACCGCGCCGTCCCCGACGGAGAGCGGGCACGTGTACGCGCGGTCGACATAGACCAGCGGGGTGTGCGGGCCGACGTGCACGGCCTCGACCTCGCCGATCAGGATGCTGTGATCGCCGGCGTCGACCAGCGAGCGCGCCGCGCAGGCCACCCGCGCGCAGGGTGCGGGCAGGCCGGGCAGGCCAAGCTCGCAGGCCTGCATGTCGCCGGCGGCGAACCGGTCGATGCCCGAGGTGGCGAAGCGCTGCGCCACCAGCGCCTGGTCCTCGGTCAGCACGTTGACCATGAAGTGCCGGGCGGCGGCGAACGCCGGGTGCGTGCTGGCCTTCTTGCCCAGGCACACCAGGACCAGCGGCGGGTCGAGCGAGACGGAGCAGAACGAGCTCGAGGTGAAACCCCAGCGCCGGCCCGCGCCGTCGACGGTGGTCACGACCGTCACGGCACCCGGGACCCGGGCCATCGCGGCGGTGAACGCCTTGGCGTCCATGCGATCATCAATCCCCTCATTCTCAGGCGGCCGCAGGCGGCGGCCGCGGCCGAGCGGATGTGGCTAGGGCTGGAGCCGGCCGGCCTGCCAGCGGCCGTCGACGAGGTCGTAGCGCAGGCGCCGGTGCAGCCGGTCGGCCGCGGCGCTCCAGAACTCCACCTGGGCCGGCTCCAGGAAGTAGCCGGTGAACCGCGGCGGCCGCTCCAGCGCGACGCCGAGGTCTTCCAGCCGGTTCGCCTCGGTCCGCAGACCCTCGACGTCCTCGAGCGGGTCGCTCTGCCGGGAGGCGGTGGACATCGCGTGCATCGGGATCGGGCGGGCGAACCAGAGCCGGTCGGCCTCCTCGGCGCGCACCGGGCGGCAGGGCCCTGACACGATCACCTGCCGGCCGGTCTCGCGCCAGTAGAGCAGGCCGGAAGCCCAGCCGGTCTCGGCCAGCTGGCGGCCCTTGAGGCTGGTGGTGTGGCTCAGGAACAGCAGCCCGCGCTCGGTCACAGCCGAGATCGCCACGATCCGGTTCGACGCGTGGCCCCGGGCGTCCGCAGTGGCCAGGGCGAGCGCCCGCGGTTCGCGCACGCCGGCCTCGGCGGCCGCGGCGAGCCAGGAGTGCAGCAGGCCGAGCGGTTCGGGCGGCGGCGCGTCGTACTCCGGGAAGTCGAGGTCGACCTGGCCGGTCAGGGACTCGAATCTGCTGGTGGTGGACATCGGTGACAGGTGCCTTCCGCTGGGGTTCTCGGGCCGGGCGGCCGCGGTCGGGTACTCGGCCTGGCGGCGGGTCAGACCAGGAGCGTGCCGTGCGCCACGATCACGGCGTGGCCGCCGACGTAGACCGCCTCGACCTGCTCGCCCTCGCCGTGCGCGATCGCGCGCATGAGCGCGGGCCGGCCCATCTCCACGCCTTGCATGATGCTGAGATCCTGTCCGTAGGAGGCCAGCCCGTGCCGCGCGGTGTGGATGGCCAGCGGCCCGGCGGCCGAGCCGGTGGCGGCGTCCTCCACCACCCCGTAGGCCGGGGAGAACATGCGGTTGCGCCAGCTGGTGCCGCTGCCGGCGAAGCAGTTGGCCGCCATGTCGGGGAACTCGCGCAGCGCGCGGTGGTCCGGCTGCAGCGCGGCGAGCCGGGCCACGCTGTCCAAGCCCACCAGCACGTGGCGCGGGCCGTTGCGGTAGATCTCCACCGGCGCGATCGAACCCGGCGCGCCGAGCGCGGCGAGCAGCTGCTCGGCATGCTCGTACGGCTGCCAGACCGGCACCGGCTGGCGCATGCGCACCATGGCGGCGCCGCTCTGCTCGACGATCTCCACCGGGATCACGCCCATCGCCGTCTCGACCTCGAGCCGGTCCGCGTTCAGCGTCCTGCTCAGGGCCAGCGCGGTGCCGAGCATCGGGTGTCCGGCGAACGGCAGCTCGTTGACGGGCGTGAAGATCCGGATCCTGACGTCGCCGCCCTCGGTGGGCGGCAGCACGAAGGTGACCTCGGACAGGTGCATCTCGGCGGCGATGCGCTGCATCAGCGCGGTGTCGAGATCGGCGCAGTCGAAGAAGACCGCGACCGGGTTGCCCTCGAGCGGGCGGCGGGAGAACGCGTCCACGACCATGTAATGGTGCATCAGGGCTCACTCCTCGGCGGGGTGACGTCGCCGTCCACCGCGTGTTCGACGTCGAAGGAGGCACGCACCGCGGGCGGCCTGCCGATCAGTTCGAGGGCACGGTTGGGCGGGAGCTGCTCGATCGGCGGACGCGGCGCGTCCCAGATCATCACCGCGCCCCAGCGGCCGTGTTCGCGGTCGACGATCCACAGCTTGGCGCGCAGGCCGGGCACCTTGCTCCACACCTGCCCGTCCTGGGCCAGGTCGGAGCGCAGCCCCGCCAGGTCCTCGTCCAGCTCCGGCATGTCCCACCAGGTCACGTCGACCCGCACGGGGCAGGAGTCGGCGTCGGCGTCGGGTCGGTCGGTCATCGGGTCAGCGCTCCCCGGACCGCCTGGGCGAGGATGCGCGGCCCGTCGACGGTGAGCACGGACTCCGCATGGAACTGCATCGAGGCGAAGCCGGGCCCGCGCAGCGCGTGCACCTCGCCGGTGGGCTCCTCCCGGCAGACCTCGATCGGGCCGATCCCCGGGGCGTCCCACTTGTCCTGGCCGCAGCGTGCGGAGAAGGTGTTGTAGAACCCGACCCGCTCGCGCGTGCCGAACAGGTCGATCTCCCGGGCCACGCCCTGGTTGGGCACGTCGCGGCGGGCGAGTTCGAGGCCGAGCCGCAGGCTGAGCACCTGGTGGCTCAGACAGACGGCGACGAAGGGCAGCCGCCGCTCGAGCAGCTCGTCCACGGCCCGGTGCAGGTGCGCGATCTTCGGCTCCGCCAACGCCCGCGGATCGCCCGGGCCCGGGCCCATCACCACGGCGTCGTGGCGGGAGAGGCTGTGCGGCTCGTCGAACCGGCGCACCGTCACCTGCGCGCCGAGCGAGCGCAGCTGCGCGCCGACCATCGCGGTGAACGTGTCCTCGGCATCGACGACCAGGACACTGAGATCGTCCAGCCGCGGCGCGCCCGGCCCGGCGGCGCCGTCGCGCAGCCAGAACCGCGCGATGCCGCGATTGCGCGAGGCCAGCGCCGCGCGCACGTCGGGATGTGCGCCCAGGCGCGCGCCGCGGCCCGCGGTCAGCGCGTCCAGCAGGCCGGCCGCCTTGGCCCGGGTCTCGGCCACCTCGCCGTACGGGTCGGAGTGGCGCACCAGAGTGGCGCCGACCCCGAGCCGCAGCGCGCCCGTGGCGTCGATGTCGGCCGTGCGGATCAGGATCGCGGAGTCGAGGCTGCGCCGGCCGTTCGGTCCGCGCCCGATCAGCGCAGCGACCCCGCTGTAGTAGCCGCGCCCGTGCGGCTCGTACCGGGCGATGACCCGGGCGGCGCTCTCCAGCGGGCTGCCGGTGACGGTGGGGGCGAACATCGTCTCGCGCAGGACCTCGCGCACGTCCCGGGTGGTCTCGCCCTCGATGAAGTACTCGGTGTGCGCCAGCCGTGTCATTTCCTTGAGATACGGTCCGTCCACCCGGCCGCCGTTCTCGCAGACCCCCGCCATCATCTTGAGTTCCTCGTCGACGACCATGTAGAGCTCGTCGGTCTCCTTGCGGTCGGCCAGGAACTCGGTCACGCCCTCGACGGTCGGGCCGGACGGCGGGTACCGGTAGGTGCCGCTGATCGGGTTCATCACCGCGTGTCCGTCCTGGACGGTGATGTGCCGCTCCGGCGAGGCGCCGACGAAGGTGCGCTCGCCGGTGTGGATGATGAAGGTCCAGTACGCGCCGCGTTCGCGCTCGAGCAGCCGGCGGTAGAGGGCCAGCGCGTGCGGGACGCCGTAGTGCGCGATCTCGGCGGTGAAGCTGCGCTTGATCACGAAGTTGGCGCCCTCGCCGGTGCCGATCTCGTCCGCGATCACCCGGCGCACGATCTCGGCGTACTGCTCGTCGTCGAGGTCGAACTCGCCGCCGTTCACCTCGGCCACGACCTCGGGAATCCGGTTCAGCAGCTCGGCCAGGGGCATCGTCTCGTGCGCGTCCACCGTCAGCGCCAGCAGCGCGGCGCCGTCGTCGGGGGCCGCGAAGCCGCGTTCGGCGAGCTGGCGGTAGGGGATGACCAGCAGCGTGTCGATCTCCGGCCGGCCGCTCGCGGCGAGGTCCTCGGGCAGCGGGGTCTCCTCCAGGCTCGCCGGGGAGCTCATCCGGCCGACCACGACGTCGACGAGGGTGCGCTCACGGTCGGGGCGGTAGAGGAGGGCGAACGCGGGCGGGTGCGGGCCGAGGATCCGCTCGAGCGCGTCCGGCTCGGCCGGGCGGCTCATGCGAACACCTCCTCGGCGGTCAGTACCCGGGCGCAGCGCTCCGCCGCGTACTCCACGGCCATGGCGTGGTAGGACTCTGAGAAGTCGCCGACGGCATCGGCGACCAGGAACGCCTGGGTGTCGCGGGCGAGCGCGTCGAGCGCGGTGGCCAGCACGCCGATGTGCGCATAGACGCCGCACAGCACGATCTGGTCGCGGCCGGCCGCGGCCATCCGCTCGCCCAGGTCGGAGCGGGCGAACGCGCTGTAGCGCCACTTGGTCAGCAGCCAGTCGTCCTGGGCCGGGGCGAGTTCGGGCACGATGAGCCGGTCCTGCGGCAGGGTGCGCATACCGGGACCCCAGAAGTCCACCAGCAGGCCGCGCTCCTCGGGTGTCATGCGGCCGGGCTGTGCCGTGTACGCCACCGGAACGCCGAGCTCGGCGCAGCGCTTGCGCAGGGTCGCGGCGTTGTGCAGCAGCTCGCCGCGCAGGGGCTCCGGCAGGGTGTTGACGAAGTAGCCCTGCATGTCGTGCACCAGCAGGACCGCCCGACTGGGATCGGGAGTCCACGGGACCTTGGCCGCGGGCAGGCCGGCGCGGGTGGGCAGGGGATAGGACGCGATGCTGGGTATGGGCATCGACGGATTCCTCTCGGGCAGAGGGCGTGGGTCAGTGGGCGAGCAGCGGAGTCTCGGCGCGCCGCGGGACCGGCTCGGCCCATACCGAGACCACCGAGGCGGCCTGGTCGGGGTTGAGCCGCGGATCGCACAGGCTGGTCGAGCAGGCCCCGGGCTCGTCGAGGTGTTCGAGGTACTCGACGCACTCGGTGACCGGGTCGGGTGTGGTCTCCAGGTGCAGCCCGCCGGCCACTCCGCCGCCGGCCGCCACCGCCCGGCGGAACGCGCGGATCTCCTCGCGCACCGTGCCGAGCAGCCGGGTCTTGGTGCCGCGCGGGGTCGTGACCGTGTTGCCGTGCATGGGATCGCACAGCCAGATCACCGGGTGTCCGGCTCCGCGCACCGCCTCGACCAGGGCCGGGAGCCGGTCCGCGACCAGTCCCGCGCCCATGCGCGCGATCAGCGTCAGCCGGCCGGGCTCGTGCCGGGCGTCGAGGCGCCGGCACAGCTCCACGATCTCCTCGGCCGTCATCGAGGGGCCGACCTTGCAGGCGATCGGGTTGCACACGCCGGCCAGCAGCGCGACGTGCGCGCCGTCGAGCTGGCGGGTGCGCTCGCCGATCCACGGGAAGTGGGTGGAGCCGAGCCAGCGGCGGCCGGCGCCGAGGTCGCGCACCATCGGGAGTTCGTAGTCGATCAGCAGGGCTTCGTGGCTCGTCCAGACCGGCGGCTCCACCGGGGCGCCGGCCCGCGCGGCCGGCCCGGGCCAGCCGAGGTGTTCGACGATGTCGCGCGCCGCCATGTAGCCGGTGAGGATGCGCAGCGGGTCGGCGCGGCGGCTGTCCGGGTCGGGCTCGGGCCCGTTGACCATGTGGCCGCGGAAGACGGGCAGCTCGTGGCCGTCGACCCGTTCCACCGGCTGGGAGCGGGGTTTGGCGAACTGCCCGCCGATCCGCCCGACCCGCACCACCGGCCGGTGGTCGGCCATCTTGAGCGTGCCGGCGAGCACGTCGAGCACGGCGGACTTGCGCCAGACGCGTTCCGGCGTGCAGTCGTCCGGGTCCTCGGCGCAGTCCCCGCACTGCAGCAGGTCGGCCTCGCCGGCGGCCACCCGCGCGAGCAGGGTGCGCAGGGTGCGCACGTCCTCCAGCGCGACCAGCGGCGGGCGGGCGGCCAGGACCGAGCGCACCCACTGGACCTGGGCCGGGTCGGGCCAGTCGGGCTGCTGGTGCGCCTTGGCGGTTTCCACGTCGGCGACGAGGTCGGCAACGGTATGTCCCACGATGATTCTCCAGTGAGTGGACGGGCGGACGCCGCGGCGCAGCGGCCGCGTCGTTCAGGTGGGGATGCCCTCCCGGCGCACCTGGGGGACCGGGATGCCGAGAGCGCGAAACTGCCGGCAGGGGTTCATGAACTCGCGCTGCCGCTTGATCCGCCCGTCCTCGAACTCGAACGCGTGGATGAAGTGGTTGTGGTAGTGGCCGACCGGGTAGCCGGGGTAGACGATGGCGCCCTCGCCCTCGCACTCCACCCAGAAGCGGTCGGGGTCCTGGGTGTCGAAGACCTCGATGTTGAACCAGGCCCAGTCCGGGAAGCAGCGCAGCGACCAGACCGCGTGCTCGCCGAGGCGGTCGCGGCCGCGGATGGCGATCGGCTCGCCGGTCTCGGTGGTCCACAGGCCGCCGATCCCGTCCTCGGTGAACAGCAGGTGCCGGCGCAGCCGGTCCTGGCCGCGGGTGTTCATGTAGGTCTCCACGATCGCGCGGTTGTGGGCGCGCCGGTCGGCGTCCTCGACCCAGGTGTCCGCGGTGTCCTTCTCGGTTCCGATCAGCGCATCGGTCATGGCAGTCCTCTTTCGGGGGAATTCGGGTGCTGTCTCACGGTGCCGTCGGGCGGATGCGGCGGCGTGCGGGCGCGGCGGGGCGCGCCGGCCCGGCCCGCGCCCGGTGCGGGCGCGGCGGCCGCCGTCGTGTGCTGCGGTGCGCGGGGTCAGACCAGGTAGCTGATCTCCCGCGGGTCCATCCCGGCCAGGGCGCGGCCGTAGAGCTGCTGCGGCACACCCATGCCGAACCCGGCGTGCCGGGAGGCGACGTTGACGTCGCGCCACAGCCGCTGCAGCGGGTTGGCGTCGTTGAAGGCCGAGGAGCCGTACGCGGTCATCAGCACACTGAGCGCCTCGCGGCAGTACTCGGCGACCCGGGTGGAGTCCATCCGGGCCCGGGCGCGGCGGACCAGGTCCGGGTTGGTGCCCGCCGCGGCGTGCTCGTCGACGGTGTCGGCGAGTCGTCCGGCCAGCAGCAGGGCGCTGTCGACCAGCGTCGCGGCCTCGGCCACGTCGAGCTGGAAGGTGGGCGACTGGGTCTGGTCCCGGTAGGTGGAGGCGGCCACCGGCCGGCTCGGGGCCTGCTCGAGCACGTAGTCCAGCGCGCGCGCCGCGCCGCCGAGCTGGGCGCCGAGCAGGCCGATGGAGAACAGGCCCATCAGGCTGTTGCGGTAGCGGTGCGAGGCGTCGGCGAAGGAGTCGGTCTCCCCGCTGACCACCGGCATGAACGGCAGCACCCGGTGCGCGGGCACGAACAGGCGCTCGGCCACCACGGTGTTGCTGCCGGTGCCGCGCATGCCGGCGAAGTGCCAGGTGTCCTCGACGGTGGTCTGCGCGACCGGCAGCAGGGCCAGGTGCACGGCGAACCCGGGCCCGTCCAGGCCTCGCGGTATCAGCACACTAACCCAGTCGGCGTGCAGCACGCCGGAGGCGTAGGCCCAGCGCCCGGTCACCACCAGGCCGCCCTCGGCGTCCTCGACCTGGGCCACCGGCGCGCCGAGCACCAGCGCGGCGCTCGCCCCCGGGTCGTCCTGCCACACCTCGCGTTGCGCCTGCTCGGGGAAGAGCGAGGCGACGAAGTTGCCCGCGTTGAGCACGCCGGCCAGCCACGCGGTCGAGCAGCAGCCGCGGCCGAGCTCGGAGGTGACGTCCAGGAAGGTGCGCATGTCGGCCTCGTAGCCGCCGAAGCGGCGCGGGGTCATCAGCCGGGTCAGCCCGGCTCCGGTGAGCGCGTCGAACGAGGCGTCGGTGAGCCGGCGCAGCCGGTCGCACTCCGCGGCGTCGCGCCACAGTGGCTCCCGCAGCGCGCGGGCCCGCTCCAGCAGCTCGGTACGGGCGGGGACCAGGGTGCCGGGCTCGGCCGGCGCTTCCGCGATCGTTGTCATGGTGCTGTATCCCTTCTCGACTTTCCGGTACCGGGGGCGGTGCGGGTCAGCCGGCCGTCCGGCTGCGCCGGGCGCCGACCAGCCAGCACGCGGGCAGCGGCGCGACCGAGCGGCCGTAGCCGATCCGCGGGTCGTCGCCGGCGAAGACGTCCGCGTGCCAGCCGTGGCGGGCCAGCCACGGCCCCAGGTCGTCGCGGGCCGCGAGCCAGGACGCGCCCTGCTCCTCGACCCGGGCGCGCACCGGGGCGCCCTCGTCGCCGAGCATCGCGGCCTGCAGGTGCTCGAGGGCGAGCGTGCTGTCCGGGGCGGACAGGGCACTGAGGCGGGCGAGCAGCGCGTCGCCGTCGGCCGGCTCCAGATACATCAGCAGCCCCTCGACCAGCCAGGCCGTGGGCAGTTCGGGGTCGAAGCCGGCCGCGAGCAGCGCCTGGGACCACGGTTCGGTCAGGTCGGCGGCCACCGCGCGCCGTGCGCACGTGGGGAGCAGCTCGGCGCGCGCGATCAGGCCGGTCTTGAACTCGGTCATCTCCGGCAGGTCGAGCTCGTACCAGACCGTGCCGTCCGGGCACGGCAGCCGGACCGTGCGGGCGTCGAGTCCGGCCGCCAGGGTCACCACCTGGCGGATGCCGCGGTCCATCGCGTCGCGCAGCTCGTCGTCGAAGAACCGTGTGCGCACCGCGAAGTACTCCGGGAATCCGCGGGCGCTGGTGTGGGTGGCGTCCACCACCTCGGCGACCTCGGACAGCGCCGGGTCCTCCGCCAGCGTGGTCATCATGGCCGCGGCCAGCGGGTCGCGGAAGAGCGCGTCCTCGCGCAGGCTCTCCATGTGCCGCACCCAGGCTATGAAGATCGCGGTGTGCCCGACCCCCTTGGCAGGGGCCTTCAAATCAGCCATGATCACTCCCTACTCGACGCGTGGGCGCGCAGCTCCGGACGGTGCGGTCGGTGCGCGGTGTGTCGCTGAACGCGGCGCACGGGATCGCCCGCGGCGCGGTGGTGCGGTGGGTCGGGCACGGCGATGGGCCCGGAACGGACGGTGCGTTTTCGTGCGCGGTGCACATGCCGTGACGCCTGAGGCTCGGGAAATCGCCGAAGCCGCCCAGCCCGTCTTCGTGCGGGCCCCCTCGGCGGCGATTACCGTTTTCCGCTCGTGCCGAATCCTGCCATCAGAATCCTGGTTGGGCCACATATAGTGTCGTGAAGTCTCGAAAATTCCACGGACTCGCGTTCGAATGCAGGAGGCACTCATGCTCGACGACCTGGACAGGGCTTTGGTTCATGCCCTGCGTGTCGACGGTCGCGCACCGTTCAACCGGATCGCGACCGCGCTCGACGTCTCGCCGCAGACCGTCGCGCGCCGCTATCAGCGGCTGCGGGCCGAGGTGGCGCTGCGGGTCGTCGGGGTCGTGGACGCGCACCGGGCCGGGCAGGCGCAGTGGCTGGTACGGCTGACCACCAGCCCGCACACCGCGCAGGACCTCGCGCGCGCCCTGGTGCGCCGGCCGGACACCTCCTGGGTCAAGCTGACCTCCGGCGGGACCGAGATCACCACGATCATCAACACCTCGACCAACCCGGGGGAGCACTCGCTGCTGCTGCGCGACATCCCGCGCACCTCCTCGATCACGGCGGTCTCCGCGCACTGCCTGCTGCACACCTACCTGGGCGGACCCCGCTACTGGCGCGGCTCCTACAGCAGCCTGAGCGAGGAGCAGGTGCGCATGATCGAGCAGCCGGAGGACGGCGCGAAACCGCAGGCGGCGTCCTCGCAGCAGACGTACACGCTCTCCGCCACCGACCACGAGCTGCTGGTGGCGCTGCAGCGGGACGGGCGCGCCAGCCACGCCGAACTGGCCGCCGTCACCGGCCTCGCGCCGGTCACCGTGGCCAGGCGGCTGGAGGACCTGCAGGCCCGCGGCACGGTGTTCTTCGACGTGGAGATCGATCCGGCGCTGCTCGGCGCGCCGACCCAGGCGCTGCTGTGGATGTCGGTCGCCCCGGCCCACCTGCACAGCGTGGCCACCACCCTGGCCGAGCACGAGGAGCTCGCGTTCGTGGCCGCGACCACCGGGCCGCGCAACCTGGTGGCCAACGCCCTGTGCTCGGATCCGGCCGACCTGCACCAATATCTCGCGCACCGGCTCGGCTCGCTGCCGGCTATCCACACGATGGAGACCGCCCCGGTGCTCCAGACGCTCAAGGCCTCCGGCCCGGCGGACGCGCCGGCCCAACGCGCCGCCGCGCGCCGCGCACGCCCCGCCGAGAGCCGTTGAGACCCTTGCGGGAACGTGGAAACTCCGTGTATGCATCCTGAGAAAACTTCACAAGGCTCCGGTCGCGCGGGGCGGGGTGGGCCGCTCCGGTGGTAATGCGGAATTAACCCTTGCTTCGAAAGGTGGAGCCGTACTCTGTCGTTTGCGGCCGCATGCGATTAAACCCGGAGTTCACATGTTGGATATGCGCGTCGACTTGCTCCGCATCAGGAATTCGCCCAGGAATCCGTCGTGCGGCAGGCCGGGTGCGATCAGGTGCGTGGGGTACGGACCGATGTACAGGTTCGCGATCGACGGCTCGTCCAGCAGCCGTGCGGCCAGCGCTGAGTCCCGGGTCAGCGCCGTGAGCACCAGGGACTCGCGCAGCGGGGCGAGGCCCGCGTCCCTGGTCCACGGAGCGACCCAGACGCAGGGGAAGGGCAGTTCGGTGCGCAGCGCCGGGTCGCCGGGGTCCTCGACCTGGTGCACCGCAGGGCGCAGGACCGCGCTGCCGTCGCCGAGCTCGTCGACGACCGTGTCGGCGCCGAGCCAGGGCCGGGCGTTGCGCGCGGTGCGCTCCAGGTGCGCGGCGACGGCCCGGGCCGAGGCGGCCGGCTGCACCGGCAGCACGGCCTTGTCGTCCTCGGGCGGCAGGCTCGGCAGGGCGGCGAGCCGCTCGGCCAGGGCTTCGCAGAGCGCTGCGGCATCGCCCTCGACGAACACCGCGGTGGCGTTGACGCAGCCGGTGCCGGCGTGGTCCGCGACCGAGCCGGCGATCACGTCCAGGTGCTCGCGCCAGTCGCAGTCCGCGGTGACCAGGATCTTCGAGCGCCCGGGCCCCTGGATCAGGACCCCGGCATCGCCGCCGTAGCGCCGGGCGACCTCCTCGCCGCCGTAGACCATGGCCAGGTCGGCCCCGCGCAGCAGGGTCTCGGCGTGCTCGTGGGCGGTCGGCAGCAGCGTCGCCAGCGCGTCCGGCAGGCCGGCCGCGCGCAGGGCGCTGATCAGGCGGAAGGGGGTGAACGGGTCGCGGCTGGAGGGACGCACCGCGACCCGGTAGCCGAGCGCCAGCGCCTCGGGCCAGTAGGTGTGCGTACCCGGGTGGTTTCCCGCGGCGTGCACGGCGAACAGCTCGCCCCGCCGCGCCCACACCGCGCGGCCCTCGGCCAGGCCGGGGCCCGGCGTACGCAACGCCGCTCCGGTGTCGGCCGCCTCGAGCGTGCCGACCGGCCGCGCCCGTCCGGCCGAGTCCGCCACCGCGGTCAGCCGGCGGGCGACGGCGGCCGTGGACGCGCGGACCTCGGCGATGGGCAGGCCGCCCACCCGGCTGACATGGTGCTGATACCGCTGCACCGTCCAGCCGTCCGGCTCGCCCGTGGCGAACAGCTCCGCGGCCCGTGCGAACAGCGCCGCGCGCTCCTCGGCCGGCACCGGCTCGGCGCGGCGCTGGGCGCGCAGCGACCGGTCCACGAAGAGCGGCGGGACCTGGCTGAGCTCCGCCAGCGTCCGGCCGGCCACGTCGGCGACCGGAATCCGGACCCTGGCACGGTAGGAACCGCAGGCGCCGAGCGCGGGAACGACGTAGGGCTCGCCCGAGCCGGGCGGCGGGGCGGCCATCAGTAGACCCCCTCGATGACGCGTTCGTCCTCGAAGACCGCCACCGGCGCGATGTCCGCGACCCAGTCGCCGCCCGGGAAGTCCTCGTGCGGCCGGATCCGGGTGGCCAGATCGCGCTCCAGGCTGTTCGGCAGCAGGAACGAGCGGCTGACGTGGCTGACCACGACCCGGCCGCGCTCGCCGTAGGCCACCGGCAGCCGGGTCTGCGGATCCACGACCGAGAAGGTCACCCAGGGCGCGAGCGGCTCGAACACGCACGGATCCTGTTCGCCCAGGCCCGGACGCTCGCCGGCCACTCCGAGCATCATGGTGCTGCCGTAGTTCCCGCACAGCGCCACGTTCGGGAAGACCTCGGCCCGGTACATCGCCCGGGAATCCGGGTCCATCTGCGTGCCGCCCCAGCGGATCCCGCCGACCCGCTCGTCGATCAGCACGGCCAGTTCTTCGTCCGCGGCGAGCCGCTCCATCAGCGGGGGAGTGACCGCCAGCACGCCGATCTGCTGGGTCCGCAGCACGTCCACGGCCTGCGCGATCAGGTGCTCGGCGTAGCCGCCGGCGTCCGCGCCGCGGCCGGAGGCGATCAGCTTCTTGACCCAGCGCGGGTCCAGGTCCACCGCGAACGCGAGCCCGCCGCGCCGCGCCGCGGAGCGCCGGAAGAACTCGCCGACGAAGTGCGGCCCGGTCGGTACGAGGCCGAGCCAGTCCGTCCCGCAGCCGAAGCCGTGCGCGTCGAGGTTCGCGTCGCTCCACGCCAGCAGGCGTTCGAACCAGTCCTCGAGCACGACCACCCGCTTCGGGCCGCCGGTGGTGCCGCCGCTCTCGAACACGCCCGCGATCGGCGGCCGCGAACCGTAGCCCTGTGGGATCAGATCACGTATACGCACGTCGCGCATCCGGCCCGCGACGTCCGGGAACAGGCTCAGGTCGGCCAGCGTCTTGACGTCGCTGAGCGGGTCGAAGCCGAGTCCGGGCGCGAGCTCGAGCCAGAACGGCGAGCCGGTCTGCGGATCGAAGTGCCAGCGCATCGCGGCGCGGATGAACTCGTCCGGGTCGGGGCGTGCTCCGTGCGGAAGGTCCAGGATGCCCAGGTCGGCTGACGGCATGCTGCACTCCTTGTCTTCGGGGGAGCGATGGTCACCGTGCGGGCACGAGCGCCCCGCGGCCAGGATGCGGCACCGGACGGCGCCGGCGGGAGGGCGCGGCGGGCGAATGGGGGTTTTCTTCCACGCCCGGCGCGGCGCGCGCAGGAAAGAAGCGGTTGCGGGGCCGTGCGCGCACACATCGCTCTCGGGCACCGCGCCGTGGCGCCCGATCCCGCCGCCGCGGCCGGAATCCTTCGCGCTTCGCGCCCCCGATGGAAGGAATCTGCGATATCCGGCCGGTCGCTGGAAGCCGCCGCGGCCCGCGGTCATGCTGAGCCACACCGGGCCCGGCCCTGCGGCCGCGGCCGCGCCCCGTCCGTCCGTCGGCCGAGCCACCGCCGACGGCCGCCCCGGGCGCTCTCCCGCGTCGTGCGACCGACGGTGCCGGCGCCGTCGGTCGCCCGGCGCGGGACGGCGGATCCGCGCCCGTCCCACCTGCCGCATCGCCGGCCCGCGCGCCGGGCCTGCTGCCGACTGCACGCTCGACGGGAGAGACACGATGACCGACACCGCTGACCCCGGCTCGTTGACCGCGCGACGCGCCGAGCCCTTCGACCCGGCCCCGCCCGGCCTCGGCCGCCACGCCGTCGTCCTCGGCGCGAGTATGAGCGGCCTGCTGGCCGCGCGCGTACTGGCCGAGCACTTCGACCGGGTGACCGTGGTCGAGCGCGATCCGCTCGACCCGGACGGGCGCGACCGACGCGGCGTACCCCAGGGCAGGCACGCCCACGGGCTGCTGTCCTCCGGCGTGCGCGTGCTGGACGAACTGTTCCCCGGCATGCTCGAGGAGTTCGCCGCGGACGGCGTGCCGGTGCTGCGCGACGGGGCCGAGATCCACCTCGCGCCCGCCGGGCACCGGCTCGATCACGGCGCGTACGCCAACCCCACGCCGGTCTACCAGCCGAGCCGGCCGTACCTCGAGGGCCACACCCGGGCCAGGCTGCGCGCGTTCCCGCAGATCGAGTTCCTGGACGAGTGCGAGGCGGTCGGCGTGCAGTACACCGACGACGCCTCGCGCGTCGTCGGCGCCCGCGTCGTACGCCGCGGCGAGACGGACGAGAGCCTGCTCGCCGCGGACCTGGTGGTGGACGCCACCGGCCGGGCCGGTCGCTCGGCCGCGTGGCTCGACGAGATGGGTTACCCGCGGCCCGCCGAGGAGCGGGTCTCGGTCGACATCAAGTACGTCACCCAGCATCTGCGCCTGGCGCCGGGCGCGCTGGGCCGGCGCAAGGTGGTGATCATCGGCGCCGAGCCGGGCCGGCCGACCGGTATCAACTTCCTGGAACAGGAGGGCGGTCGCTGGGTGCTGACGATGATCGGCTACGCCGGACACCACCCGCCGACCGAGCGCGAGCCCTTCCTCGAGTTCATCCGCGGCGTGGTGCCGCCGGACGTGTACGCCGCGATCGAGGCGGCCGAACCGCTCGACGGACTGGTGGCGCACCGGTATCCGGCGAGCGTGCGCCGCCGCTACGACCGGCTGCCCCGCTTCCCCGAGGGCCTGCTCGTGTTCGGCGACGCCATCTGCAGCTTCAACCCCGTCTACGGCCAGGGCATGTCGGTCGCGGCCCTGCAGGCCACCGTGCTGCGCGGCGCCCTGGCCCGCGGCACCGACCGGCTCGCCCCGCGCTTCTTCCGCGCCGCCTCGCGCCGCATCGAGGTCGCCTGGCGGATGGCCGCGGGCGGCGATCTGGCGCTGCCCGAGGTGCCGGGCCCGCGCCCGGCCGCGGTGCGGATGGTCAACGCGTACATCGCCAGGATCCTGTGCGCGGCCGAGCACGACCCCAAGGTGACCCGGCGCTTCGTGCAGGTCAGTTCCCTGCTGGCGCCGCCGTTCGCCCTGCTGACGCCCGGTTTCGTGCTCCGGGTGCTGATCGGCGGCCGCCGCGGCCGCACGGCGCGCGGCGGGGCTCACTAGCCACCACGAGACAGGAGCGGCCGACGACCCCACCCTCCCTGGTCGTCGGCCGCTCCTGTGCCTGTGCTCGTGCTCGAGTGCTTCAGCCCGCCGCGTGCGCCGCCGGGATGGGTGAGGCCAGTGCGACGGCGCCGCCCTCGGGGTCGGTCACGTGCGCGATCCGCTCGCCCCACGGCATGTTCACCGGTTCGCGCAGCACGGTGGTGCCCTCGCTCCGCAGCCGCTCCAGCACGGCGTCCACGTCGTCGACGAACACGAACATCGCCGCCGTGGGGGCCGCGCCCGCCTCCACGCCGTACTGCTCCTGGGGCCAGGTGCCGTTCACCACGGCGAGTTCGGCCTGGTCGCGGCGCAGGCCGACGTAGTGCGGCTCGCCGGTGGGCGGGTTCTGCGCGTGGCGGGTGAATCCGAGCCCTTCGTAGAACTCGGCGACCGCGGCCACCTTGCGGACGAACAAAAGCGGGAAACAGCGCAGGCCGCCCGCGGCGGCGTGGTCCGGCGCCGCGGCCGGGGAGGGGGAGTTCGTCACGATCGGCATCCTCGCTTCCTGGGGCGGACGGGCGCCGCACGCTCGCGGCCGCCCGGTCCGGTGCTTCGATGGAATGGTTCGGATATTCCTGTGCTCATTCGGAGGACGGGGCCACGGCCCGGGCCGGCGCGGACGCGGGCACGGGGGCCTCGGCCGGGTTGCGCACGAGCGCGAGCACCCCGACCCCGGCCAGTACGCCGATCACGGCGCTGATCAGGAAGACGCGCTGCAGGCCGGTCGCGTACGCGTCGTGCAGCGCGTGCGCCACCGCGGCGCGGCCGGCCGACGGCGCGGCCGCGACCAGGCGCCCGGCCTGACCCGCCGTCAGCTGGGTCGAGGCCGCCGACGCGTCGGGGAAGAGCCCGCTGTCGGACAGCACGTGCTCGGTGCCGCCGGTGATCACGGTCGCGAAGACCGGGACCGCGAGCGCGAAGCCGAGCTGGCGGAAGGTGTTGATCGCGCCGGTGGCCATGCCGGCGCGCTGCGGCGGCGCGGCGCCGAGCGCGGCGGAGGCGAGCACCGGCGAGGAGAAGCCGACGCCGACCCCGGCCACCAGGAAGCCGGGCAACAGCACGGTCCAGGAGGAGTCCGCACCGATCCGGGCGTTCGCCGCGGCGCCCGCGCCGACGAGGATCAGCCCGACGCCGATCAGGTGCTGCGGGCTGACCCGGTGCTCGAGGTACTTGCCCGCCAGCCACGCCGTGACGAACGCGAGCCCGGCCAGCGGCGTGAGCACAAGGCCCGCCTTCACCGCGTCCATGCCGAGCACCGTCTGCGCCCACAGCGAGACGTAGATCAGGTTGCCGAACGCGGCGACGTGCAGGAACAGGCCGCCGGCCATCAGCGCGGAGAAGGAGGGGCGGCGGAACAGGGACAGGTCCAGCATCGGGTTCGGACGGGAGCGCTCGACCAGCACGAAGGCGATCAGGCACACGGCCGCGGCGGCGAAAGCGGTGACCGTCGCGGTGTCCCCCCAGCTCTTGTCCCCGGCCTCGATCAGGCCGTAGACGACGGCGGTGACCCCGGCGGTGAAGGTGAGCGTGCCGGGCAGGTCCACGCGGGTGCGGTTCGGGTTCCTGGTCTCGTTCAGGGTCCGCATGCCCAGCACGATCGCGATCGCGGCCACCGGC
This sequence comes from Actinospica durhamensis, assembly GCF_018139695.1. Taxonomy (GTDB): domain Bacteria; phylum Actinomycetota; class Actinomycetes; order Streptomycetales; family Catenulisporaceae; genus Actinospica; species Actinospica durhamensis. The sequence goes on along the minus strand of NZ_JAGSOG010000003.1, from coordinate 86,417 downwards.
AGGTTCACCAGGAAGATCGAGCGCCAGCTGATGTGCTCGGTGAGCAGGCCGCCGAGGATGGGGCCGACCGCGGAGGCCGCGCCCATCACCGCGCCCCACACGCCGAAGGCGACGCCGCGGTCCTTGCCGGAGTAGTTGGAGCCGATCAGCGCGCCGTTGGTGGCGAGCATCGCCGAGCCGCCCACGCCCTGCACCGCGCGCGCCGCGATGAGCACGCCGGTGTCCGGCGCGAGGCCGCAGACCAGGGAGGAGACGGCGAAGACGATCAGGCCCACGAGGAAGGTTCGGCGCCGCCCCCACAGGTCCGAGGCCGAGCCGATGGCCATCAGCAGCGAGGCCAGGACGAGCACGTACAGGTCGACGGTCCACTGCAACGCCGAGAAGGACGAGTTGAGCGCGCTCGTCATCGTCGGCAGTGCGACGCTCACGATGGTGACGTCGAGCAGGAGCATGAAGGTGCTGAGCGAGATCGTCAGCAGAGGCAGCCATTTGCGCATGGGTCGGCTCCTAGGGCGGCGTGTTTCGCGCGCGCCGCCGGCGGGTGCGTCCCGCGGCGGCGCCGCCTTTCCCGCACAGCCTGCGCAAGAGCGTCCGCTGACTCCAGCGATTCCGGGAGTGGTCGCAGAATAGTTCCATTGATCGTGACCGGGCGATGGAAAATGCCGCGCCGGGGCGAGGGCTGAGCGGGCCGGGCCTGCGGGCCGGCGGGGCCCGGAACTCCGCTTGCGTACGACACCGTGTGGCGCACCGGTGTGCGATCCGCCCGCTTCTGCTGGATGAGGTCAGCCCGAAGTTCCCGCATTCATGGAATTCATCTGCACCCAGAGCGGTCGGCATGGATGTTTTCGACAAGGCAAACCGGTCTGAATGGAAACGCGGGCAGGGCGGCGCCATGCTCGGTATCGGGGCGCCGGGGAACCGACGGCCGCTCGGCCGGCGGGACCGCCCCCGGAACAGGGAGAGGACTGCGATGACCACGACCACACCCGTGGGGGCCGAGGCCACCACAGAATACCGCTGGCGCTGGCTTGCCTTGGCCGCGCTGCTGACCGGCGAGGCGATGAACCTGCTGGACTCCACGATCGTGCAGGTCGCCGCGCCGGTGATGCACGCCAGGCTGGGCGGCTCGGCGGCGGACGTGCAGTGGTTCTCCAGCGCCTACACGCTGCCGTTCGCCCTGCTGCTGGTGACCGGCGGGCGGCTCGGCGACATCGCCGGGCGGCGGCGGATCTTCCGGGTCGGCGTCGCGGTGTTCATGACCGCCTCGCTCGGCTGCGCCCTCGCGCCCTCGGCCGGCGTGCTGATCGGGCTGCGCGCGGTCCAGGGCTGCGGCGCGGCGCTGATCATCCCGCAGACCATCGGCCTGATCAAGACCATGTTCAAGGGTCCCGAGGTGGCCAAGGCGCTGGGCAGCATCGGCCCGGTGATGGGGCTCGCCGCGGTCAGCGGCCCGATCCTCGGCGCGGTGCTGACCCACGCGAACCTGTTCGGCACCTCGTGGCGCGCGGTCTTCCTGGTCAACGTGCCGCTGAGCCTGCTGGTGCTCGCCGTGTCCCCGACGCTGATGGAGAACCGGGCGCCGCGCCGGCCGGAGATCGACCCGGTGGGCACGCTGCTGGCCATGGCCGGGGTGGGCCTGATCGTCTATCCGCTGATCACCGTCGGCACCGGCGCGCTGTCCGCGGGCGCCTGGGCCGCGGTCGCGGTCGGCCTGGTGCTGCTGGCGGTCTTCGCGCTGCACCAGCGGCGTGCCGCGGCGGCCGGGCGCCACCCGCTGGTGGAAGTCAGCCTGCTGCGGGACCGCACCTTCCCGGCCGCGCTGCTCACCTCGACCCTGTTCTTCGCCACCACCACCGGCCTGACCCTGGTGATCGTGCTCGAACTCCAGATGGGCCTGGGCGAGGGCGTGCTGACCGCGGGCCTGACCCTGGTGCCCTGGTCGGTCGGCCTCGGGGTCGCCTCCTGGATCGCGGGCGCGCGCCTGGTCGGCCGGTACGGCCACCGGCTCACCACGGTCGGCCTGGTGATCATGCTCGTCGGCCTGCTGGCCGCGCTGGCCGTCTACCACCAGGCGAGCACGACGGGGTATCCCAGGGCTCTGCCGGTGGCGCTCGGCGTCGTCGGGATCGGCGTGGGCCTGTTCAGCCCGGCATTCTTCACCACCGGGCTGCACGGGGTGCGGCCCCAGGAGATCGGCTCGGCCGCCGGGCTGCTCAACGCGGTCCAGCAGCTCGGCGCGACCCTCGGCGTGGCGGTGCTCGGCAGCGTCTACTTCCTTTCTGCCGAGGCCGGGCATCCCGAGACCGCGCTGCACGCCGTGCAGGTCGTCTTCGTCCTCGCCGCGGCCCTGACCGCGCTCTGCCTGCCGACGAGCGCGCTCATGGTCCGCTCCGGACAGCACGCTGAAGAAGCGGCCTGACAGAAGGATCGCGCGATGGAAGACATCCGCCGGGCCCCGGCGGTCGGTCGGCTCGACCTGATCGACCGCCAGCTGCTCCAAGCCCTCTGCGTCGACGGGCGCGCGCCGCTGAGCCGGATCGCCCAGGCGCTCGAGGTGACCGCGCGCACCGCGACCCAGCACTACCGGCGGCTGCGCGAGGCCGGCGGCCTGCGGGTGCTCGCCCGCGCCGACGGCCTGCGCACCGTCGAGGACACGGAATGGATGGTGCGGCTGCTCACCCAGCCCGAGCGCGCGGAGGCGCTGGCCGACGAGATCGCCGCCCGCAAGGACGTGCGCTGGGTCGCGCTCGTGTCCGGCGGCACGGAGATCGCCTGCAAGGTCGTCGCCCACGGCGGCCTGGACGCCGAGGCGCTGCTGGGCCGGCGCCCGGCCGGCGGCTCGATCATCCGGATCTCCGCGCAGGCGCTGGTGTCGGTCTACCGGCGCGGGGTGCGCGGCTGGAGCCAGATCTCGGCCGCGCTCAGCCCGGAGCGGATCGCCGTGCTCGCCCCCGCGGCGTTCGCCCCCGCCCCCGGCGCGCCGCGCCCGGGCGCGCCGCTGCGCCTGGACGAGGCGGATCTGGAGGTCATCGGCTGGCTCGGCCGCGACGGGCGCGCGAGCTACCGCCAACTCGCGGCGCTCACCGGGCGCGACGAGTCCACGGTGCGCCGCCGGGTCGAGGCGCTGCGGTCGGCCGGGATCCTCGAGTTCGACCTCTACCTCGACGAGGCGGTGCTCGGGCACCGGGCCGGGGCGATGCTGTGGATGGACGCCGACATGGCGCTGCTGCCCGAGATAGCGCGCCGGCTCTCGGGCGACTTCGGGGTCTGCTTCGCCGCGGCCACCACCGGCCGGACGAACCTGGTGGCGTACGTGACCTACCGCGACCAGGACGGGCTCTACGAGTCGATCTCGAGGCGGATCGGCACGATACCCGGGGTGCGCCGGATCGAGGCGGCCCCGATCGCCCGAACCGTCAAGCGGTTCGGGGCGATCGGGTGACGGCCGGTTCGATCCGGCGCGCGCCGTCAGTGCGCTGCGAACGCCTCGAGCCGCAGCGCGATCTGCCCGGGCCCGGGCAGTTCGGCGATCCGCTCCGCGGCCTCGCGCGCCGCCGCCCGGATCGCGGTGTCGGTCAGCACCTGGTCGACCGCCTTCGAGACCCGGTCGCCGTCGGCCTCCGGCGGCGCCAGCGCCACGCCGACGCCCGCGCCGGCCACCCGCTCCGCCTGCATGAACTGGTCGACCGCCTGCGGCAGCACGACGAGCGGGATCCCGTGGCACAGCGCGGAGATCACGCTGCCGAGCCCGCCGTGGGTGACCACCGCGCTGACGCCCGCGAGCAGCCGGTCCTTGGGCGTGAAGCCGACCAGCCGGACCCGGGCGCGATCCACCTCGTACTCGGCGGCGTCCCGTCCGGGCGCGACGGTGAGTACGAGCTCGATGTCGAGTGCGGACAGGGCCCGGACCAGCGGCGCGAGCGCGGCGGGGTCGCCGAACCGGGTGCCGAAGGTGACCAGGACCCGCGGCCGCTCGCCGTCGTCCTGCCACACCGGTGTGTCCGCGTCGGCGGCCCACGGCTGCGCGTACGGCTCCGGACGCAGCGGCGTGCTCGGCACGAGGCTGCGCCAGCCCGGCGTCTGCAGGGCCGGCGGGCAACCGTCGATGTAGAGCGTGCCGAGCGCCGCCCCGGTCGGCGGCATCGCCAGGCCGCGCTCGGCGTAGCGCGAGGCCGCGATCCGGCTGAGCGCGGCGGTCAGCGGCGGCGGCAGGCCGGGGCCCTGCCCGTGCGTGGCCAGCGGGACGCCGAGCGCCGTGGCGACCAGCGGCCCCACGGTGTCGGTGAACTCGTGCACGACGAGGTCAGGGCGCCAGCCGCGGGCCGCGCCGAGCGCCTGGTCGGCGGCCAGGTCAAGGCGCGCGCCGCCGAACATCTCGGCGAAGCCCTCGGCCGTCGGCCGGAACACGCCCTCGGCGCCGTGCCGGGCGGCGACCTGCGCGATCAGCTCGGACTGGCTGGGACCGGCGGGCAGTGCCTCGAAGCCCTCCGGTTCGATGTACGGCGTCATGGCGCCGCCGGTGAGCACCGCGACCTCGTGGCCGCGCTCGCGCAGAGCGCGGCCGATCGGCAGGGTGGGGAACAGATGGCCGGCGGCCGGCAGGGTGGACAGGAGCACACGCATGTCGAGACCCCTCGAGGAGAAGATGCGGACAGACTGCGGATATCAGTGGTCGCGTACGCCGGTGGGGGTGCCGGGGCCGTGCTCCGGCCGGGCGGTCAGAGCTCGACGATCACGGCGCCGAAGTGGCGGCCCGCGATGACATCGGCCAGGGCCGCGGGGCCGGCCTCGATCCCGTGCACCCGATCGTGCGCGAAGACGATCTCGCCCGAGCGCAGCCAGGCGCTGAAGCACTCGTCCCAGGCGGGCTCGTGCTCGACGTCGTCGTCCGCGCTGTAGCCGCGCAGGGTGATCCTCTTGAACAGCACGGGGAACAGGTCGAGCGTCACCGGCGCCGTCGTCCCGCTCGAGTCCTCGGACAGCTGGCCCGCCAGCGCCCCGATGAGCACGAACCGCGCGCCCTCGTTCGCCACGGCCACGGCCGCGCGCAGCTGCTCGCCGCCCACGTTGTCGAAGAGCACGTCGACACCGTCCGGCGCCGCCTTCGCCAGCTGCTCCTCCAACGGCTCCGCGCCGCGCAGCACGACGGCGTCGTAGCCGAGCTCCGCCGTCATCCGCCGCGCCTTCGCGGCCGAACTCGTGCTGCCGATCACCCGGCCCGCCCCGAGCAGGCGCGCGATCTGGCCGGCCATCGAGCCGATGGAGCTCGCGCCGCCGGAGACGAACACCGTCTCGCCCCGGCGCAGCTCCACCCCGAAGGTCAGCGCCGCCCAGGCGGTCCAGCCCTGGGCCAGGTACGCCGCGGGATCCGGCAGGTCGCCGTCGAGGCGGCGGCAGGCGGCCGCGGGCAGCACCGCGTACTCCCGCCAGCCCAGCCAGTGCGCGACGAGGTCGCCCTCGCGCAGGCCGGAGCTCGCGGGAGCCTCCACCACCTCGCCGACCGCCGCGCTGCCGAGCGTGTCCCCGGGGTTGAGCGGCGTGAACGGCGTGCCCTCGACACCCCCGGCGATCAGCATCCGGACCGAGGAGTGCACGTGGAAGAAGCGGTTGCGCACCAGCACGTCGCCGTCGCCGAGGACGGGCAGCGCCGCGTCCACGACCTCGAAGTCGGTGGCCGCGGGCAGGCCGGTCGGCCGGCGCACGAGGCGGACCTCGCGCGAGCTGCCGGGACGGGGAACAGAGGGCATGGAGGTCTCCTGCCGGGACGGGGTAAGGGGGACGGCGCATCGACGTGCGACGGCCTCGCCGACAGCTTGGCCCTCGCCCCTTGACATGTCCCCGACCGGCCGGGGGATTGGGAGATTTCTGCCATGCCGACGGCCGCCGCTGCACATTTCCCTCAGTCCTCGACCGGATAGGGCGGTCCGCGGCACCGTGTCTGCACGGATCGATCGTGCGAGACCGGCCGTATGGAAGGAATCTCCGATCTGAGCGGTCCCGCTGGAGTCCGCAGCGCGCGTTCGCCACGCTGTCCCCGGACATCACGGCGAGCGCGGAGGGAGGTGTGCGCCGTGCCCGAGACTTCACCGGGCTCTGCGTACCGGTGGCGGTGGATCGCCGTCGCCGCACTGCTGATCGGCCAGGCCATGGACCTGCTCGACGCGACGATCGTGCAGATCGCCGCGCCCACCATCCACGGCGGGCTCGGCGGCGGCGCCGCGGACCTGAAGTGGTTCACCGGCGCCTACACGCTGCCGTTCTCGCTGCTGCTGATCACCGGTGGGCGGCTCGGCGACATCGTCGGGCGCCGCCGGATGTTCGTGTTCGGCGTCGTCGGCTTCCTGCTGGCCTCGCTCGCCTGCGCCTTCGCGCCCTCGGCGGCCGCGCTGATCGCCTTCCGCGCCCTGCAGGGCACGGCGGCGGCCGCGGCGATGCCGCAGACGATCGGGCTGATGCGCGCCATGTTCCGCGGACCGGAACTGGGCAGGGCGCTGGCGAGCATCGGCCCCGTCATGGGCCTGGCCGGAGTCTGCGGGCCGCTGCTCGGCGGCGTGCTGGTCCACGCCGACCTCTTCGGCTCCTCATGGCGCGCCGTGTTCCTCGTCAACGCGCCGCTCTCGCTGGTCGTGCTGGGCCTGGCCTCGCTGCTGCCGGAGGACCGCGCCCCGCGCCGCCCCGGCCTCGACCCGCTGGGCGTGCTCGCGGCCGTCGCCGGCATCGCGCTGATCGTCTACCCGCTCAACGAGATCTCCTCGGGGTGGCCGACGGCCCGGGAGTGGTCGATGATCGCGGCCGGCCTGGTCGTGCTCACCGCGCTGACCCTGCGGCTGCGCCGCGCGGCTCGGGCCGGTCGCAGCGTGCTGATCGAGCCGAGCCTGTTCGCCAACCGGCGCTTCACCGCGGCGCTGGTGACGTCGATGTTCTTCTTCGCGGTGACCACCGGCCTTTCACTCGTGGTCGTCATGCAGATGCAGCTCGGTCTCGGCCGCACCGTGCTGACCACCGGCCTCACCCTCGTCCCGTCCTCGCTCGCCGTGGCCGCGGGGTCCTGGCTCGGCGGCAGCCGCCCGCGCGGGAGCGGACGCGGCGTCATGCTCTCCGGTGTCGGCACGCTGCTGGCCGGCGTGCTCGGCGTCATCGCGGTCTACCGCACCGCCGCGCCGCACGGCTATCCGACCCCGCTGCTCGGCGCCGTCACGGTGGAGGGGTTCGGCGTCGGGCTGTTCTGCTCCTCCTTCTTCGCCACCGCGCTCAGCTCCCTGCGACCGCAGCAGATCGGCTCCGCCGCCGGACTGCTCAACGCGGTCCAGCAACTCGGCGCCACCCTCGGCGTCGCCGTGCTCGGCAGCGTGTACCTCGGCCTCGCCGGACACACCCCGGCCGCCTCGCTGCACGCCGGCCAGGCCGCGTTCTGGGTCGGCGGCGCGATGCTGGCCCCCGTCGTCCTCGGCACCGCCCTGCTCACCGCGCCGGCGCCGTCCGGCGCCGCGATCGAGCCCGCAGGCTCCCCCAGCCGTCCCGCCCCAGTGGAAAGGTAGCGACGAGATGACCACGACCGACGTGCTCACACAGCGCGCATCCGCGAGCGCCGAGCAGAGCGCCGACACAGCGGACCACGGCGAGCTCGTCCTGCGGGCCGCGGCCTTGCGGGAGTGTCTGGGCGAGCTGGCCCCGCGCAGCGACGCGGAACGCCGGCTGCCGCGGGAGAACCTCGCCGCGCTGCGCGAGGCCGGGCTGCTGCGCCTGTTCACCCCGGCCCGGTGGGGCGGACACGAGATCGGCTTCCGCACCTACCTCGAGGTGATCTCCGAGCTCGGCCGGGGATGCTGCTCGAGCGCCTGGGTCACCGGCGTGCTCAACGCGGGCAACCTCATCGTCGCGTCGTTCGGCGAGAAGGCGCAGGCCGAGGTGTGGTCCGGCAGCCCCGACGCGACCACCGCGTTCTTCCTCGGCCGTCCCACCGCGCCGGTCGAGCGCACGACGGACGGCGTGGTGCTCACCGGCAGCTGGCCCTACTTCTCCGGGAGCCTGCACAGCGACTGGATGATCGTCGTGGTCGCCGCCGGTGCCGCCGCCGGCGAGCCCGGCCCGCACCTGGCGCTCATCCCGGCGACGCAGGTGAACATCGAGGACACGTGGCAGATGGGCGGGATGCGCGGGACCGGCAGCAACACCGTGCTGGCCGAGAGCGTGTTCGTACCCGAACACCGGCTGCTGCCGTTCGAGTGCTTCGTCGAGGGAACGCCGAACGCTCCGGAGGTGTGGCGACGCAAGGGGCTGGCCGGCCTGTCGGTGGGCCTGCTCGGCGCGCTCATCGGCGGCGTGGACACGGCCCTGGACTTCGTGCTCGAACGCGGCGCGCACCGCCCGGTCGCCGCCACCACGTACAAGAACCAGACGGCTTCGCCGAGCTTCCGCCTCGACCTCGCCGACGCGGCGACCCGGCTGGACACGGCGAAGCTGCACGCCCGGCGGATCGCCGAGGACGCGGACGCCCTGGTGGCGACCCAGGCCGAGCCGAGCGCGCGCGATCGGGCCCGTTCCCGGATGGACGCCGCGTACGTCGCCCGCAACTGCCGCGAGGCGATCGAGATCCTGATGACCGCCCACGGTTCGTCCGCCTTCGCCGAAGCCAGCCCGCTGCAACGGATCTGGCGCGACGTGAACGTGGGCAGCCGGCACGCGGCCTTCGGCATGGGGATCCCGCAGCAGGTGTACGGCAGCGCCCTGGTCGAGGACGACCCGCGGCGCATCAGCTTCCTGGACTGACGGCCGATCTATCAGAGGACGAAGGTGAACCCATGATCCACGATGACGCGGTGACGGTCTCCGTCGCCGTGATGACCCACCCGCGGCGGCTCGCGGCGGCCGAGCGACTCGCCGCGCACCATCCGGAGCTCGGCCTGGAGATCGTGGTGGATCCCGAGCCGGAGAGCGGTACCAGCCTCAGCGCCGCCCTCGCGGCCTGGTCGCGCGCCGACCCGACGGCGACCCACCACCTCGTGCTGCAGGACGACGTCATCCTGTGCGAGAACTTCGCCGAGCAGCTGCTGTACGCGGTCCGGTCCCACCCGGCCGCCGCGATCAGCCTGTTCGCCGAATGGGGCTCGCGCTCGGCGACGACGGTGCGGCTCGCGGCCGTCCGCGGCCAGAACGCCGCACTCGCCGCGGACCCGTTCACCCCGACTCAGGCGCTGGTGCTGCCGACCGAGTGGGCGGCGAAGTTCGCGGCCGAGAGCGTCGGCGAACACGGCCCCGACGACGTGGTGATGCGGCGATTCCTGGGCACCCACAAGGTGCCGAGCATCGTCACCGCGCCCAACCTCGTCGACCACGACGACCGCCCGAGCCTCACCGGCAACGGCTTCCAGGGGCCGCGCCGTTCCGTGTGGTTCGCCGCCCACGCGGATCTTCGCGCCGGCGCCGGGGGCATCGCAGGGGACGATCTCGATCAGCTGCCGCACGTGGACTGGTGGCGACTGGTCGCCGAGTGGTTCCGCTGCGATCCCGCGTCCGAGCCGGGATGGTTCGGCGCGCCGCTGGCCGAGCGGCTGCCGCCCGAACTGTCCGCCGAGGTGCTGCACGCCCGCTACACCGAGGACCTGCGCCGGATCGATCGCGACGGCGCGCTGCGCGAGACCCTGACCGACATCGTGCTCTTCGAGCTGTGGCGCGGCTACTTCGCCCTCGGGCTCGGCGCGCACACCGATCCGGACCTGGTCGCCGAGCGGCTTTCGGCTCCGGGCCGCAGCGCCCTCGCGACGGCCTTTCCCGGCGCGCTCCGCCGCTGCCTCGCCCCCGAAACGCTCGACCGTCTCACCCCCGCGGGCACCGAACTCGTCATCGCCGCAGTCCTGAGCGCGGTTCGCGATACGACAGCTTCCTGACAACGGCCGCCGCCGAGCCGGGTCTCGGCGACCCCGGTTCTGCGTGTGCGACCTGACCAGACCCGCCGGGGATGCGCAGCGCGTCCTGCGTGCGAGGATATTGCGTATGGATGTGATCGACAGGAACAACGTCACGGTGACCGGTCGATCCGATGGTCCGACGCTGCTGCTCGCACACGGGTTCGGCTGTGACCAGAACCTGTGGCGCCTGGTGCTGCCGACTCTCGCCGAGCGCTTCCGGGTGGTCCTGTTCGACTACGTCGGCTCCGGCCGTGCCGACCCGGCCGCCTGGGACCCGGAGCGCTACTCCTCGCTGGACGGGTACGCCGAGGACGTCCTGGAGGTCTGCGCCGAGCTCGACCTGACGGACGCGGTGTTCGTGGGCCACTCGGTCAGCGCGATGGTCGGAGTGCTGGCCGCGGCCCGCGAGCCGGAGCGCTTCGGCAAGCTGGTGATGCTCGCCCCCTCTCCCCGCTACATCGACGACCCGGCCGACGGCTACGTCGGCGGCTTCACCGCCGAGGACATCGACGAGCTGCTCGCCTCGCTCGACTCCAACTATCTGGGCTGGTCGGCGGCCATGGCGCCGGTGATCATGGGCAATCCCGAGCGTCCCGAGCTCGGGCAGGAGCTGACCAACAGCTTCTGCGCCACCGATCCGGCGATGGCCGCGGTCTTCGCCCGCACCACGTTCCTGTCCGACACCCGGGCCGAGCTCGCCTCGGTCACCGTGCCCACGCTCGTGCTGGACTGCACGACGGACGTGATCGCGCCTCCGGAGGTCGGCGCGTTCGTGCACGCCGCCGTTCCCGGCAGCCGCCTGGTGACCCTGCCGGCGACCGGGCACTGCCCGCAGCTGAGCGCGCCCGAGGCGACCGCCGAGCAGATCGTGGCGTTCGCCGGAGCCCCTCGGTGAGTTCCACCGGAGGCAAGGACGTGGACGAGGCGGAGTCGGCGCAGTTCGCCGGGCTCCTGGAAGACAGCCTGGAGGACCTCTACGACAACGCGCCGTGCGGGTACCTCTCGACGCTGATGGACGGCCGCATCGCCAAGGTCAACGCCACCTTGCTGGAGTGGCTCGGCTACTCCGCCGAACAGCTGGTCGGCCGCCGCCGCTTCGCCGACCTGCTGACCGTCGGCGGCAAGCTCTACCACGAGACGCACTTCGCCCCGCTGCTCTCGATGCAGCACCACGTCTCCGGGATCGCCCTGGAGCTCAAGGGCGCCGACGGCCGCCGGCTGCCGGTCCTGGTCACCTCGACCGTCAAGACCGGCACGCAGGGACAGCCGGTGCTGATCCGCACCACGCTCTTCGACGCCCGCGACCGGCGCACCTACGAGAACGAGCTCCTGCGCGCCCGCCAGGAGGCGGAGGCGGCCGGCATCGAAGCCGAACAGGCCCGCCGAACCGCCGAAGCCGAACGCGCCAGGCTCCAGCAGGTCGTCTCCATCCTGCGCACCAGCCTGCTGCCGCCGGACCTGCCGCGCGTTCCCGGCCTGCAGGCGGCCGCGTACTACCACCCGGCCTCGGTCGACGAGATCGGCGGCGACTTCTACGACCTGTTCCCCCTCGGCGGCGGCCGATGGGGATTCTTCCTCGGCGATGTGTGCGGCAAGGGCCCGAAGGCCGCGGCGGTGACCTCGCTGGTCCGCTACACCCTGCGCGCCGCGTTCCTGGTCGATCCCGACCCCGAACGCGCCCTCGCCACGCTCGACGCCGCCGTGCGCGAGCGCTACACGGGTCCGGACGCCACCTACTGCACCGCGATCGCCGGCACCGTGACGCGCGACGGCGAGGCGCACACGGTCACGCTGGCCAGCGGCGGTCACCCGCCTGCCCTACTGCTGCGCGCGGACCGCACCGCGCACTTCCTGACGACCTCCGGCGGCCAACTCGTCGGCGCGCTGGCCGATCCCCGCTTCGTCCGCGCGACCACGGTGCTCGGTCCCGGCGAGACGCTGCTGCTCTACACCGACGGGCTGACCGAAGCGCGCACCAAGGCCGGCCCCCGCTACAGCGAGGAGAACCTGCGCACCTTCGCCGCCTCCCTCGCCCCGGTCGGCGCCCACGCCCTCATCGATGCCCTCACCGATCTGCTCGAGCGCTTCGGCGACGGCCTCGAGGACGACACCGCCCTGCTCGCCCTCGGTATGTCATCACATCCTGATATGGGATGATCGGCTTCCATCGGCTCGGCCTGTCCGGGCGTCACTTGGCGAGTCCGGCCACGAGGTTGACCGAGGTCGCGATGATGACCGTGCCCAGGGGGAAGGAGATCAGGGCGTGGCGCAGCGCGGCGCGCCGGACCGCCTTGGTCTGCAGGTCGGTGTCGGAGACCTGGAAGGTCATGCCGATCGTGAAGGCCAGGTAGGCGAAGTCGGTGTACTGCGGCCTGTCGTCCTCGTTGAAGTCGATGCCGCCGACGGGGTCCTGATAGTAGAGGCGCGCGTATTTCAGCGTGAACACGGTGTGGACCAGGATCCAGGACGTGATCACCGACGCGACGGCGAGGGCGGCCTGGACGTACTTGGTGGCGCCGCTCTGGCCGCCGGCGTCGAACAGGACGAGGCCGACGGCGATCAGGCTCACGATCGACGCGCCGAGCACGACCACGTCGGCCAGGTCGCGCCCCGGGCTCTCGGTGTTGGCGTGAGCGGCCGTGGCGGGCGCGTCCATGTGCCAGACGGACGCCCACATCCAGAGGCAGTAGATCACCGCGAAGGTACCCCACCCGATCAACGGCGCCTCCCGGCCGGTACCGAGCACCGCGGCGGCCGAGCCCGCGGCGATCCCGGCCGCGCAGCACGAGAGCAGCTTGGTACGGGCCGAGGTGAAGGCGCGCGGGTCGGGGTCCGCTCCGGCGGGTTCGTTGTCCATGGACACACCGTATTCGACCTCGACGGGGCCGCCCTGCGTGCGACGGCGCGTTGCGGGCACTGGGAGCTGACCCGGATTCACACAGACGGCTGGAGAAGGTGGGACTTCGCATGGATGCGCATGAGGGCGCGTGCCCCCACGGGCGTCACGCCGTGTACCGACTTGACGGTTCGGAAAGCTGCGTGTCCACGGCACGGGCCTGCACCCGTGCGTACCTGGAGCAGTGCGGGCGACCCGTCCCCGACGCGGCGGAGGGGGACGTGCTGGTGCTGGTGAGCGAGTTGGTGACCAACGCGGTGGTGCACGCGCCGGGCCCGTGCTCGCTGTATCTGGTCGAGGACGACACCGAGTTGACGATCGCGGTGAGCGACTCGAGCACGGCGCTTCCGCATCCGCGCTCCCCGGACGTCGAGCGCGGCGGCGGCTTCGGGTGGTTCCTGCTGCGCCGTCTGGCCCGGCGGATCGACGTCTACGTCCGCCCGCCCTTGGGCAAGACCGTGTGCGCCACCGTACGGATCTTCGCCTGCGCCGGCCTGGCCGCGTGAGGTTCGCCCGGTGACGCCCATGGTTCCCGACGGCCCGGGACGGGATCGCCCGGGCCGTCGAAAGCTGCTATTCGATCACTGGCCGAATACCAGGTAATTGATCTCCGTGGCTCCGGTGCTGGTGATGTAGACGGTCTGCGTCCCGCTCGGCTTGGGATAGCAGGAGTTGGAGCTCAGGGTCCACGTGTCGTTTCCGCTCGGGTACACGGTGCACGCCGGGGAGGCCGTCGGGCTGCCGATCCGCACCTGGAGGTTGAGCCCTGCGGTCGGGTTCGCCACGCGGAACGAGACGTCGGCCGCACCCGACGAGCCGAACTGCACGCCGTTGAACGCGAGGTAGCTGCTGGCGCCGGAAAGGCTCACGACGGTGCCACCGTCGCCCGCCGCGGTGGTGACGCCGGATGCCGCATCGTAGGAGTCGGCAGCGATCTGCTGGTACGCGTTGCGGTTGCCACCCCCGCCACTGCTCGGCGAACCGGTCGGCGAGGCCGACGTGGTCGGCGTGGTCGGCGTGGCGGAGGGCGTGGCCGTGCTGCTCGCGCCTGAGGTGACGGTGATGTTGGAGCTGCCGCTGGACTGGTAGCCCTCGGTGGCCAGGATCTGGTAGTTCGGGGTGCCGAGGTTCAGGCCGAGTGCGGTCCAGGCGTTGAAGATGTTGGTGACGGTGATGGTGCCGCCGGTGCGCTTGGATTCGCGGATGGCCCAGTATTGGTTGAAGGTCGCGGTGCCCTGGATGGAGGGCTCGTTGGTGCGGGTGGTCTCGTAGAGGTCGTAGGTGCTGCCGTCGCTGTTGACCGAGCCGAGTTTGGTGGCTCCGGTGCTCGGGTTGTAGTCGCCGTAGTTGTCGACGATGTAGTACTCGACGAGCGGGTTGGTGGTCCATCCGTAGAGGGACAGGTAGCAGTTGCCGTTGCAGTTCCAGGAGCCGGAGTAGGTCACCGGGGAGGTCGTGCCCGGGTTCCAGCCGGTGCCGGCGACGACGTTGGTCGAAGCGGTGTTCCAGGTGAGGCTGTAGTTGCTGCCGGATCCCAGCGTCATCGTGGCGCCGCTGGCCTGCTCCCAGAACGAGTAGAAGTACCCGTTGTTGGTGCCGGTCGCGTTCGAGGTGACGGTGGTGTCGGCCTGGGCGGTGCCGGGCATCATCGCCGCGATCACGGCCAGTGCCGCGGTGCAGGCGAAGCTGGCGAGCAGCCCGAATCGGCCGCGTCTGCGGCCGGCCGGCTGGGTGGGGGCGTCGTTCATTGCGCGCGTTTCCTCCTCGTTGAGGACGGTGGGCGAATCCAGGCAGCACGAGATGGCACGGCGGGGCCCGTCAGCGTGCTCGGGACGGCCGCCGCGTCGGTGTCGTGCACGGCGAGAAGTTCGACCGGGCCGACGTGGGTGACGGCCGATGGGTGGTCGGTGAGGGCACCGACCACGGCGAAAGTATTGGTCGGGTGGGAGAGGGCTGTCAAGAAGTTTCGGAGATCTTTCGGAAACGATTTCGAAGTCAAGATCTACCAGAGCGCACATCATCCCTGGCAATGGCGATGCTGAAGCAATCAAGATCGAAATGAGTCCACTGATGTTGCGGAAGGCGGTGAGCTCGCGGACGGATGATCTCGAATGTTTCGATACAGTCCTCGATCGAGTCGCATCTGATCGTCGTGGCCGGAAAATCTGAAAAGCCCTTTCGCATCCCCGCCCGGCGTGGTTGACTCCACTCTGAAAGGCTCTTTCAGAGTTTTCGGCGCGGAGGAACGCACGATGGCCGAAGAGGTCCGGGTCCACATCGACGATCCGGAGGCGTTGGCGGCGCTGGCCCACCCGATGCGGACCAAGCTGCTCAACCACCTGATCTCCGCCGGGCCGGCCACCGCGTCGCAGGCGGCCCGGGCGGTGGGGGACACCCCGTCCAACAGCAGCTACCACCTGCGGACCCTGGCCAAGTTCGGCTGGGTGGCGGCGCAGGACTCGGCCGACGGGCGGGAGCGGCCGTGGCGGGCGCTGGTCACCGGATTCGACATCGACCTCGCCGCCGACCCGCGCAGCCCGGCCGGACGCAACGCCGCGGCGCTGGCGGCGCTGACCCTGCGACAGGCCCAGCAGGAGGCCCGCGAGGCCCTCACCCGATTCCCGGCACTGGAGCGGGCCTGGCAGGAGGCGACGTCGTTCAACGCCTACACCCTGCGGGTCACACCGGACGAACTCGCCGAGCTGACCAGGCGGATCGACGCGGTCCTGCGCCCCTACATCGCCGCCACCCGGGACGCGCGGCCCCCGGGCGCGGCCCTGGCCTCGGTCGCGTTCCAGGCCTTCCCACAGGGTCCTGAGACGTGAACGTCCTGCGCGCGCACCGGGATTTCCGCCGGCTGTGGGTGGCCGGCTTCATCTCCGACACCGGCGACTGGATGCTCCTGGTGGCGCTGCCGGTCCTGGTCTACCAGGCGACCGGCTCGACCCTCGGCACCGCCTTCGCCTTCCTCATCGAGCTGATACCCGTGCTCGCGGTGACGCCGTTCGCGGGCCGCCTGGCCGAACGCCGGAACCGGCCCGCGCTGCTCGTGGCGGTCTCGCTGATCCAGGCCGCGTTCCTGCTCCCGCTGCTCGCCGGGGCCCACCTGCCGATCCTCTACGGCGTGATCGCCACCCAGGCGGCGCTGGCCTGCGTCTTCGACACCACGAAGAACGCCCTGCTGCCCACCCTGGTCCCGGCGCGGGACCTGCTCACCGCGAACTCGCTGATCGGCCTGAACCAGAACCTCGGCCGCCTCCTCGGAGCCTCGCTCGGCGGCCTCGCCCTGGCCGGCGGGGGTGTGTGGACGATCGTCGTCGGCGACGCCGCCAGTTTCCTGCTGTGCGCGGCCCTGGTCCGCAATCCGCACCCCGCCCCGCCCGGCACGCCGCGATCGGAACCGGGCGCATCGGAACCGGGCCCATCGGAACAGGGCACTGCGACCGCGCGGGTGCGCACCGCCGAGCTGCTCGCGCGCCGACCGATCCGCGCGGGCCTGGCCGTGCTCGCCTTGACCGCCGTCGCGCAAGGGCTCTTCATCGTGCTGTTCGTGGTCTTCGTCGCGCGGACCCTGCACGGCACAGCGGCGGAGAACGGCGTGCTGCGCGGAGTCCAGGCGATCGGCGCCGTCACCGGCGGCCTCCTGCTCGCCCGGTCCGGGGGCACCCGGCCCGCCCGGCTGACCGGCTGGTCCTGCCTGCTGTTCGGCGTGATCGCGTTGACGGTCTGGAACCTCCCGCACGCCACTTCGTGGGAACCGGTCTACGTGGCCTTGTTCATCGCCATCGGCGTCCCGTCCGTGGGCATGGTCTCGGGGCTGACCTCCGCGCTCCAGCTGGCGACGGCGGAAGGCGAGCGCGGCCCGCTGTTCGCGCTGGTCGGGGCGGTGTTCTCGGCCGGGCAGGCCGCGGGCATGATCACGGCAGGCCTGCTGGGCGAGCGTATCGCCATCGGCTGGCTGCTCGACGCTCAGGGCGTGCTCTCCCTGCTCGGCGGAGCCGTCGCGCTGCGCTGGCTGTCGGACTCGGCCCCCGACCCCGCGCCCCGCGACAGGCGCGCCGGGCTGAAGTCGGGAGCGCTCTCCCGAAGGACCAGGTCGACGGGGTAGAAGCGGCGGAAGCCGAACTCGGGGTCGCCGTCCATGAGGATGCGGGTGGCGTCGGCGGCCATCTGCTCGACCGGCAGCCGCATCGTGGTCAGCGGCGGGTTGGCGCAGATCGCGGCGATACTGTCGTCGAACCCGACGACGGCCACGTCCTCGGGGACGCGGCGGCCGCCGGCCGTGATCGCCTGGACGGCCCCGGCGGCCATCAGATCACAGGCCACGAACATGGCGTCGATCTCGGGATGGCGCCGCAGCAGTTCCCGTGCGGCGTCGTGGCCGCCTTCCCGGTTGAATCCGCCCTCCGCGCTCAGCTCGGGGAGCCCGAAGTGCGCGATGGCGCTGCGGTACCCGTCGCGGCGTTGGGCGGCGCAGCTGTTGCCGACCGGTCCGTGGATCGCGGCGATGCGGCGTCGGCCGAGCCGGTGCAGGTGGGCGACGGCGATGCGTACCGCGGCGACGTTGTCGACCTCGAGCGCCGGGACCGCGGGGGCGGTCGGGACGAGGGAGATGACGCGTCGGCAGCGCAGGTAGTAGCGGGTGGCCAGTTCCGGGGTCACGTTGGCCAGCAGCGCTCCGACGGTGGCGTCGGCGGCCAGGGCGTCGATCGCCGCCGCGGCCCGGTCGGGGGTGAGGGAGTGGATGCGCAGCTGGGTGTCGGTGCCTTCGAGGGCTGACATCGCCCCGGCCAGCACGCGGCCGTAGTGCGGGTGGGCGCCGAGCCAGCCGGTGCAGGACTCCGTGACGATCACCTCGATGGTGCGGGTGCGGCCGGTGGCCAGGGCGCGTGCGATGGCGCTGGGCTGATAGCCGAGCTCGGCCGCGACCGCGTGCACCCGGGTGCGGATCGAGGGGGACGCGCCGGCCTCGTGGTTGATCACGCGCGAGACGGTGGCGGCCGAGACGCCGGCCGCGCGGGCCACGTCTCGGATGGTCGGCTTGCCACGCTGAACGCGAGCAGCTTGGTTCATGGGTCCCTCGATTCTCCTGACCGCCGCGCGGCTGCGCGTGCGGCGGTGGTGCACAATGATCCGACCCGACGGATCCGACGCTAGAAGCGAAAGCGGTTTCAGGTGAAGACTCGGCCGTCCGATCCCGAACCGCGTGAGAAGAGCAGCGAGCGATGTCCGAGCAGGCAGCCGAATCCACCGTCGAACCGACCATCGAAGACTGGCCCGAGCAGCCCTACCTCGCTGTGACCGGCATCGTCACCCTGGAGACGATCGGCACGGTCGCGCGGCGGGTGCCCGAACTGCTCGCCCACCTGGCCGCGCAGGGCATCGAGCCGGCCGGAGCACCGTTCCTGCGCTACCGCGTCATCGACATGTTCCGCCGCCTCGAGATCGAAGCGGGCATCCCGCTCGCCGCTCCCGTGCCCACCGACGGCGAACTGCACTGCGACGTGCTCTCGGCCGGACGCTACGTCACCCACACCTTCGTCGGCCGCCCCGAGGACCACATCCCCGTCATCGGCGCCATCTTCACCTGGGCCGAGGAGCGGAACCTGGCCTGGGACGTGGCGCCGGGCGAGGAGGGCGAGGTGTGGGGCGGGCGGCTGTCCATCGAGCTCTCCGGATCCGCGGTGGGGCCGGAGGTCAATGCCCTGACGACCAAGTTCGCCTTCCGCCTCGCGGATTGAGCCTCCGCGTACCGGCCGCTTCAGTCCCCTGATGACCCCGCGGCCTCGTGCCGGGCCAGCCACTCCTTCGCGAGCCGCTTCGGCGCGCGGCACGGCCAGGCCTCGACCAGGAGTTCGGAGAGCTCTGACTCAGGGATCGAAGGCAGCTTGACCAGGACGGCCTTGTAGCCGTCGAAGTGCGGGATGGTGAAGTAGATGTCCGGAGCGTCGGCCACCAGCGCCTCCTTCACGCCCAGATCGGGCACGCGCGCGGCCAGGATCGGGTCGGGCGGCACCGGCGCGCCCATCGACTCCAGTGCCTGCACGTCGGTGCGGCGTAGCGGACGCTCCCACGCGAACATCGCGTCGCGTACCCGCCACACCGGGCCGCCGACCTGCGTCCCGGAGCCCTCTGTCGTCTCCGGCAGCCGCGCCGCCAGCCGCCGTACGTCGTCCCACGTGGCCATGCGGCCACGCTAGCCGATGGACGCGCTCGCTGACGGCGACGTGGCCGAGTCCGACGGCGACGCGCTCGGGGATGCGGACGCGGACGAACCGTCACTCGAGGTGGACGAGGCGGACCCCGAAGCCGAGGACGAGGACGAGCTGGACGTGGTGGCCGACGACGTGGCGCTCGGCGTGGCCGTCGGCGTCGAGGTGGTCGAGGTGGTCGAGGTGGTCGAGGTGGTCGAACTGCTCGAGCCCGTCGAGGGCGCGGACGTAGTGCTCGTCGTGGACGGTGCGCTCGTGCTCGTCGAGGTCGACGGGCTGGGCGTGCTGGACGCCGAAGTCGACGAGGAGCCGGCCGACGGGGTCACCGTGGGCTGGGTGGTGTCCGCCGTGGACGTGGTGGGCGCCGCCGTGATGGTCAGGGAGCCGAGCGGGGTCGCGCTCGACCCCTGCGTGCCGGTCAGCGAGGCCAGTGACGTCAGCGATGCGATCGAACTGATCGACGTGCTCGGCGCCGCCGCGGCCGAGGACGTCTTTCTCGCGGTGGTGGCCGTCGTGGTCGTGCTCGCGGCGGTCGTCTGCGCCGCCGGCGACGTCGTCGCGGACGTGGTCGGCGCCGAGGACGAGGTCACCGGCACGGAGACGGACGACGCCTGCGCCGGGTGGTTCGAGCCGGCCGTGCCGAAGCTCAGCGCGGCGGCCGCGGCGGCGATGCCGACCACGCCGACGGAGCTGAGCAGCACGCCCTTCGCCGGGTGCATCAGCCGGGAGCGCGCCCGCAGACCGGCCCTGCGCAAGACGCTGGTGCGGAAGACTCTGCTGCGGACGACCTGGGGCTTCACGCGAGCGTGCCGTGCCCCCGTCCTGCTCTCGCGCATCGGGTTCCCTTCGCCTAGTGCCGACCGCAAGACTCCACCATAAACAGATAAACAGGCAAACTGAACCCATATGCATACGCAACTTCCCACACCGCCCTACTGCGGACGGTCGCGGCCGGATGCCGCGCAACCCTGGGGCGCAAGCCGAATGGCGCCGTGCTCCAGCCCGCCCCCGGAATGTGCTCTGACCTGCGGTGACGACTCCTCGGCCGAGGCGCGGCCGACGATGCGGGACCCGCGTGGCGATGTTTCACTGGCGGTGTGGACCGCAAGCGCACCCTCCTGCTCGGCGCACGTTCCAAGAAGTCCGGCTCGGCCGCGGACGACGAACGCGAACGTGCCGCCGCGCGGCGCCGTGAACGCGTGCGCCTGATGATCCTGATCACCGCGCGGGCCGGCGAATACCGCAGGGGCCTGGTGCACGCGGCGGACCGGCTCAGCACCGAGGAGACGATCATCCTCGGCGACCTCGAGGATCACGGCCTGCAGGTGCCGCAGCTGCGCGACGTGCTGCGCGGCGGCCACGTGCTGGTCGACGACCCCGACCTGTACGAGCAGTGGCGGTTTCCGGACGTGAGCCACCCGCGCATCTCCAGCCACCACCGCGACATCGACAAGGCGCGCTACCCCGACATCGGCCTGCGCGGGAGCCTGGTGCGGGAGAAGCTGCACGGGCGCACCAAGACCGGCACCTGGGTGCAGCTGGAGAAGACCCCCGCGGCCTTCGGCAAGCGCAAGCTGCCCAGCCTCGACGACCTGCGGCACCTGATGGACTACTTCGTCTACCGCGTCACCAGGAGCAACGTCGGCCCCTGGGGCCTTTCGCGGATGACCGAGCGCCGCCCGCTCTACCTCTCGCCGATGCTGGCGGTGCCGGTCGAGCTCAGCCACCCGGTCGCCCGCACCCTCGACCAGGCGCTGCGGCGGATCGAGGAGGCCGACGACACCACGGCGGTCTCCGCGGACTTAGCGACCCGGGTGCCGCCGCCGGAACGGGCCGAGCCGGCGCAGGAGCTGGGCCAGGCCCTGTCCGGCCACAGCGGCCGCGGGCTGTTCGGCAGCTCCGAGGTGTGGGTGACCCAGGCCCCGTCGCCCAGCGCCGCCGCCCTGCTCAGCCGGACCCGCACACCCCCGGCACCGCACACCTGGCAGACGGGAGAGACGGGATGAACGCCCCCGAGCACGACGGCCTCGCCTCCGGACCGGGATCGGCCGGCCTGCCCGGCGCCGCGTCGGTGCCGGAAGGCCTGGTGGACGCCGTGGTCCACCTGGTCGAGACCGGACCGGTCCTGCTCGGCGCCTACACCATCGCCGAGCTGACGGCGGTGGACGCGGTCGTGGACTTCCTCGAGCGCCGCCCCTCGGACGAGGTACTGGCCGAGGCGGTGCGCTCGCTCGCGGCCCGCCAGCTGCTGCTGCCCGGCGACACCCCGGAGCAGGTGCAGGTGCGCGGCGACCTCGGCATCGCGGTGGCGTTCCAGCAGCGCGCCCGCAAGGTGCTCGACGCCCGCGTCTCCGGCACCGAGCCCGGCGAGCCCTGGCGCATCCTCGTCCTCCCGCAGCCGGAGCAGATCTGCCTGGTCGTGCGGATCGACGCGCTGGGTGTGCACGAGATCGCGCTGCGGAAGCTGGACGACACCCTGCAGATGCTCACCGACTGGCTGCCGCACGGCTCCTCCGCCCGCCAGGAGACCGTGACCGACGAGGACGAACTGCTCTCCGGCTCCAAGCGGTCCGCACTGGTCACCCTCACCGAGTACACGGCCGAAGGCTCCGCGGAGACCGCGGGCGCGAGCACCGACCTGATCCTCGCCGCCCGCGACGGCCACCTGCACGCCCTCAGCCGCGACCGGTCCACCGGCGACGGTGCACTGACCCCCGAGACCGTCGACGGCCGCGACGGCGTCCGCGACCGGCTGGGCGTGCTCGTCGGCGTGGGGTGAGCGTCGGCGTGGGATGAGCGGGCGCCGACAGTGTCCTGTCGAACCCCGGTTGCCGAAGCTCGACGCCGCAGGATATAAGCCTGTGGCATGACGCCATCAGTGTACGAAGAGTTAGTCCAGCTGCTCCCGCCGCCCGATGTGGAGGTGGCCGGCCCGCCCTGGGACGAGATCGAGTCCGCACTGGGTTTCCGGCCGCCTGCCGACTATCGGTGGTTCTGCGACACCTACGGTGGTGGATCGCTCTTCCAGGGCGCGTCGGTCATGGAGAGCTCGGAGTTCGAGATCTTCGCGCCCACCAGTGCTCCCCGCGGCCGCTGCCCGGCCGGGCTCGCGGGTCTGCGGGAGTATCACATGGCGGGGTTCCACGAGTCCTTCACCTATGACGGCGCCGACCTGGCCATGTGGAACGGCGCGCCGTACCCGGTGTATCCCGAGCCCGGCGGAGTGCTCGGCTGGGGCATGAGCGAGTGGGGCGACTCGTTCTTCTGGCTGATGCGGGGCGAGGATCCCGACGCGTGGCCGGTGGTCGCTTGGATGCGCGATCCGGCCGAGGCGTTCACCCTCGACTGCGGCTTCGTCGAGTTCCTGCGGCGCGTGGTGACCGGCGAGTTTCCGTGGACGCCGAGCTGGGCCGGCCCCGACGTGCAGTGGCATATGCGCAGCGACTGGAGGCGCAAGGTCAGGTAGGCGGAATCGGGCTGTATCCGGGTTCTGCGGAGCGAAGCAGTGTGCTGTGTCGGGTGAGGGGCCGCGGGGCATCCGTGTGAGGCGGTATATTCACGTGCGCGGATCGTCCGCGGGACCTGTGGGGGAGTGGACGGATGGCTACGGATCACCCGGCTGACGTCGCCGGAGAACTCGAGATCACAGGTCGGCTGGCGGCTGCGGGCGAGTTCGAACACGCGGTCGATCACGTGATTCGAGCACTGACGGCGGGCGGGGCGACCCCGGAGATCAAGGACGCGCTGGAGATGCTCGCCGCGCGCGTGGCCGAGGCGGGGTCCCAGGACGCCGGCCTCACCGGCACGCTCGCCGGCCTGTTCATCGACACGGGCGACACGGCGCAGGCGGTGAGCTGGGCCCAGCGCACCTACGAGCTGGCGCCGCAGGAGCGCAGGTCCCGAGCGCAGCTGCTCGCGTTCACCTACAAGCACACCGGCGACATCGAGCTGCTCGTGCAGCTGGCCGACCTCGCGCGCGAGGAACCGGACGAGGACGACGTCGTGCGGAGACTGTTCGCGGTGTCATGTCGTGGCACGACGTGGCTGGGATTCGTGCCCGGACCCACCGACTCGCTCGTCTCCCTGACACACAACCTTCTCGCGAGTGGTGACTACACCCCCGGCCCGGACGGCACCTACGACGCGCCGCTGGTCCTGAAGGCGTCGGCGCTGGAGTCGCCGAGTGCCGCGGCCGCTTTCGGCGCGCTCTTTCCCGAGGCGCAGCTCACCGTCGTCGAGGTTCCCGAGCCCGACATCCGCCGCCCGGCCGTGGAGGGCCTGGCCTACCGGCTGTGGGACTATCAGGACACGACGGCCATCGCCCGTTACCCGGAGCCGTCGCCGCAGGCCGCGGCCACGCTGCGCCGAGTCGCCGCCACGCGGTGGGGAGATCCGCTGCACGTGTTCGAGCAGTCCGCCGCATTGGGAGAGCTCGGCGACGAGGACCTGCTCGGCCTGCTCACGCACGTGCCCCCGGCCCCTGATGACGAGCGGTGGGCTGCGATGTCCCGGCACAATCCGCTCTACTGGCCACGCGTGGCGCAGGTATGGGTGTGCCTCGGCTGGCTGCACGTGCGTCCCGAGGAGCCGTGGCGCACGTCCACGCGCCTGCACGTGCTCGGCGACCTGCTGTTCGGCCCCGAGGACTGGACCGTGGACGCGGCGGCCAACGCGCTCGCCACGGCCGCGTGGAACCTGCCGGAGACGCGCGCCGAGATCCTCAACCTACTGATGAAGCGCACGCTGACCGTGATCGAGGCGAGCCATTCCCGTGCGACGGAACTGCTCGAGCCCCTCGGTGAACTCATCCTGACCACGCCCGGCGACAACCCGCGCCTGCGCGAGCCGATCCGCGACATCCTGGCGATGCACCGGTCCCTGGCGGAGCCGCCGGTTCCGGCCGAATTCACCCCGGACGCGATCAAGCAGTGGGGGCAGGGCATCAAGGCGCAACACGACGCGCAGGCGGCGGCCCGGAACCCGGACAAGAAGCGTCGCCTGTGGAAGCGCTCGTCCTAGAAGAACCCTGCGGTGGTGGACCCCGCGGTCCCTGGCACGCGGGCGCTCGGTGGCTCGGGCGCTCGGATCGGGGCTGTCCGCCTATATCAGAGTCCTACACCGTGCCGAGGAAGCCGGGATCCGCGGGTCCCATCTGCCGGGCGAAGTCCACGGCCACGCCCAGTACTTGACCCATGGGCACCGCCTTCCGGCTGGTGGCCGGGAGATCGGCGTGGGCTTCCTCGCTCCAGAGCGGCGGGAAGAAGTTGATGCCCTCGGTCCAAGCCAGCGCCCCGGTCTCCTGCTGCCATCCCGGCCAGCGCATTCCCTCGTAGAACTGCTCCAGCCGGCCCGAGAGCAGCCAGGAGAGCCACGTCGAGTGGCCCATCCGCAGCTCCTCCCACTCCAACGAATCGGGCGCGAAGTAGGTCATCTGTCCCGGCACGCCGGGGCGGCCCTCCGCGGCGGGATCGTGCCCGTTCAGCGCGAACACCCCGCCGAGCACGTCGTGGCCGACGACCAGACTCGGCGCCGGATGCCATTCCGGGTCGAAGTCGGCGGGGAACGCGTTGACCTCGGCGAGACTCGGCATGCGCCGCTCGCTGCTCGACCCGGCGCCGTACACGCGCACCCAGCCCTCGTCCACGAGCAACCCGCCACAGTTGAGCACCAGCCCGCCGAGCGCGGAGCGGGCGCTGATCTGCAGTTGCAGCAGGCCGCGACGAGCTTCGCCGTCGTCGGCGGGCAGCACCACCGGGGGCACCGCGCTCTCCGCGAACAGTGCCTCCAGCGCCGGCCACGCCGGGTCATCGACCGTCGTCAGTTCCTCGAGTTCACGCACCGACCGATGATCGCATTACCGCGAGGCCCTTGGCGACCAAGGGATGCGCTAGGTTCTCGTAGATCGATTCGTGGTGTGGGGGAGGGCGACGCGGTGGGTGGGCACGCACGTGTGCTGGCGTTCGATATGGACGGGACCTTGTTCGACACCGAGGGCGTCAAGCTGGCTTCGTTCCGAGACGCGTTCGCTCCGCTGTGCGCGAACGAGGAGCAGCTCGGGCAGGTCGACGCGTACAACACCGCTCATCGCGGGATCCCTCGAGCGGAGAAGTTCCAGCACATCCTGACCGACATCCTCGGGCAGCCGCCGCGGTTGCAGGACGAGGTCGACGCGCGGTACGCGCACCTGCTGGAGCAGCGGCTGGGTCAGTGTCCGCCGATCGCCGGGCTCGCGGAGTTCATCGCGGCCGTCGCCGCGGTCCGCTACGTGGTCAGCAGCGCTCCGGAGGCGGAGATCCACCGCATGCTGACCGGACACGGCCTCGACGCGGCGTTCCACGGAGTGTTCGGGCGCCGGTGGACGAAGACGCAGGCACTGGGCGAGATCTGCGCGCGACACCGCGATGAGCACGTGGTGTTCTTCGGTGACGCTCCGGCAGACCGGGACGCAGCTCGGCAAGCTGGCGTCGCGTTCATCGCGGTCAACCCGAACGCAGCGCTCAAGGCCCAGGTGCAGGACTCCATCGCAGATTACACGTATCTTGACCAAGACACGCTCGCTGCGTTGCTGGCCTCGGCCGCCTGACCCGTCACGTCACCTCACGGTGGCGTCGGTTCAGACCCCGCGTCGACGTACCCTGCGCCACAGCCCCAGCCCGAGCAGCAGCGCGACGACCGCCGCGGCGGCGCCGGCGGCGAGTGCCGGCGAAGCCGTGCTCGACGGCTTGCCGTCCGCGGCGAGATCAGCGCTGATCGGCGTGGCGGACGGGGCCGCTGCACTCGGGCTCGGTGCCGCAGCGGTCGTGGCCGTCTCCGTCGCACTCGGCGTGGTGGGCGCCGCCGAGGTCGCGGCTTTACGCGGCGACGGAGAGGGACTGGGCTTCGAGGCGGCGTGCGTCGTGCGGACCGACGCCGGCGCCGTCGAGTGCACGGGGACCGGTGCCGTGGCCGTCGAACTCTTGAAGGTGAAGGTGCGCGTCGGCCCGGTCGGGAACGAGATCGCGCCGTAGGGGAGCGCGGTCTGCGTGGTCACGCCCCACACGGTCGGGTAATCGACGGTCCACGTTCCGGCGGGAGCCTTGTCCTCGATGGTGAAGCGGACGCCTGAGGTGTACGTCTTGCCCGGTTCCTCGGTCAGGAACGTGTCGAACTCGTAGCTCCAGCTCTGGCCG
The DNA here is from genome assembly GCF_018139695.1 of Actinospica durhamensis. Lineage (GTDB taxonomy): Bacteria > Actinomycetota > Actinomycetes > Streptomycetales > Catenulisporaceae > Actinospica > Actinospica durhamensis. The sequence continues at coordinate 60,232 of NZ_JAGSOG010000003.1, read as the reverse complement.
TTGTCCGGGCTCTCGGTGACCCACGCGTGCGTGACCGGGTTCATGAACTGGACCTGGACCTCGTGGTCGATGGTCGAGCCCTGCGCCGAGAGGCCGAAACTCAGGCCACTGATCTGGATGGGCTGGTGGTACGTGTTCTGGCCGAACGAGGTGAGCAGCGTCACCGTCTGGCCCGGCTCGACCCGCTGCGGCAGGCTGCCGCTCCAGCTCTCCGTGATCTTCAGCTCGACGCTCGCGGCCGAAGCCGCCGGGGCGGCGCAGGTCAGCGCACATCCGGCCAGTACGGCGGCGCATACGCCGGTGATCAGCGTCCGCTTGGCTGCCATTTCCCCCTCCAAGGTCGAGCAATCAGCCGAACAGTAGCCTGTCGCCGCACCCGACACCAAGAGCCGGGTCGGACCTTGTCATTCAAGCCGGGGCTCGTCCTGCGAGAGCGGGCTGCAACCCACTCGGCCGGAGAGGACGTCTGACGGGGCGGGAGGTGGGTCGCGTGACCGAAATCGCGCTTCATGCAGGGGGTGGCCGGCCCGGGGACGTGCCGTCGCGTGGGCGGTCGGTGCACCGGAGCCGCCGTGTTCGTCGATCGGCGCCGCCTTGAGCAGCAGTGTGGGATTCAACGGCGGCGGCCCGGTGTCGTGCTCGGCGCTCCCCAGCGGCCGATGGCTTGTCACCGGGGAGCCGGAATCGACCGCGACAACCCAGGTGGAGCGTTACGGCGCATATTATGTCGCGTTGACGGTCGACAGCCAATCGTTGCAGCCGATCTCCCCCGCGCGGTTGCCGGCGCTGCTCGCGTCCGTGCACCACGCCGACGACGCGGACCTGGCTGCCGATCGGATGGACACGAGCACCCTGTTGTCCGTCCTCTGAGCTCGACGTCGCCTTCGCGGCCCCATTGATTTTTTTCTTGGCACCGGGCCGTGTAGATCTGCCCGGACGGGACACATGGTCCTGCCGATGCGCACGACAGGCCGCGAGCCTGGAGTCCTCGGCACGCACCGTGTGGGTCGAGATGGATCAAGGGGTTCGTGATGTCGCAGCTCGTGGAGATGGTGTCCACCGACCTTGCGGTCGGTGCCGCCGGCGAAGCGGTGAGGTCCGAGCGCGTTGAGGCGCCCGCCGCGGCCCAAGGCGATCTGTTGCGCGGGACCGCGTACGCAGTGCGGCAGCGCCTTTTCCAGTTGCTGACATACAGCCGCCCCCACGCCGGTGACAGCGCGGTGGACGCGTCGGCGCCGGCTGAGACTCAGCCTGTCGAGTAGGGATCGATGCCCGAGCGCTACAAGCGCGAGTCGGCGGGCACCGCGTCGCGCATCTCGAGCATTTCCACCAGTCTCCGGTTGTTGCGCCGCGTCCCCCACGCGTTCAGTGCCCACAGTCCGGCGGCGATCGCGCCGACACCGGCCAAGGTGGCCAACGCCAGCAGCGGACTCGGCCTGTCCGTCAATGCGTACTGTAGGAACAGGAACGCCGGCCCGTTCAGGATCACCAGCAGGCCCACGCCCATCCCGAGGGCCTTGGCGCGCCGGCCCGGGCGGCGCCGTCCGACGTACATGATCACGAAGCCGAGCAGGAAGCTGCACGGGATCGCGAAGCCGCCGAGCCAGTTGCGGGCCCGGATGTCCGGAGAACCGCTGTCCACGCTGACCGTGCCGGCCGACTCCAACTGGATCAGGTCGCCGTGCCACACCGTCGCCGTGACCTGCTGCCCGGGCTTCACCTGAGCGATCAGGCCGTGGAGACCGTGATTGGAACCGGCCGGGGTGAACGTCGTCTGCCCCGATCCGATCCCGGTGAGCTCCAGCCAGTACGAGGTGTCCCGCTCGTCTCCCCCCTGATCGATCGAGGACACGGTGACCGGAACGGAGGCGACGCAATTCGGCCCCTGCGTCGTGCCCGGGCAGCGCGGCGCCGAGTCGTAGCGCTGCGCCGCCAACTGAGCCGGTATCGCGAAGCAGCCGATGGAGAGCGTCATCAGGGCGGCGAGGATGAGCTGGATACGCAGTACCAGCAGTGCGAGCTTGCGCTCCTCAGCAGGGCCGTAGCCCCCGGCCACGCCGCCTTTCGCCACCGAAGCCATACCGCGCTCGCCGTCCCCCGCGTCCCCCGGCGCACCTGTGCGCGCCCCCTGCTCCGCCATCGTACGCCCATGAGCATAAAGAGCGGCGGGGCCGGGGGTGGACGCCTGCCGTCACTGCTCCCCGGTGACGAGGAACACGAGGCGGCGGGCGACGGAGACGGCGTGGTCGGCGAAGCGCTCGTAGTAGCGGCTGAGCAGGGTGACGTCGATCGCCGACTCGGTGGTGTGCGGGCTGTCCTGGGCGAGCAGGGCCATGAACACCGCGCTGTGCAGCCGGTCGACCGCGTCGTCGCGCGCCTCGATGCCCCGCGCGGCCTCGACGTCCTTGTCCTCGACGATGCGCGCGACGTTCTCCGCGAGCTCCGCGCCGATCTCGCCCATCTGCTCGAAGATCGGGCGCAGCTCCTGCGGCACGGCGTGCTCGGGGTAGCGCATCCGGGCGACCTTGGCGATGTGCCGGGCGAGGTCGCCCATCCGCTCCAGGTCGGCGCTCATCCGCAGCGAGGTGACCAGGGTACGAAGGTCGCCGGCCACCGGCTGCTGGCGCGCCATCAGGTCCAGGGTGCGCACGTCGAGTTCGCGGTGCAGCGCGTCCACGGCGTCGTCGGCGGAGATGACCGCTTCGGCGGTGGCCAGGTCCGCCTCCAGCAGCGCCGTGGTGGCCCGGGACAGGGCGCGGCCGACCAGACCGGCCATCTCGACCAGGGTGTGACCGACCGAGTCCAACTGCTCGTGGTAGGCATCGCGCATCGCGTCGCCGCTCCAATCTCTCCATCAGGGAAATCACGGTGGATCACGGGGGATCGCGTACACCCCACGCTACCGGCCGCCGGACGCGCAACTCCGTGCCGAAGGTGAACAGATGGCGTCGTGCGGCGTAATCCTGGATGTCACGCCGTGGCCGGGGACAGCGCCACGAACTCGCGCCGGTCCGGGCGCACCTTGTACACGAGGTCGGACGGGTGGCTGAGCGCCAGCGCCTCGGTACGCGAGAGCCCGGCCAGGTTCTTCAGCAGCATCCGGCCGATCATCTCGTGCGAGACGAGCAGCGGACGACGCGCACCTGAGCCGGCGATCGCCTCCAGCGCCCGAGCGGCCCGCGCATCGGCGTCGGCATAGCTCTCCCCATCCGGAAACCGGCAGAAGTACTTGTCGCGCGCCCGCGCCTGCTCGAACCCCGGCCAACCCGCCTCCACCTGCGCCCGCACCAGCCCGGACAACCGCCCGTGATCGACCTCGGCGAGCTCCTCCACCACCTGTGCCGCCAGCCCCAAGGCTGCGGCGAACACCTCCGCGGTGGTCCGGGCACGTCCCATGGGACTGCAGAACAGCGCGTCGATCGGCTCGGCGCGGGCGTCCTCGGCATTTCGCCGCGCCTGCGCGAGACCCGTGGGCGTCAGCGGCGAATCGAGCCGCCCCTGCCGCCGGCCTTCCACGTTCCACTCGGTCTGCCCGTGCCGGGCCAGGTATACGGTCTCGAAGTCGAACACGAGCGCCAGTCCTACCACGTCACGTCGATGTGAGGCCACGGAATATCGCGTGTCCGACGGTCCGCGGCCCGCATCGGCGCGCCCGCGCCCCTGCTCACACCCACGTGTAGTTCGCGTCCGTCACCGCCTCCAGTGCGGCGTCGGTGACGGGAGCGCGCGGATCGGCGAGGGCGCGCAGAACCGGGCCGATGGGCGGGAACAGCGGCAGGTCGGCGGCTTCGCGGTAGTCGACCCACGCGATCGTGCCGACCTCGGGTGAGCCGTCGGGCTGCTCGTCGAGCTCCTGGACGGCCAGGCCCGCGCGCACCGCCGGGGTGACGTGGAAGCGGTGGATCAGATGCAGCTTGCGCGGTGGCGGTGTGGGACCGGGCCGTGAGACGCGCTGATCGAGCACCCACAGCAGCTCGCCGCCCTCAGCCTGATCGAGGTCGAGGGCGAGTTCCTCGGCCAGCTCCCTGCGCAGCGCGTCCGGGAGCGGTTCGCCGTCCTCCACGTTCCCGCCGATCGTGGTGTAGTGCACCGAATCCGCACGCTCGCGCCGGATCAGCGCGACCTCGTCACCGCAGAAGACCAGCGCACTGGTACGGATCTTGATACGTGAGAACGGCGGCGGGTCGGGCATCGTCGGCATGCCCGGCATTCAACCATGCTGATGATCTTTACGGCGGGTCCCGCAGGAGCTCTGCAACGATTCGGAGAACACGGAGACCCCGGCCTTGTTCGGACTCTACTCTGCAGCCAGATCTTCACCATGGGAGGGGACCGATCGCGCGTGGGGCCGAAGCTGAAGCGGGTGAAATGTCCCGACAAGACCACGAAGTTCGTCCACCGCGACGTCAGTGACGCCTATCCGCTCTCGTTGCGGGAGGGCTCGGCGAATCTGAAGGCCAAGATGAAAAGCGCTGAGCTGGCGAACGCGAGTCTGGAAGGCGGCTACCAGGCCAAGATCGGGGGCATGCTGATGGAGCTCGACGAGAAGAACAACTCCCTGATGTTGAAATTCCGATCTGCGTACCTGGTCTTCCAGGGCGACCCCTGCTGCCAGGCCGGATACCTCGCGGAGCAGACCAAGAGCATCACCGAGGCGCACGATCGGCTCCTCAGCACGAGCTTCAAGATCAACGGTTACATCCAGCTGATCAAATTCCGGCCGAGCAGCGCGGCGGAGCTCACCGAGGCCTTCATCGAGGTCATCAACGAACTCCATCCGACCTCGCCGGTACTCAACCAGGCCGCCGCCACCGCGGCCATCGGCGCCAGCCGCAGCGCCGCCGCGACCTGGATGGCCGGCCCGCCCGACCGGTCGGACCAACCGGCCGTCGGCGGAACCCCGGGATCCAACGGGACAGCGCCGACATCGGGTGTGCCGGAGAAGTCCGCGGCCCAGGACGACCCGGAGGCGGTGGCATGAGCGCGAAGGTCTACTGCATGGCCAGCGCGAAGGGCGGCTCGGGCAAGACGATCCTCGTGGCGGCCTTCGGCACCTTCCTGGCCTCGATGGGCAAGCGAGTCCTGATGATCGACACCGATGCCGCGACGAACGGCCTCACCCTGCTCTACCTCAACCAGATCGTCGAGGCGCGAGACGACGCCTCCGCCGTCGAACCGCCCAGGGGGCTGTTCGAGTACGACCGGTTCGGGTTCTTCACCACTGAGATCTCCTCCCGCCTCGACGTACTTCCGGCGACGTACGGCTTTCAGAACACCGAGGACGTCCCGCTCGAGGCCTACCGTGCCGCCCTGTACGCGGCCGTGCGAGAGTACCGGGAGACCTACGACTACATCTTCCTCGACGCCCAGGCCGGGTCGGACGAGTACGCCGCGGTGGCCATCAGCGAGAGCGTCTCGGACCGCGTCGTCATCGTGAGCGAGTACGACCCCATGTCCGCGGCGGGCGTGGAGCGGCTCAAGGCCCTCTTCCGTGAGGACATGCAGTATCACCGCACCTGGGTCCTGCTGAACAAGATGCTGCCGGAGTTCGTGAAGTCCTTCCGGGACTTCATGGAAGTCGCGCGCTACCTCAGCCCCATCCCCTGGAACGCCGAGGTCGTCCGCGCGTACGCACGCCGCTCGCTGGCGCTCGACCTCGAGGAGGGCAACGAGTACACCCTGGCCATCGTGCAGGCACTGCGTTCCCTGCTCGACCGGGACGACCGCGAGGAACTGGAGGCGTGGCTGGGCACGCGGACGGCCGAGTTGAAGGCGCCCATTCGCGAGCGGCTGCGGGAGGCGCAGATGCGCCTGGTGGCGCTGGAGGAAGAAGCGCTGCTCGCCGCGAGGCGCAGGCAGTTCGGACGCCTCGTGCGTATCGTGGGGCCGTCTGTCGTTACGGCTGCCGCGGCGCTCGGACTTGTTCTTTTCCACCTGGGTAGTTGGCTCAGTGCTGGTGTGGTCCTGGCAGCCGCAGGAGCCCTCCTCGTGCCGTCGACGTACTTGGAACACGACTCCACTGGAGCGGCCGCCGGTCGGACCGAAGCCGAACTCGGTCTCAGCAGTCTGAGACGAGAGGTGGCCCAGCTCGAAATCCTGGACGGGCTCGAGTTCGAGGACCTTATCCGCAGGCGGAAAAGCTGACGGGAGCACCTCGGCTGCGTCGATTCCCGGCTGTCCTATTCCCGGAACTCGGCTGTAGATCCTGTTCTTGACAGCGATCTGCGACTCACCGACACTGGGAACGATCACATGGTCGAAGCGCTTCGATGCCGCGTCCGAATGGGATGACAACGCATGACGAATGATTCATCGCGCCAGACGCTGACTCCCACCGCGGATGCGGCGGCGCTGCGGGAGTTGGCCGGCCAGCTCAGGGCGGACTCCATTCGGTGTTCCACGAGCGCGGGCAGCGGCCACCCTTCATCGAGCATGTCGGCGGCGGACCTGCTTGCGGTACTGGTGACCCGCCACCTGCGCTACGACTGGGACGATCCGCATTCGGCCGCGAATGACCACCTGATCTTCTCGAAGGGGCACGCCTCGCCGCTGCTGTACTCCGTGTACAAGGCGGTGGGCGTGGTCGAGGACGAAGAGCTGATGACCACCTACCGTCGGCACGGCCACCGGCTGCAGGGGCATCCGACGCCGATTCTCCCGTGGGTGGACGTGGCGACCGGCTCGCTCGGCCAGGGCTTGCCCTACGGCGTCGGCGTGGCCTGGGCGGCCTCCCGGCTGGACCACAGTGACGCGCATGTGTGGGTGCTGTGCGGCGACAGCGAGTTGGCCGAGGGCTCGATATGGGAGGCGTTCGACCGGGCCTCCTCGGCCGGGATCGCCGACATCACCGCGATCGTGGACGTCAACCGGCTCGGCCAGCGCGGCGCCACCGCGCACGGCTGGGACCTCGAGGGCTATCGGCGCAAGGCGGAGGCCTTCGGCTGGGAAGCCGTGGTGATCGACGGGCACGACGTGGAGCAGGTGGACAAGGCGCTCGCGCGGGCCCGTGAGAGCGACCGGCCCTTCGCGATCCTGGCGAAGACGGTGAAGGGCAAGGGTTTCTCCGAGATCGAGGACAGCCCGTCCTGGCACGGCAAACCGCTGCCGGCGGAGATGGCCGAGCGGGCGCTGGCCGAACTCGGCGCCTCCGGCGACATCCGGGTGCGCGGCCCGCTGCCCGAGCCGAGCGAGGTCCGGCAGGTCGCGGCCGGGGGCGCCGTCGTGCAGCTGCCCCGGTGGGATCAGGGTGAGAAGGTGGCCACCCGCCGGGCCTACGGCGACGCGCTGGCCGCGCTCGGGGCCGACCCGCGGGTGGTGGCCCTGGACGCGGAGGTGAGCAACTCCACCTACGCCGAGCTGTTCGCGAAACAGTACCCTGACCGGTTCTTCGAGGCCTTCATCGCCGAGCAGCAGCTGGTGGCGGCCGCGGTGGGCGTGGCGGTGCGCGGGTACGCGCCGTTCGCCTCGACCTTCGCGGCCTTCTTCGCGCGGGCCAGCGACTTCATCCGGATGACCGGTATCAGCGGCACCAGCATCCGGCTGGTCGGATCGCACGCGGGCGTGGAGATCGGTCCGGACGGGCCCTCGCAGATGGCGCTGGAGGACATCGCGTCGCTGCGCGCGATCCACGGCTCGACGGTGCTCTACCCCGCCGACGCGACCTCGACCGCGGCGCTGGCCGCCGTGATGGTCGAACTCGCCGGGGTCTCCTACCTGCGCATCACCCGCGGCGCCTACCCGGTGCTCTACCCGCACGGCGAGAGCTTCGAGGTCGGCGGGTCCAAGACGCTCATCTCCTCCGGCCAGGACCAGGTGACGCTGATCGGGGCCGGGGTGACCGTGTACGAGGCGCTCGCGGCGGCCCAGGTGCTGGCCGACGAGGAGGGCATCGCGGCCCGGGTGATCGACCTGTACTCGGTCAAGCCGGTGGACGCCGCCACGCTGGTGCGGGCCGCATCGGAGACCGGCCGGATCGTGGTGGCCGAGGACCACTACCCGGAAGGCGGCCTCGCCTCCGCCGTGCTCGAGTCCCTTGCCGCGCACGATGCCCCGGCCGCGGTGCGCAGCCTGGCCGTCCGCTCGCTGCCCGGCTCCGGAGAGCCGCATGAGACACTCGACGCGGCAGGCATCTCCGCCACGCACATCGTCGCCGCGGCACGCGCCCTCGTCCACGGCTGAACAGGACCATGAACAGGATCAACGGTGAGAAAGTACATACTCTTCGATCATGACGGCGTTCTGGTGGACACCGAATTCTGGTACTTCAAAGCCGGAGAACGCGCACTCGCGGACATCGGCGTGGCTTTGGACAAGGACCAGTACCTCAGGGACATGAACCAGGGTTTGGGCACGTGGGTGCAAGCCAGGGCGGCAGGCATCGACGAACAGACCATCGGGAAGCAGCGTGAGGCACGCGACGCTTACTACCAGGAATATCTGAGAACGGAATCCATCGAGATCGAAGGCGTCGTCGAAGCCCTCGCCGAACTGTCCAAGCACGTCCGCATGGCCATCGTGACCACGGCGAAGCGTGTGGATTTCGATACCATCCACGAAAAGCGGCACATCAGGCAGTTCATGGACTTCGTCCTGGTTCGCGAAGACTACCAGCTCGCCAAGCCGCACCCGGAGCCGTACCTGACCGGTCTCAAGCGCTTCGGGGCCGCCAAGGAAGAGACCCTCGTCGTCGAGGACTCATCCAGAGGACTCAACTCGGCAGTGGCGGCCGGTATCGACTGTGCCATCGTCTTTAACGAATTCGCGAAAACGCAGGATTTCTCGAAGGCCAGCTATCGAATCGATGCTCTGATCGAGCTGAAGGACATCATCCTCGATGTAGCCTGACGGTGTATACGGTGTGCGTCGATCCGCTCGACTCAGATCGACCGGGCCAAGGCTGCTGCGTGCGCCAAATGTCGGTCCCTCTCCACGGTCCAGCGCTCGGCGCCGTTGGCGTCCTTACCCGGCACCGAGCCGCCGAAGACCACGAACTCACTCGACCGGGCCCGCTGCCCGATGCGATCGGTCAGCATCACGGTCTTCATCGCCTGATAGCAGCCCGACGCCTCGAGTTCGGCGATGCTGTACCCGGCCGTGCACAGCACCAGCGCCTTATCCACCACCCGCGCGCCCGGCCCCTTGTACGCGAACCCCACTGTCCATACCCGGTCGAACCAGCCCTTGAGCCGCGCCGGACAATCGGCCCACCACACCGGGTAGACGAACACCCACGCATCGGCGGCATCCAGCCTGGCCTGCTCGGCAGCGACGTCGTCGGGAACGGGAGCGTCCGCACGGTAGCCGGACTCACGCTCGTACTCCGCCGCCGTGAGCTCCGAGCGAAACCCCATCACGTACAGATCAGAGACCGTGTACGTGTGGCCCGCCTCCTCAAGACCGCCGAGGAACGCGTCGAGGATCTCGCGCGTGAAGCCCCGGTTGCCGGGGTGCGTGTATACGACGTGGACGTGACTCACGTGCTCATTCTCCGTGCGTGAGCCCGAGGCCCGCCTTGACGGCCTCCGAACGCACCCGCTCGGCCACTTCCGCGACAGTCATGCGCGTCGTCGTGTCGACCTCGACCACGGGCCCGAGCCCGACCGGACCGGCGTACGCCGCATACCCCTCGAGCGTCATGTTGTTGGTATGTATGCGGTGTCGAGCGGGCGTGCCGTGCCGAGCCTGATACCGCGAGTCGGCCACCTTCGCAGGGCACGCACAGTAGACCTCGACCAGCAGCCCGCCCTGCGTCAGCTCGGACAGCTTCTGCCGCTGGCGTTCATGGCCGGGAAGGAAGTTCGCCTCCAGCACACACGCCGGCGCGTCACCGGCCAACCGCCACAACAGTTCCATCGCCGCCGCGCCGAGCCGGCTCGACCACTCGACGCCGTCCCTGCGCTGGTCGCCGAGCATGTCGTCGAGGGTCTCCTTGACCGTGTCCTTGGTGAACAGCGGTAGGCCGAGCTCGGCCGCGAGCGGCCCGGCGAGCGTCGTCTTCCCGGAGCCCGGCGCACCGGAGATGATCACGATTCTGCGCTTCACGATGGATCATCCTGCCGCATCGGGCGACTCTAAGCTCACCCGATCGGCTCAGCGCTGAGTTCGCGCACGACGGCGATGTCCTGGAACGGCGTGGTGCGGTCGCCGATGATCTGGTAGTCCTCGTTGCCCTTGCCGGCGATCAGCGCGGTGTCGCCGGGTCGGGCGGCGCCGAGGGCGCGGGCGATGGCTTCGCGGCGGTCGGGGAGCCGGTCGTAGGTCGCGTCGGTCGTGCTCAGGCCCCGTTCGATCGCGTCGAGGATCGACTCGGGGTCTTCGGTTCGAGGGTTGTCGCTGGTGATGATCACATGGTCGGACAGGCGTCCGGCGATGACGCCCATGGGAGCGCGTTTGCCGGGGTCGCGGTCGCCGCCGCAGCCGAAGACGGTGATGAGCCTGCCGTCCCCGGCCAGTTCGCGGAGCGTGTCCAGCACCTTCTCCAGGGAGTCGGGGCTGTGGGCGTAGTCGATGACGACGGTGGTGCCGTTCGGAAGGCGCAGGGTCTGCATGCGTCCGGGGATCTGTCCGAGGGCCTCGAGCGCGGGCAGGACGCGGTCGAGCTCGTAGCCCAGCAGCCCGCAGACCGCGATCGCGGCCAGGGCGTTGGAGACGGCGAAGCGGGCGGGGACGGGGACCTTGGCCCGGTACTCCCGACCCCGGTGGTGCAGCGTGAATGTGGTGCCGGCGGGCGAGATCTGGATGTCGGTGGCCCGGTAGTCGGCGTCCTGCTCGATACCGAAGCTCGTCACCCGGCCCGGCATCAGGGTGTGGATCTCGGCGCTGACCGGGTCGTCGGCGTTGGCCACCGCCAGGCCGGCCAGGCCGGAGAACAGCAGCATCTTGGCTTGCCGATAGGCGTCCATGCTGCCGTGGTCGTCGAGGTGGTCGGGCGAGAGGTTGGTGAACACGCCGATGTCGGTGAACGCGTGGTCCACCCGGTGCTGGAACAGGGCGAGCGAGGACGCCTCCATGACGAGGGTGCCCACCTGCCGGTCGGCCATGGCGCGCAGGATCGCCTGCAGCTCGATGGCCTGCGGCGTGGTCGGAGTGCTCACCGAAAGAGGCAGGGGCTTGAGATCGACGCGCGTCCCACCGGTTCCGATCACGCCGACCGGGGCCGGGCTGAGCGAGCTGAGGATCGACTCCAGCATGGCCGCGACCGAGGTCTTGCCGTTCGTTCCGGTGATCGAGACGACCACCATCGACCGCCCGGGTTCCCCCTGCTGGCGAGCCGCGACGTGCGAGGCCGCGGCCAGGGTGTCGGGCACGCGGACGACGGTCATCCCCTCCGGCGCCCGGCTCTCGGCATCGGTGACCAGAGCCGCGACCGCGCCCTTGTCGAAAGCCTCCTGGAGCAGGGCGTGGCCGTCATGCCGGCGCCCGGCGACCGCCACGAACAGCGACCCGCGTTCGACGCTGCGGGTGTCGGCGGTCACCGGGGCCGTGATCTCGATCTCGAGGGTGCCTCGAACGAGTCGATACGGGTGCTGATCGAGGAGGTCGGCGAGCTTCATCGGGCAGTGCGCTCCTTCGATCGGACGGTGCTCAGGTCACGCGGGCCTGGGACCTCCTATTCCATCGCACTTCAGGGTGCTCGCGGTACTGCGACGCGAGCACCCGTGGCCGGCTGCTACCGGGCGAACTTCTTCACCGCGTCGGGGGTGACGGGGGTGAAGAAGTTGACGAGGTTGCCGTCGGGGTCGCGCACCAGCAGGGACCGGTTGCCCCACGGCATGGTGGTCGGCTCCTGGTTGACGACGGTGATCTCCGTCCCGGCCAGGCGCCGGTAGAGCTCGTCGACGTCGTCCACGAGGAACTCGATGATGACGCTGTGGTTCTCGCCCGGACGGGCCGCGCCGGGCGCGAACGCGGCGACCGTGCGGGTGCTGCCGATCGCGAGCGTCGCGCGCGAGGTGCGCAGCTCGGCGAAATCCTCGGTGTAGCGGCTTGCCGGAACGGCGGTGGCCGTCTCGTAGAAGGCGACGAGGCGCGCGACGTCACCGGTGATGACGCGGATCGAAACGAAGTCCACGGGGATCCTCCTCGGGTGGTGAATACCTTTGTGCTTCGCACGCTAGTCCCAATAGTGGACAGAATCGGTCCGGTATTCGCGGTATTCGCGTAGAGTGGGGAAGCGTGAATCGACCCACCGGCCGCGTGCTGATGCTGCTGGAGCTGCTGCAGTCCGGCGGCGTGCGGACCGTGGCCGAGCTCGCCGACCGGCTGGGCGTGGACGGCCGCACGGTGCGGCGCTACGTGGGCCAGCTGATCGACCTCGACCTTCCGGTCGAGTCGGTGCGCGGGCGCTACGGGGGCTACCGGCTCGCCCCCGGTTACCGTCTGCCGCCGCTGATGCTCGATGACGACGAGGCGCTCGCCGTGCTGCTCGGCCTGATCGCCGGGAGCCGGTCGGGGCTGACGACGCCGATGGGCACGGCGAGCGAGACGGCCGCGGCCAAGATCCGCCGGGTGCTGCCGTCACGCCTGGCCCGCAGGCTCGAGAGCGTGCTCGACGCGCTCTCCTTCACCTCGGGCCCTGGCCGGATCGCTGCCCCGGACCCCGAAGTCCTGCTCACCGTCGCCGACGCGGTCAGCCACCGTCGACCGGTCTCGGTCAGATACACCGACCGCGAGGGCCGTGTGAGTGACCGCACCCTGCACCCGTACGGGGTCGTGAGCCATGGGGAACGCTGGTATGTCAGAGCTCTCGATGCCCGCAGCGGCGAGGAACGCAGTTTCCGCCTCGATCGCATCACGGGCGCCAGAGCGCAGCCCGGATCGTTCGAGCCCCCCGAGGGGATCGATCCGGCCCAGCGCGTCGTGGCCGGCCTCGCCACGGCTCCGTACCGCCACGAGGTGACCGTCTGGATCCGCGGAACGGTCGAGCGGATCCGAACCCGCCTGCCGGAGAGTATCGCCACCATCGAACGCACGCCGGGTGGACCGGCCGGACCAGGCGGACAGAGCGCGGAACCGGAGACCGAACTGGAGACCGAACCGGAGACCGCGGACTGGCTACGCGTCGAACTACGAGTCGAGCAACTCGACTGGTTGCCGCCGCTGCTCGCCGCGCTGGACCTGCCGTTCGAGATCGAGCGCCCGGACGAACTGCGCGAGCGCGTCCTCGCACTCGCCGACCGGCTCGCGGCCAGCGCGCGTCGGACTGGACAGCGCCACCACAGCCCGAATCCGACCGTGTGACTGGATGATCAATCCCACATGATGCCTGCGGAGGGTGTGGGTCGGGCGGTCAGGCGGCGTCAGGGTCGACTTCGGGGTGCGTGAACCGCACGGGCTTGCCCAGCGACCGGGCGTAGGCGATTTCGGCGCGGGTGCTGTCTCCGATGTAGTCGCCGACGACGAGTACCTCGTCAGCGAGCCGGATCTTCGCCCGGTGCAGAGTGTCGAGTCGAACCTTCAGCGCCTCGGCCTCGCTGGGATCGGACCAGAGTTCGTGCGGCGACTTCACGTCACAGCCCGGTTTGACGACGATCTTCCCGGCTGTGGTCTCCCGCAGATCGGCCTCGGCCATCTCGGTCATGAAGCGGGTGGAGCCGCAGATCACGACGATACGCGGGAGGTTCAACAGCTTCTTCGCGTCGGCGAGCTTCTGCTCGGGGGTGAGCAGTTGCGGGTGTCCGGGGGTCATCGTGGCTCGTCACCCGCATCGTTCGTGCCCGCGGTCGCCCGGCGGACCCGGGCGCCGAGGTACTCGATCGGGGCGGTGAGCGCGGCGGCGTAGGCGCCGCCGGCGCTGATCTCCACGATGTCGCCGCGGCCGACCGGGCTGGCCAGGCAGAGTTGCTCGGCCACGAAGCGGCCCCAGGCCCGCTGGTAGTTCACCGACTGCTCGGCGAGCGAGAAGGAGTAGGGCGCGAGGACGTCGCCGGGGGCGAGCAGCCCCCAGCGGCCGCTGATGACGAACCACGGCACACCGCTCGCCTCGGCCCGGGCCCGCCGGCGTACGAACAGCGGGCTGACGTACAGGTCACGGGCCGCGGCGGGCTCGCTGAGCTGGTCTTTTCCACCTCCGACGAGGATGACGGACACTGCGGTCGACGAGGCGGCCGCAGACGCGGCGGACGGTGTCGCGGGATCAACGCCGGGGTGCATGGGCATGGCAGATAGGTACACGATCGCGGCGCGGCGCGCCAACCCGGGGGCGGGCGACAGCACGGGCCTGGGAGACGTCCGCTGCCGGACAGGGCGACGGTAGCCTGATGCCGCGCTAGTTCGGCAGCCGGTAGACGACGTCCTGCGACGTGATGCGTTCGAGTGCCTCCTCGGTGAAGACGTGGCCGGTGAAGCGTTCGACGGCGACGAGGCCCTTCTCGTGTTTGTCGCGGTAGTCCTCGAAATCGATGCCGCGCAACGCTTCCACGGTGGCCGGGTGATCCGATTCGTACCCTGCGAATCCCGGCTCGAAGGACTCGAGGAGCCGACCGCCCTCGGCGAGCGTCAGGCAGGTGAGCGCGTTGACGTTCCAGTACATGCTGGCGGCACGTCCCTGGCGCGAGAGCTTGCGGACGATCTCGCTGTCAGCGCCCTGAAAACCGTTGTCCTCGACGGCCAGCACCCCGCCGCCGATGTCGAGGACGGCGATCGAGGCGATCAGCTTGTTGCGGTCCTCGTGCTGCTCGTGGCTGATGGACGCCGTCGGCTCCGGACGGTCGGGATCGCCGCCGAAGATGCGGATGAGCTCCTCGGGCGTCACGCCGGTGGCGATCGTGACCGTGGCGGCTTCGCGCAGGAACGACCCGCTGATCCAGCGGTAGGCGGCCTCCGGCCGGACGACCGTACTCGGCTCCGGTTCGCCGCGCAGCCGGTGCCCGAGACGGTCGACTGCCCGGTGCACGATCTCGGGCGCGGCCGGTGCGCGCCACACGACCAGCTTGTAGCGTTCTTCATCGCGGTCGCCGTCTCTGCCGCTGACGTGCACGCGAAGCCGGTAGTGCCCTGGCCAGGGCGGCGTCTGTGCTTTGAGTCGCGCGTCGGATTCGCCCTCACCGGACCCCACGACGGACGCGAGCCCCCGCGCTGCATTCCAGCTCACCTCCACGACCTCGTCCCAGGTCTTCGTGTCGACCTCTTCGGGCGCGCCCTCGCGTATTGCCAGGTCCACGCGCACCGCGCCGGCCGCGGCGCCGGTCTGGATGACCACACCGCTGGATCCGACGGCGACCAGCCCGTTGCCGCTGAAGTCCGAGGTCTCGGGCCAGGCGCCGTCAGTGAGTGCGAAGCCGCGGCCCTCGGCGAGTGACACCGAGCCGTGAGTATGGCGAGGGAGGAGGAAGCGGGCCCGCGCCTCCGCGAGCACCGCTTCGGTATAGCCGGGCGGCATCTCCACTTCGCGCAGCAGCATGGCACTCGCGCCGAGAGCCAGTCCGATGACGGCCGACGGGCCGCCGGCGTACGCCGGGAGATCGGCCGACTTGA
Organism: Actinospica durhamensis; assembly: GCF_018139695.1. Taxonomy (GTDB): domain Bacteria; phylum Actinomycetota; class Actinomycetes; order Streptomycetales; family Catenulisporaceae; genus Actinospica; species Actinospica durhamensis. Next base: position 44,758 of record NZ_JAGSOG010000003.1, on the reverse strand, counting down.
TCACGGCGGAGACCGTCGCGACCGCGAAGGCCAGGTATCCGGCGCCGTGAGCGCTCGCGAGTGAGCGCTCATCCTCGCCCGAGACCGTGGCCAGCAGCGGTGCGATCGACTCGTGTGCCACCAGCATCCGCGTCACGGTCTCGACCAGTGCGGCGGTTCCAGGACGCAGCTTCTCGACGAAGGTGGCCGCCCGGCGCGCCTCGCTCTCGTCGCTCGATGACACGAAGGCAACCACCGTGCCGTGCGTGCGGGGCGCCTGACCGGCCAACGCCGTCGGGCCCGCGACGTTGAACGCTGCTACGTCCAGCCCGGCAACCTCGAACGCTGCGACGTCCAAGGCTTCAACCGCGACTTCGAGGGCGCCGAGCAGCCGCTCGGCGAGCATCACTTCGAGCGATGCCAGTGCGGCGAGCACGGCCGGGCCTCCCCCTTGGTCGGCCGTCAACCGGTGCGGCTTGAGCTGAGGGCCGGTGACCCTCTCCTCGGGGCGTCCCGCACCGGCGGCGGCCAGCGAGGACACCTCCACCGACCTGCCCAGCCTGCCCAGCGCGGCGGCGGGCCGGGGCGGGATGACGCCGACGAGCCCCGGCATCACCAGCGCGACCGCCGCCGCGAGCTCGTCGACTGCTGCGTCGGGATTGCCTTCCACCGCGTTCCTCCTGTCGCCGTCCCCTGGGACGCCTGCGCGAGACGCACCGGCAGTCTTGCAGGTGGATCAGCTACAGGTGAACCCGGTCGGTACCGCGTCATTGCTCGTATAGGTGCCGTTGAAGCCGACTTCGACCGAGGCCCCGGGCGCGATCGTGCCGTCGTAGGAGGCGTTGGTCACGGTGACCGCTTCGCCCGATTGGCTGTAGTCGCCCGCCCACATGCTGGTGATCTTCGTGTCGCCAGGGAAGGTCCAAGTCAGGGTCCAGCTGTTGAGCGGACTGTTGCCGGTGTCGGTCACGACGATGTTGGCCTGCATGGAGCCGCCGGAGCTGTTGTTGAGCGTGTACGCCACCGTGCAGGACGGCGGCACCGGGGCGGCGCCGTTGACGGCGACGGAGAAGGAGTTGGTGGCCAGTCCGGCGCCGCCCTGCCAGATCTCGAAGCCGGCCTCGATGTCGATGAGGTAGCAGGAGCTGGACAGGTAGCCGCGGCTGACCGCGTCCTGGGCCAGCGGGGCGAGGTCGAGGCCGCTGACCGAGGTGGCCGACGTCGTCATGGTGTACGAGACGGTGTCACCGAACCACTGGCTGCCTTCCCAGACGTTGTAGCCCCGGCCGCCGACGGTGACGCCGCTCGCCACCTCGGTGCCGAACGGTTGGACCGGGCCGTTGTGGTTGAGCCAGACCATGAGCTCGGTGCAGTTGGGCTGGCCCGTGGTCGTCGCGGTGTGGTTGAACCAGACGTCGTAGGCGACGTCGTAGTCGCTGCTGCCGCCGGGCTGGGTGGTGGACCAGCTCGTGGTGACCTTTCCGGTCGTCAGGCTCGACACTTCAACGGGTGTCGAGGTGAGCCCGCCCGAGGTGCAGACGCCGAAGTGGCAGCCCTGATAGATCGACGGGTAGGCGCCCGGAGCACCGTTGGTCGCGTTGTCGATCGCCGAGTCGGCCACGCTGAAGTCGGCGTTTCCGTCGGTGGTGATGCACTCGGCGGCGCCCGATCCCCACTCGTCGTTCTGCACGTTGTAGACGCCGCCGACCGCCGGAGCCGTCTGCTCCTGGCACAGCTGCGTGGTGGCCGCTTGGGCGTTGCTCGCCACCGTGAGCGACCCCAGGCCTAAGAGCACTGCGGTCACGATGCGGGTGGCCCTACCGAACTTTGTCACGGATAGCCTCCTTGGTGGTCCGCGGCGAGTCGCCTGCCCTCGACCTGCCTTGAGGATCGGTTGCGTGCGTCGTCAGAACCTTCACGCTAAGCGGCCCCCTGCCGTTTGTCGCAGCTACCTGCGAACCTGGTCCGATCCGAACTCGTCTGGGCAGCTCATGGCGCCGCGCGCGGTACGCCGGAGTGAAAGCTTCACTGCCGGCTACGGCCGACATGCCCCTCCCGGAAGGGGTCGGCTGAGGAACTAGGCTTGGCGGGACTGGCCAGGAGAAGGGGAGTTCGGCAAGTCCATGAGCCGCAACGAGTTGGCCGAGCTGGCCACGTGGGCCGAGGCGCAGCTGCCCCGGCTGATTTCCGACGCGTGCGCCGCGACCGTCGAGCGCATTGCGTTCTACCGCGACGAGCAGGTCGTGCCCGCCGAGGAGCTGAGCCGCTCGATCGAGCGCAATCTCCGCTTCCTGGTCACCGCGATCGGCCACCCGCAGGCTCCGCTCGACCTGGCCGCCCCGGAGGCCACCGGCCGCCGGCGGGCTCAGCAGGGTGCGCCGTTGCCCGAGGTCTTGCAGTGCTACCGGATCTGTTTCACGTCGCTGTGGGACGCCCTGGCCGAGCGGGCCCGCCACGAAGCACGGCCCGAGGCCACCGAGGCGCTGCTCACGGCGGCGGGCATGATCCTGCGGCTGACCGACCAGCACGCTCTCGCGCTCACCGAGGCATACCGGGCGGCGACCGCCGAGTTGCTGCTCGCCAGCCAGCAGCGGCGCTCCGCTTTGGTAGAGGCCTTACTCACAGGACAGCGCAGCCCTGATGCCGCCCCCTGGGAAGCCGCGGCGCTTCTCGGCCTTCCCGCCGACCGACAGCTCGTGGTCGTGGCCGCGGACACCCACGCCCTGGCCGAGGCGAGCCTGCCGGGCGTCGAGCGCAGACTCGCTGCCCAAGGCATCGTCTCCGCGTGGCGGCTGACTCCGAACCAGCAACTCGGCGTGATCTCCGTAGCCGCCAAGCAACACGAGACGCTGCTGGCCGTCCTGGGGGAGATCGCCCTGGCACGCACCGGCGTGAGCCCGCTCTATCGCGCGCTCACCGACACCCCGCGCGCCCTGCGCCTGGCCCAGGCGGCACTCAGCGCCCTGCCGGACGGCAAGGCCGAAGTGCGTGTGTTCGACCCGAGCCCGCTGGCCGCGCTGATGGTGTGCGAACCCGCCGAAGGCCACCGCCTCGCGGACGAAGTACTCGGCCCCGTCCTCGGCCTGCCCCCGGAAGACCGCACGCCGCTGCTCGAGACGCTCCACGCCTACTTCGAGCACGCGGGCTCGGCAGAGCGTGCCGCGGAAGCCCTTTACTGCCACCCGAACACCGTCCGTTACCGACTCCGCCGCGTACAGGAACTGACCGGCCGCTCGCTCTCCGAACCGCACGGCGTCGCCGAACTCGCGGCCGCCGCGTACGCCCTGAGCTTCAACACGTCGAGAACGCTCCGCGCCGGACGGCAGCTGCCTCTTCGGAACTAAGACCATTGTCCGTAGGAACAATCCTGCGGCGCAGCCCTGGCTCGGTCCCGACGGGGCCTGGCACGATGAAGTCCATGCAGATGAGCGATTCCCCGCTGGCGCAAGCCGGACTCCAGTACTTCAGTGCCGCCGACGCCGAGACATGGATGGGACTGCTGCGCCCCGCCTTCCACCTGCGGGCGCTCGAGCCCGGCGAGCAGCGCGTGGGCTACCTCGGCGGCGACCCCGACCTGCCCGCTGACGTGGCGTGGCCGACGTGGGAGGGGCACGGGCCGCTGTACTTCGTCGCGGCCCTCGACTGCTCCCAGGTGCCGACGCAGCACCTCGACATCCCGCTGCCGCAGGACGGCACCCTGCTGTTCTTCTACTTCGACGGACTCGGCGACAGCTCGGTCGCCTACAACGACCCGGACAGCGTCATCAACGGCACCCGCGTCCTGTACGTCCCGGCCGGCAGCGCCACGGCCCCGCGTACCCGTCCCGACGGAGCCGACCCGTACCCGCGCCTCGACCTCGCCGGCGAGATGATCACCACCGTCCCGGACAACGGCAACCCGGCGCTCATCGCGGCGTTCGGCGACCCCGACGACGCGGTCGGCTACTGCGACTACCCCACCACCGACCCCGACGGCGCCGACTTCTGGGAGGCGCTGACCGCGTTCCGCCGCGACCACTCGCCGCACCACCGCATCGGCGGATACGCGCTGCCGCTCCAGGGCCAAGTGGAGCCGGAAGGCGCCCACATCTTCCACCCGGCCGACGACGAGCAGGACGCCAAGGCCCGCAAGGACACCGCCGCCCAACTCGTCCTGCTCGCCCAGATCGACAGCGACGCACGCACCGCCATGGGTTGGGGTGACGCCGGCCGGCTCTACTGGCTGATCCGCCGCGACGACCTCGCCGCGGGCCGCTTCGACCGGGCCACCTTCACCTGGCAGTGCGAATAGCGCCGAACCTACGGCAGTTGCGCGCCGGTGATCTCGGCGAGCCGCGCGAGCAGCGTGTCCTGCTGCTTCTCGTCCAGCGCTTCCGGGTTGGCCGTGAGGGTACGGCGGTGCTTGAGGTAGCGGCCTGATCGGGTCGCCTCGTCCTCCTCGCCCGTGGCGAGCCACACCGGCGTGTCAGCACCCTGCTCGATCGTGTCGGTGGCGGCGGGTCCGCCCATCCGCGTCTTGATCCAGCCCGGGTCGACGGCGTTGACGATCGTGTCGGGCCAGCGCCGCGCGACGGCGAAGGCGAGCATGACGTCGTAGAGCTTCGAGTCGCTGTAGGCCTGCATCCCGTCCCACTCGCGACTGCCGAACTGCAGGTCGTCCCAGTGCACCTCGCCGTCCTCCTGGAGTCCCGAGGTCAGGTACACCAGGCGGGCCGGGCGCGGCATGAGCGCGGTCAGCAGGTAGGGCGCGACCACGTTGATCTGGAAGATGCGCTCGAGGCCGTCCTGGGTGACGGACCGCTCGGGCACGCCCCCGCCGACGCCCGCGTTGTGGATGACCACGTCGAACGGCCCGAGCTGCCCGGCCTGTTCGGCGATCTCGCGCGTCTGTGCCAGGGAACCGAGGTCCCCGACGAGGACTCCGGCGGCGTCCGGCAGCGCGGCGCGGGCCTCGGCGGCACGGGCGGCGTCGCGCGCGTGCAGCACGACCTTGTGCCCGGCCGCGATCAGCGTGGCGGCGGTCTCCAGGCCGATGCCCTGGGTCGAGCCGGTGACGAGGATGCTGGTCACGATGTGTGTTCTCCTGTATGAGCGGTGAGGGTCTGGCAGGGCTTTGACTTCGAGCTCGACTTCAGCGCGCGGTCCAGCCGCCGTCGACCACGAGGGTGTGCCCGGTGACGAGGGAGGCCGCGGGGGAAGCGAGGTAGAGCACGGCCGAGGCGACCTCGTCCGGCACACCGATCCGGTGCAGCGCGGCGATCCGCTCCACGACGTCGGCGCGGAACGCCGGGTCCGCGAGCGCGGGCTCGGTGCCCGGGGTGTCGATGAACGTCGGCGCGACCGCGTTGACGGCCACGCCGTGGCGGCCCCACTCGACGGCGAGGCACTTGGTCAGGTGCGAGATCGCGGCCTTGGTCATGCAGTACACGGATTCGGTGGGCAGCGCGACGAGGCCGGCCTGGGAGGAGAGGTTGACGATCCGTCCGCCGCCCCGGGCGATCATCCGGCGGCCCACCGCCTGGCAGGTGAAGAACGTGCCGCGGACGTTGATCGCCATGACGCGGTCGTAGTCCGCGGGCTCGACCTTCTCGGCCGGGTTCCCGATGGCGATCCCGGCGTTGTTGACCAGGATGTCGATCCCGCCGAAGTACTCGTCGGCACGCGCGGTCGCGTCCTCGATCTGGCCGAGATCCGTGACGTCCATCTGCAGCGGCAGCGCGCGCCGCCCGAGCGCCTCGATCTGTGCCGCGAGCTCGACGCCTGAGGCCTCGTCGCGCAGGCCGAGCGCCACGTCCGCACCGGCCGCCGCGAGCGCGAGGGCGATGGCCCGGCCCAAGCCGCGCGCGGCACCGGTGACCAGGGCGGCACGGCCGGTCAAGTCGAACCCGTTGGGCTGCGCCACGGCACCGTCCACGATTCCTCCTTCATCTGCGCCGCACGAGGTGAGATCGGCGGCGAACGTCGAGGGGCCCGGCGGGCGGAACCCGCCAGGCGCCTCATCCTGCGCATCCGTGCAGCTTAGGGCAGCGCGGGTTTCGCGTTCCGGGGCGTCCCACCACCCGGTGAACGCGGGATCCCGGCCTGGTCGAGCAGCTCGTGCAGGCGCTGCGCGGGAAGGCCCGAGTTGCTCGCGGCCGCCTGGGCGTGTTCGGGGTCGTGGAGAAGCTCCGCGAGCAGCTCGGCCGGGAGCAGTGGGCTCGCGGCAGCGGCCGCGCGGACTCGGAGTCGGCGAGTTGCGCCACCGGCGGCTGGGGCAGCGTGGTGTCGGCGGTGGCGAGGGCGCGTACCTCAGGGTCCTGGTGGTCGAGCAGGTAGGCCAGGCCGGTGCGAGGCAGCCGCGGATCGCCGAGGAGGTGGCGGCGGCTTCGGCGGCCGGCGATGAAGGCTTCGAGCAGGAGATGGGGCGGGGCGAGGGGGTGGTTGTACGCGAGCAGGTGGCGCACGTCGTCGTCGGGATCCTGGGCGAGCCGCTCGGCCAAGCCGGTTGGCAGCTGAGCGAAGCTCGCGGCGATCCGGCGCAGCAGCGGGTGGCCGGAGAGCGCGCAGGAGGCGAACCACTCGGGCGGCGCCGGGTTGAACGACCACTCGCGGATCATGCCGATATCGTCAGCGGATCTGCCTATGAAAGAGTCGATGATCCGGCATTGGGTTTCGGTGCGTGGCAGCTCGTGCACCAGGATTCGCGTGCGCACCACGGGTTCGGGATCCTCGGCGAGCCGCGCGTAGAGATCCGGGTCGAGATCGCTTCGAGCGGCGACACGCGCGCGGATGGCCGGATCGGCCTCGCGCGCGAGTCGTTGGACGAACTCGTACGGGGTGTGCGGGTTGCCGGCCAGGGCCCACAGATTGCGCTGCTCGGCGAAGCAGCGTTCGGCGACAGCGGGGGAGACGGCGTAGTTGGCCAGGATCATATAGCGGTAGTGGCAGTCCTGATCGGGCAGCTGCTCGGCCGCCGTCTCGGGGTCCAAGAGGCGTAGGTGCCATCGGAGCGGTTCCTGCACTTCGGGGGCGGGGTCGATCAGCAGTGGCGCGCGCTGTTCGGGAGTCAGAAACAGCCACATGCTCACGCCGAAGGCCCGAACCAGGGGGTCGGGGTGGGTGAGCGCGGCCCGCCGAAACGACTGGGGAACCTGGCCGGAGCCCGACAGTTCCTCGCGGATCTCGCGCGCGGCGATCGTAGCCGGATTGCCGTCCGGATAGCGCGCCGTGAGCAGCCGGACGATCGTGGCGTCGGGCAGTGGTTTGGGCCGGCTCATGTGCGACGGACCGGTGGCCAGGGCGGCACGGACCCAAGGGTTGGCGTCCTCGACGAGCCGGGCGCGTTGCTCCGGCTCGACATACGGGTTACGGGCGATGCCGACACGCACGGCGCGCGCGGGATGCGTGAGGACCGCTTCGATGACGTCCTCGGGCAGAGCGCGCTCGCGGCACAGCGTCCGCCACGCGGGTCGGCCCTCTTCGCCGAGCAGGCGCAGCAACACACTCGACGGCGCGGCCGAGTTGCCGGCCACGCCGAGCATCCACGACTCCGTCAAAGGCGAATCAGGCATCGGATCATGATGGCAGCGACGGCCCGACCGTGTCGATCGCGGTGCTCGAGGTGGAGCTCGGAGTTCGGAGTTCGGAGCTCGGAGTTCGGCCAGGTGTATCCGGGCACGGTGAGTCGGGGACGTCCGGCGGGGCGGTACTTCGATGGACGATCCCGCCGAACGACGGTGATGGTGACGGTGGCTGAGGCCGAGGCCGGCGCGCGATCACCCCGCCTCAGATAACAGGCCCCACGGTCCTGGCCTCGTGTTCACCTACGTCTGGGCGTTCGACGATCTGGGCGACCACGAGGCCGTCGAGGCGTATGCGAGGCCGTTCCGCGAACGCGGTGGACGTGTGCTGTTCCTGGAACTCGAGGCACCCCAGAGCGAACGACTGCTGCGCAACGTGGGCGAATCGCGCCTGGCCGAGAAGCCGTCGAAGCGCAACCTGGAGTCTTCCCGGCGCAGCCTGTTGGAGCTCGACACGCGCTACCAGCTGAACTCCGGCGGCATGTTCGACGAGCGCGAGGACTACCTGCGCCTCGAGAACACGCTCCGGACACCTGGTCAGGTTGCCGACGAAGTGATCGCTCACTTCGGACTGTGCGCTCCCGCCGAGGCGAAGGTCGTCTCGCGGGTAAAAGGACTCGCGACGCCGGGATAGTGCCGCTGATACTTGCCTCGATGACTGATTACGACAGCCCTGGGACCTTCGGGGGCAGTTGCGTCGCGGACGTGGCATCGCGGTGCAACGCGCGGAGACCGAGCCGACCGCGGCCGAGGCAGTGTACGAGTGCCTGTTCGAGGACCTGCGCTGGGATCATGCCTGCGATGAGCGTGACAGTTATCTTGCCGGACTCATACATCGGCTGGGACTGCCGTTGGCCCCGATGGAGCGACGTATCCTCGACGAGATCTCCGCCTCGCGCGAAGCGAGGCCACGGGCGGGATCCGCATACCGAGCGCGACGGCAGGAAGCGACTGAAGCCTCGCTTGATGACCTGGTCCGGGGTGTCGCGACCGGTGGCCAAGAACGTGCCCACGCGCTGGCGGAACTGGGGCGGCGAGGTGAGCATCGTGTTCTCGACCTCGCTGAAGAGATCTGCCGGGACAACCCGCCGGCGGGAGTTCCCGGCATGTCGCAGGCACTCGATCACCTGGGGTCGGCCGCCGTTCCTCGGGCCCGCGTATGGAGTGTGGGCGGAAGCCCCACGCTGGCGCGCCTCGGGATCAGAGTATTGGCCGAGCATGGAGACACCGGCGATGTCGGGACGCTGCACGCGGCCCTGAACGGCTACGTCGCCGGCGGCGATTGGTGCGCGGCCGAGACTCCCGCACGAGGCTTGGGAAGAATCGGCGCGCCTGACGCGGTCGGCGACCTCATGGCCGCCTGGGAGGCCACTCCTCATTCGCTGGCCAGGCCGAATTTCCTCCAGGCGCTCGTCGGGTGCCGTGCGCCCTGGGCTGAGGCGTGTGCTGAAGAGGGTCTGTTCGACTGCCAAGAAGAAGTCCAGATCCTCGCGTGCGCAACGGCACCTGACAGCGTCGGAGTCCGGCAGCGGCTGCGTGAGATCGCCCGGGATCCGCTCGTTCCCCAGGCTCACGAAGCGGCGGACGCCAGGCTTCAGCTCTTGTCCGAGCCCTGCCCGACGGACTGACCCACTCGCGGCTCGACTTCGTCGCCGAAGCCCTGGGCCTGGAGGCGGAACAGGCGCGCGTAGTCGCCGTCGGCGGCGAGCAGCGCATCGTGAGCACCCTGTTCCACCACCCTGCCTTCGCGCAGCACCACGATGTGGCCGGCTCGGCGGATCGCGTCGAGGCGGTGGCTGATCAGGAGTCCGGTCTTGCCCTCGAGCAGGGTCCTCATGCGGCTGCGCTGCTCGGCCTCCGCGAACGGGTCGAGGCTGGCGGCGGGTTCGTCGAGGATGAACAGGCGTGCTCGGCCGCGTACGGCGGCGCGGGCGAGGGCGACGCGTTGCCACTGGCCTCCGGACAGCAGCACGCCGGGGACGGCGGCGCCGGGTGTCGAGGGGCGGGCGTCGGCGAACATGCGGCTGAGCATGCTGTCGTAGCCGACCGGGAGCCGGGTGACGATCTCGTGCGCGCCGGCCGCCTCGGCCGCGTCCTGCACGGCCTCGCGCGTGACGCCGAAGCCCGGCTCGCCGCCGTCACCGTCGGCAGCGCCACCGCCGCCACTCCCGCCGCCGTCACCACCGGCCGCGCCGAGCGCGATGTTGTCGTGTGCGGACAGGTCGTAGGTCATGAAGTCCTGGAACACGGCGCTGACCCGGGAGCGGTACTCGGCCATGGCGATCGTCCGGATGTCGACGCCGTCCCAGGTGATGGTGCCGCGCGTCGGCTCGTAGAGGCGGCACAGCAGCTTCGCGAGCGTCGACTTGCCCGCGCCGTTGAGCCCGACCAGCCCCACGACGACGCCCGGCGGCAGGCACAGGTCGAGGTCGCGCAGGATCCAGGGGCCGTGTTCGTCGTAGCGGAACCAGACGGACTCGAAGCGGATGCACGGAGCGAGACGGTCTGCCGGGGGAGTGGCTGCGGCCGCCGACGACGCTTCGGGCCTCGGCGCGTGCGGGCCGTCGTGGACGAGGCTCGTGTAGTGGCCGAACAGGGCGAGCGTCTGCGAGAGGTTCGCGATCTGGCTGACGATTCCGGCGACGCCGCTCTGCACGCCGGCGAGTGCGGCGATCAGGACGGCGAGGTCGCCGACCGAGCCGTTGCCGTGGGCGATCTCGAAGACGACGGATCCGAGCGCGCCGCCGGATGCGACCGCGGTGAGCAGGGAGAGCGCGGCGTCGGTGCGCAGGGTCGCGACGTCGACGGTGCGGTCGAGCCGGTTCGCGTGATCGGTCTCCTCGCGCAGCCGGTGCAGGAGTGGCAGGCCGATGCCGAACAGCCGGATCTCCTTCGCCGCGCGCAGGTCCAGGAGGAGTTGGACGTAGAACAGTTGTCTGCGAAGGTGCGGTGCCGAGCTGACCGTGGCGTTCGCGCGCAGGCGCACGAGGCGTCGCTGGGCCACGATGCCGGGCGTGGCCGAGAGGATCACGAGCAGGGTCGGCAGCGGCGCGAAGGCGGCGCAGCTGAGCAGGAAGCCGATGGTGGCGATCGCGCTCTGCAGGATCGAGAGCACGGTGCTGACGAGTTGCTGTGGACCCGAGGCGGCGGCCTGCTGGGCGAGCCTGACCTGGTTGTGGAAGCCCGGGTTCTCCAGGGTCGCGAGGTCGTCGCGCGCGGCCACCGCGCCGAACAGTTCTTGCTGCGTGTGCAGGCCGACCCGCCGGGTCAGCTCTCGCGACGCGTAGCGGTTCGCGTGCTGGAGCAGGGCGCCGAGGGCGGCGAGCGTGATCAGCGCGCCGGTTGGCCAGAGCAGCGCGCCGTGCGCCGGGTGCCCGGTGCCGAGCCGGTCGATGAGCTCGGCGGTCAGATCGGCGGCGGCGACGGGAACCAGGCCGGCGACGGTGGTGGCCAGCAGTTGGACCAGGGCGAGGACCGGGGCGCAGCGCCAGGGCAGACGCAGGACCCTGAGTAGATTACGCACCGGCCGCCGCGGGTTCGCGGTTGGCGTTGGAGGCGATCAGCGCGGCGGCGGCACTCGCGCCCTTGCCGAGCACGGTCCCGTCCCCGCGGACCAGGAAGAAGGCGGGAGTGCCGCGCACGGCGAAGGAGCGGAACGCCGCGCGCGCCGCGTCGTCGAGTACCGGCGTGCCGACGCGGTCGAGCAGTGCGGCGTACTCGTCGCGTTCCGTGCCGCCCGGCCCGGCCAGTACGGCGATGGGGTGCACGCCGGCGTCGCCGAGTGCGGGTACGGCGTTGGCGAAACGCGGCGCCTCGGTGCGGCAGGAGGGGCAGCCGACGCTGAAGAACCCGAACAGTACCTCGGTGTCCTCGGGGACGCCGGGAACGGTGCGGGCGGCCGGTGTCCGTTCGCCGACCTCTGGGCCGCCGATCTGTTCCGCCGGGGCGGGGCTTGCCGGACCCTGCTCGCGCAGCCGGCGGACGAGGGAGGCGGTGACCGCCAGATGGAAGAGTTCGATGACGCCGAGGATCACCAGGCCGCAGACCAGTGCGATCATGCTGTGCTCCGTGGGGTGAGTTTGCGTGGGTTGAGAATGTCGGCGAACTCGGGCAGGCCGGCTGCCAGTACGGCCGTGAACAGCGCGATCAGGAGGCGGTCCGCGCTCGCTGCGGCGGGTCCGGCCAGCGCTCCGGTGGGTGCCGCGTCCCGTGCCGCGCCCAGCAGCGCGACCACGGCCAGCAGGACGTCGCGCCCCACCTCGAGCGGCCGGGCGGGCGCGCCGCCGGAGCCGAAGCACGCGCAGGATCGGTGGATTCCGCGGCGCAGTCCGAGCCCGAGCGCGGCGGCGAACACGAGCAGCAGCACGGCCGTGCCGATCAGGCAGGCGCGCGAGTATCCGGCGATCCACAGTCCCGCGCCGAGGACCGCCTCGGCGGTGATGATCACGGCGGCGAGCACTTGGGCGGCGGTGCGGGCGCCGCGTGGGCCGAGGCCGCCGAACGAGGCGACCGCTTCGACGTATGCGTCGCGCGCCGCCCGCGTGGCGAGTTTGCCGACGACCGAGTAGGCCAGTACCGCGCTGAGGGAGAGCCGGGCTTGGGCTTCGAACGACCAGATGATGGCGCACCTCTTCACAATCAGACAGTGATCCGTTACTGGATTGCGACAGGTCATTCTGTTCTTGCTGACTGAATACAGGGTTATCAGCTGGCTGCTTCGCGGTCAAGGGCCCTGTTTGGGTTCATCATAAGAATCTTGCTTTGCCTCATTGCTAACCTGACGATTCTGTGAATATTCTTGCAGTCATCCTGCAAGCCACACGAAGGGACGGTAAAGCGATGCTCAACGCCCTTGGACGGCTCGGTGACCGCGTGCTGCGCGGCGTGCTGCCCACCACCGAAGCCCAAGCCTGCGCCTACGAGTTCAACAACTGCCAGAACGTCACCTGGTACGCCAGCTACGAGGCGGAGGGTAACTGTCTGAACTCCTGCGGCCAGCGCGTGTGCACGGTCTACTACTGGGGCGACCTGTTCGGCTGCTGACATGCATGTTCGGCCGTCGGCCGGTCCCGGCCGGCCGGCGGCCGTCAATCCGGAGGAGGTCCACCCGTGTTCTACGCCCTGGCCCCGGCGCTCGCGGCGCTGTGCCTCCTGTTCGCGGTCACCGCGCTGCGCAGCCGGTACGGCGTCGTCGTCGTGCGCGGCCCGAGCATGGCGCCGACCTACGTCTCCGGCGACCGCGTGCTGATCCGTCATCTGCGCGGCGCTCAGGTACGCGTCGGCGACGTCGTGCTCCTGCGCGTGCCGGGGGAGGATGCGACCGCGGCCGAGGACGGCGTCCTGGTGATCAAGCGTGTGGTGCAGACCGGCGACGGGAGCAGCGTGCCGGCGGGCAGCGTCGTCGTGCACGGGGACAATAGGCGACAGAGTGTTGACTCACGCGTGTGGGGGCCGGTGAACGCCGAACGCCTGCTCGCGAAGGTCGTGCGCAAATTCTGACGCCGCCCCGATGGATTGCGCGGCGCTCAAACGAGCAAGACAGGTCACTGATCGACTTCGGCGGAGTGGGCCGCCCCGCCCGGTGATTCGCCGTCGACGCCCCGCGCGATCAGAGTCGCGATCAGGTTTCTGACCTCGGCGGGAAGTGGTGATTCAGAGCCCTTCAAGGCCCGCTCGGCGTGGCGCCACCGGCTCAGAGCGGCCGCGGGCTCGTCCATGCCCGGGTGCTGACCCGCCTGATCGGCCCGGAACGGCGGTTGCGCCTGGTACTCCCGCTGTGGCCGCACCGCAGGCCGACGAACCCTGCGATCACACGCCAGGCCGCCTGAGCGGACTCGTCCCGAGGTCGGCGGTGTCCGTGTCGGGGAGCCAGTCCTTGCCCGGCCGGTACTCCAGCCATCGGCTGCTGCGGCCGACGTCGGCGAACGCGCGCAGCAGCGGTTCGATGCCGGGGTGCGCGTCCGCCGGGCGCCACAGTAGCGACCAGGCGTAGAGCGGCGTCGGGTCGACCAAGGGGACGAACCGTACCGGCGCATGCTCGGCCGGCTCCAGGTCGGCGGGGATGAGGCCGACGCGGCGCGGGTCGGCGGCCACCTGCTCCAGGAAGTGGTCGAGGCCGAGGTTCGCCGGGCCCGACGCGGTCGGCACGCCGAATTCGTCGGAGAACCTCTGCAGCAGGTCAAGGCGTTCCACGGCCGCCGGGCACCACAGGATGCTGTCGCGCAGCTCGCTCGGACGCACCTCGGTCCTGCCGGCGAGGGGGTGTCCCGTGCCCAGGACCAGGTCCAGCGGTTCGAGGCGGACGAGGCGGTGGGTCAGGCCGGCCGCCGAAGCCTCGCCGTCGCCCCCGCGGCTGCGGTGGACGCGGCCGAAGCCGACGTCGGTCTCGGCCCGCGCGAGGGTGTCGGCCACGCTGGGCAGGTCCCGCGCCGCGCCGACCTCGACCGGCTGGTCCGGCAGCCGGTCGAGGGCCTGGCGCAGCGTGCGCATCGGTGCGAACAGGTGGCCCCAGACGTCGATGCGCAGCGGCCGCTCGACGTGGCGCGCGGCCGCGACCGCCCGGTCCCCGGCCGCGACGAGCTGCCGGGCCGGCTCCAGGAAGCGCTGGCCGGCTTCGGTCAGCTCGACGGTCTGCCGGCTGCGCAGGAAGAGCGGCAGGCCCAACTCGGCCTCCAGCCGTGCGATGCGCTTGGAGAGCGCCTGTTGGCTGAGGGACAGGTCCTCGGCTGCCTGGCCGAAGTGCAGCCGGTCGGCGGTCGCGAGGAACGCGCGTACCTGAGCGAGGTCAAGATCCACGCTCTCTACCTTGGCCGATCTCCGATGGTTGTCAAACCGTCCCGGCGGTTGTTGGAGACAGGGGGCTGCTTCGCGGTTACCTGGGTCTCGAGGCCGGGACGCCGAGAACGAGGCAGCCGGGCGACGAGGACGAGCAAGGTGAGGGGACTGTCATGAAGGCCATGATCGCCACCGGGGACCCGGCCGCGAGCGTGGAGCTCGCCGAGGTCGAGGAGCCCCGGCTGCGTCCGGACGAGGCGCTGGTCAAGGTCGAGGCGTACTCGGTCAACCGCGGGGAGACCTTCCTGCTCGAGGCGCCGCCGCCCGGTTGGCGGCCGGGCAAGGACATCGCCGGGCTCGTCGTACAGGCCGCGGCGGACGGCTCCGGGCCGGCGGTCGGGCGCCGGGTGGCCGGGCATCCGGCGCAGGCCGGCTGGGCCGAGTACGTCGCGGTGCCCACCGGCTCCCTGGCCGAGCTGCCGGACGAGGTGGACAGTGTGACCGCCGCGGCCCTGCCCCTGGCCGGACTGACCGCGCTGCGGCTGCTGCGCGTCGCCGGAGCCGTCACCGGTCGCAGGATCCTGATCACTGGGGCCTCGGGCGGGGTCGGGCACTACTTCGTCGAACTCGCGGCGGCGGCCGGCGCGCTGGTCACCGCGGTCACCGGCTCGGCCGAGCGCGGCCGGCGGCTGCTGGAGCTGGGCGCGGCCGAGATCGTGCACGAGGTGGCCGCCGCGTCAGGACCGTTCGACCTCGTCCTCGAATCCACCGGCGGCCCGAACCTGGCGGCAGCCGCGTCGAAGCTGGCCCCGCGCGGCACGCTCGTGTGGTTCGGCCAGGCCAGCCGCACTCCCGCCACGCTGAACTTCTTCGACTTCCTCTACGGCCCGACCTCCGCCGTGATCCGGCACTTCTCCTACGCGGACTTCGACACCCCCTACGGCGAGGACCTCGCCACCCTCGTCCGCCTGGTCGCCGCCGGACGTCTGCACCCCGAGATCGGCCTGACCGCCGACTGGGCCGGGACCGCCGAGGTCCTGGACCGCCTGCGCGGCCGGGCGATCCGCGGCAACGCAGTACTCACCATCGCCTGACATCATTCATCTGCATCAGAGAACGAAGGAGCACCACCATGAACAAGGTCCTGGACCCGAAGGCCGTCGTCGTGCGCTACGTCGAGGCCGTCCGCGACGGCGACGCCCAGACCATCCGAGAGAGCTTCGCCGAGGACGCGACCTGGCTCTACCCCGGCAGCCTGCCCATCTCCCGCCTGTGGGAGGGCCGCGACGCCATCGTCGACGACTTCCTCGGCGGCATGGGCGCCTACCTCGACCCCTCCGCCCCGGTCGTCATCGAACTGATCGACGCCTTCGCCTCCGGCGAACAAGTGGTGGCGGAGTGGACCTCCAAGGCCCTGGCCGCCAACGGCGCCGCCTATGACAACCGGTGCGTGGGCGTCTTCACCGTGCGCGACGGCGAGATCACCTCCGTCCGCGAGTACGCAGACACCCACCACGTCGCCGCCACCCTCTTCGGTCCGCCGAAGGCCTGAACTCTGCCCGGACCCACAACGGCGTGGGTCCGGGCCGGGCCGTTACGGGGTCGGCACGAACCGGGCCCGCAAGCGCGTTGTGTGGGTCAACCGGCGGCCGCTATAGTTCCGTTCCGCGTCATGAAGGTACTCATATCAATAATCGTGGGGGGATATCGTGGGCAACCTCGATTTCAACAATCATGCAGGTTTCTCCTGGTACTGCATCCTGCTGGCGGTCTCCGGCGTGCTGCTTCTCGGCCTGAGCGTCCTGCCCGGGCTGAACGTAGCCGGTCGCGTGCTGAATCTGCTCTTCGGGCTGGGTTTCCTCGGCTACGGCTGCTACCTGATCTTCCTGTTCCACGGTGGGCAATACCTCGTCTTCTTTCAGGCCTTCATCGTTCCGGTCCTGCTGCTGATCAACTCGATCCGTGGTGTACGCTCCGCGAACCTGCACCGCCGCGCGCGCAGCCGACAGAAGAAGCGCGCGGTCACCTACGAGCGCGACTTGGTGCGCGAGCAGGCTGCGGTCCAGGCCGCCCTCGCGCAGGCACACGCCGCTCACAGCATGGCGAGCCAGGCGCAGCCGGCTGTGTCAGCCGATGGCCAGAGCGCAGACGCCTGATACAAGAGGTCACCTCGAGCGGCGCTGCCGAACTGCCGAACCGCCGCTCTCACCCGTTCTCCGTGCTGTTCTCGGAGTCCTGGCCGGCGTCGACTATCTTGGCGATGGAGCTGCCGGTGAGGCCGGTCTTGTTGGCCAGCAGGTCGTTGACGAGGTAGTCGATGGCCAGCTTCTCGCCGAAGGTGAGGGCGAGGTCGGGCAGGCCGCCCTGGTGGAACCAGCGGCCGGACAGGCTGAGGTGGCCGAAGGTCTTGACGGCGCCGAAGGTGAGGCCGCCGACGAGGCCGCCGGCCAGGCTCAGGCC
The DNA here is from genome assembly GCF_018139695.1 of Actinospica durhamensis. Classification (GTDB taxonomy): domain Bacteria; phylum Actinomycetota; class Actinomycetes; order Streptomycetales; family Catenulisporaceae; genus Actinospica; species Actinospica durhamensis. The sequence goes on along the minus strand of NZ_JAGSOG010000003.1, from coordinate 27,986 downwards.
GGCGGCCTGCCAGAGGTGGTCGCCGTCGAGGGTGAGGCCTTCCTTGCCGAAGCCGAAGGTGGAGCCGGTCACCAGGGTGGCGATGAAGCTGCCGAGGGCGGGGACGGCGGTGTTGCCGATGAAGAAGTCGAAGGTGCCGGCGCGCCAGCGCTGCGGGTTCTCGTTGCCCGCCCACTCGTTGTCCCAGTGCTTGTCGTTGTTGTACGGCTGCCGGTTCCAGTCCTTGCCGCCGTCGATGTTGCGCAGGCCGTCGCGGAAGCCCTTGAGCGCGGTCTCGGTGAGTACGCCGTAGCCGGCCTTCACGCCGCTGCGGATGGCGCCGCCGGCGAAGAAGCTGCCCCACTGGCCGGGGGTGAAGTTCCAGCCGTCGGTGGCGCCGGTGATGATGATGTTGGCGCCCACGTCGATCAGGAAGTCCTGCAGGAAGTCCATCGCGGTCTTCTCGCTGATCCTGGCCCACGAGGCGTGGAACGTGCCGACGGCGCCGTCCTCCTTGGTGAACTCGAGCCGGTTGGCCTCGCGGATCATCCGGTTCCAGCCGCGGAACTCGTTGAGCTCGGGTACCAGGCCCCTGATCTCACGTTCGGTGCCCACCATCCGCCACCGGCCGAAGGTGTCCCTCTCCATCACCACGCCCCGGATGCCGCGGTAGCGCAGCAGCCGGCCGGCGCCGTCGGTGAGCCGCCACTGCTTCTGGAAGGACTCCTTCTCCAGGAAGTTCGTGCGCTGCACCACGGTGGCCACGCCCGCGGCGTCCGTGGTCGTGATCCGCGAGACGACGGGGTCGCGCTGGCGCCAGACGGATCCGAAGTCGTACTCCTTCCACACGTCGGTGCCGTACTGCCCCGGGTCGCCGTAGACGCGGACCCTGCCGTCGATCGCTTCGCGCACGACGACGCGCTGATTGCCGACGATGCGGTAGTCGCGCCAGTCGGCCGTCTTCGGGGTGCGCAGCCCGTCGGGCAGGCCCTGGTAGAACCCGTGCGAGTTCTTCCATTCACGGAAGGCCGTGCTCGCGGCGTCGAGGTCGCCCTTCCCGTCGAACTTCGCCGAGCGCCACTCGCCGTCCGCGCCGCGCCAGGCCCGGATCGAGGCGCCCTTGTCCAGCGCCCGGAAGTCGCGCACCGGGAAGTTCAGGCCGTTGTGCGCCTCGAAGTCCGTGAACGAGTCGTCCCAGGAGCCGCTGCGCGGGGTGTTGCGGCCGGAGACGCGGATGCCGTCGACGCCGGTGTGGGGGTCGCGCCAGCTCCAGTTCCCGGCGCGCGGATCGCCGTGTGCGACGATGTCGCCCGCGCCGCGGCCGTCGAAGTGGTCGGTGCGGCCGATGAGCTGGCCCATGGAGTTGCGGGTGATCGACGGGATCCGGCCGGTGGGCGTCACGTCCGAGAACCGCGCCCCGCGCGCCTGGCCCGGGTCGAAGCGCGGCTTGATGTCGGAGGTGAAGTGCACGACGTCGCCGGTGTCGGTGACGTATCTGGCCACGTAGTCGGTTCCGTCGTGCCGGAACGTGTCGACCCAGGTCTTGTCGTCCTCGAAGGTGCGGATGCCGGACTGCGCCACCGTCCCGTCGCCGCGCACCTCGCGCCAATCGAGCGTGTTCGCGGGGCGTAGATCGGGCCGGGCCGGGTCCAGGGCGAAGGTGTCCCAGCGGCCGTCGGCGTCGCGGCCGATCTCGATCTTGTTGCCGTTCTCCAGCTTGATCACGCTCCGGGCGAGCAGCCCGTTCCCGGCGAAGTCGAAGGTCGAGCCGTCCGGGGTCGCGACCCGGACGCCGTGCGCGATCTCCACGCCGTGCGCGTCCTTCTCCACCCAGCTGAAGACCTGGAAGCGCGAGTCGCCCATGAAGAAGCCGCGGGTCGGGAAGTCGATCGTGCCGTACTTCGAGGTCTTCCACTTCCACAGGAAGTCGGGGATCCGCTGCTCCGAGTACCGGGTGAACCCGAGGGTGTGGCCGCCGCCGATCACCTCGAGGCTGCCGGTGTCCTTGCCCTGCTGGGAGATCTCCTTGAACGAGGGCTTGACCCCGAACCCGGCCCGCGCGTCGCCGGAGATCCCGTGCTCGCGGTAGTGGCCGCCGTGCGCGGGGAGGTTGAACGCGCTCCAGTGCTCCTGGGCGAGCTCGGTCCCGGTTCCGGTGCGGAAGGTGTCCTTCCAGCCGAAGGCGCCGAGCGCGGGCCTGGTCCGGGTCCCGGCCAGCTTCGGCATGCCGTCCTTGTCGAAGCGGGTCCAGCGGAAGGTGCCGTCGGGCAGCCGTTCGCCGCGGACCAGGCCGCCGTCGATGCCGACGCGGTACTGGCGGATCGTCAGGCCGGCGGAGTCGACGTCCTTGGCGTCGACTCCGCCGTCCTCGTTCGCGAAGCGCCGGAAGCCGGAGTCCGTCAGGTGCCCGGCGTCGTCCCATGAGGTCCACTGCCGCTTGCCGTTGGGGAACTTGAGCACGTCGAGTTCCTGGCCGAGGGTCAGCCGCTCGCGGGTGAACAGGGCGGTCTTGTCCGCGCCGGCCAGCTCCAGCGTGCCGTTCTTCTTGATCGCCGCGGCTCCGGAGCCGTTGTACGCCTCGGGCAGCCGCGGGTCGCGCACGGCCGCGTCGACGCGGGTCCAGCGTCCGGTCCACGTGCCGTTCGCCTCGGTGAAGCGGACCTCGAAGTGGTCGCCGGTGCGCAGGCCCTTGGCCGTCAGGATCGTGATGTGCGCGCCGGTGAGCCGGCCGCCGAGGTCGAAGGTCCGCGTGTCGCCGAGATGCGCGGCGGCCGTGTCGGTCAGGACGACGCCGCCCCCGTCGGCGGTGCGGGCCGGGGTGAAGCGGGTGACGTCGGCGCCGCCGCCGTCGAGCACGCTCAGCGTCGGGTTGCCGTCGGCGTCGAGGTTGACGTGGTCCTCGTGCACGCGCAGGCCGCTGGAGTCCTGCAGGTGGATCCGCCGCGTCAGCATCGTGCCGGTCGCGCTGTCGAACTCGGCGAACGCGTCGAGGGTCAGGCCGGGGCGGTTGTCGGTGAGACGGATGATCCCGGCCTGCGGCGTGGTGATGTCGAAGTGGCCGACGATCGTGTCGTCTCCGGCGCGCACGGTGGTCTGCGCGTGGCGGTCCGGGTCCAGGTTGATGTGGTCCTCGTGCAGATGCAGGCCGTTGAAGCTCTCGAGGTCCGTGCGTCGGTAGTTCATCGTGCCGGTGACGCCGTCGAACTCGACGTGGGAGCCGGGCAGGTGTCCCGGACCGGTCTCGGTCACGTGGAAGTGCCCGTTGTCCGCGCGTTCGCCCCGGAACCCGTCGAGCACGGCGTTGTCGTCGTTGCGGATGGTGATCCGCGGGTCCCCGGTGGCCGGGTCGGCGTGCACGTGGTCCTCGTGGATGTGCAGGTCGCCGAAGCGCTCCAGGTTGATCCGCCGGGTGCGGATCTCGCCGGTCATGCCGTGGAACTCGGTGTACGTGTCCTGCGTGTGTCCCGGCCGCAGGTCGGTGACCATGAAGTGCTCGTCGCCGTACCGGGTGGCGTCGAAGTGGCCGAGCACGGCGTCGTCCGCGTCGCGGATCGTGATCGTCGAGTGGCCGGTGGCGGTGAGGTTCACGTGGTCGTCGTGCACGTGCAGGCCGTTGAAGTCCTCGAGGACCAGCCGCTGGTAGTGGATCTCGCCGCTGACGCCGTGGAACTCGGCGTACGAACCGTGGGCGTCGGTGGCGATGAAGTGGCCGGCGTCGGTGCGGTAGGCGCTGAAGGCGGGCTGCGCAGTCCCGTCGGGGCCGCGCACGCCGGTCGTCGGGGTGCCGGTGCCGACGTCCGGGTTGAGGTGGTCCTCGTGGACGTGCAGGCCGCCGAAGCCCTCGAGGTTCGTGCGCTGCGTACGCACCGAGCCGGTGACGGCGTCGAACTCGGTGAACGAGCCGTCGGTGTAGCTGCCGTGCTGGGTGTCGGTGACGGTGAAATGCCCGGCAGCGGTCCGGTCGGCCCGGAATCCGCCGAGCACGGTGCCGTCGCCGTCCTCGAAGGTGTGCGGGGCGTCGTTCGGGCCGGGCATGTGGTTGGTGGCGAAGTGCAGGTCGGTCAGGTCGCCCGTCACCGGGTCGCGGGTGGTCAGGCTGCTCGAGCGCAGCTCGTCGTCCGCGGTGAAGGTGAGCGTGTGCACGCCGTCCTGGCTGGTCAGCGTGAAGCCCGCGTGCGCGTCGTCGTGGGCGAAGTCCCAGCGCTGGTCCGGCAGGCCGGGGGCGTGGAAGCTCGCCGTGCCGTCGGCGTAGTCCACGTGCACCGACTCGAGGTCGCGGCCGCCGAGGCTCGCGCTGAGTTCGGCGGCGACGAGCTCGCCGTACCCGGCCCGGTCGGAGACCTCGATCACGCTGCCGTCGTTCCTGGTGATCAGGATCGTCCGGCCGTCGATCGCGGCGTTCGTCTGCGGCACCCGGACCCCGTCCTGGCCGACGACGGTCGCGTTGTGGAACTGCGGTGTGGAGCGGACGTCGATCTCCAGGTGGCCGATCGCGTGGCCGTCCGCGTGCTGGAGCGGAAAGCCGTAGCCGACCATCCGGCCGTCCTCGCCGAAGTCCTGCCAGATCTCGTCGTGCCCGGGGATCGCGAGCCGGAAGTCGCCGGAACCGTCGTCCTTCGGCCGGAAGCTCCAGGCGTCGGTGGTGCCGTCGTCGTTGGCGGTGTGCGCGAGCCCGGCGCCGTGGTCGATGTGCAGGCCCTGTGTCGGTGTGCCGAAGTGGTCGAAGAGCTGCTTGGGCTCTACGGTCAGCGTGCCCGAGGCGTCGAACTGCCAGGTGCGCCAGCCGTCCGCCTCGTGGAGCTGGAATCCGCCGTGCGCGTCGATCTCGGTGAGTGTGCCGCCGACTTCGACGTCGCCGGTGTGCACGTTGACGAGTTCGGCGAACTCGGTGCGGTCCGCGCCGAAGGAGATGATCAGCTGGTGGTCCGGGCCGAGCGGGCGCATGGCGACCGTGGTCGCGCCGGTGTCCGGATCGACCGCGATCGGCCGGTCGCCCGGGCGGGCACCGCCGACCAGCCGGGGGCGGGCGAGCAGCGAGGCCGTCAGGTCACTGTGGTCTTGCAGGGTGAGCGCGGCGGCGGTGGTCTGCAGCTCGTGCAGTCCGGTGTTCGCGTCGGTGAACTGCTTCGTGGCGGCGTCGAGCTTGGCCGCCGCGTCGATCTGCGCGTCGGTCTGCGGCGCCTTGCCGTTGAACGCGGCGCCGGCCACGCCGTCCTGAGGGTCGGCCCCGGAGAACTGGAGGTCGTGCTCGGCCTTGGCCTCGATGTACGTGTACTGAGCCTGCTTGAAGTCGGACCACGAGACGGCCAGACGCTCGGCGTTCGGGTCGATCAGGCCCGGCACGCCCGCGAGATCCGGCTCGGTGAAGTGGCTGGAGACATCGGTGCCGCGCGCGCCCGCGGAGTGGGCGGCGGTCTCGTCGACGGAGGAGCTGGACACGGCCGGGATGGTGGTCGGCTGCTCGGTGTGGACGGTGACGGTGGGTATCTCGGCGGGCGCCACGGCCTTCACCTCGCCGTCGAGCTTCGCCGCGCCGCCGAAGTTCACGGTTCCGTCGAATGTCGCGGCCCCGTCGAACTTCACGGTGCCGTCGATGCCGATCTGGGCCTCGCGGATGTCCACGTGCATGCCGGCATCGCCCGCGTGGACGGCGATCTCCGGGTTGGTTTGCAGGGCCCTGATCTCGGCCGGCACGCCGGTGCCGTGCGGGTCCGCGGCCAGCCGGGTCGCGTCGATCTGCGGGGTGTCCAGGTGCGGGGTCGGCGTCGTCGCGGACAGGTGCACGGTGGTCGAAGTCTCGGTCGGCGCGAGGTGTTGCAGTGCGCCGACGTCCGGGCTGCTCAGATGCACCGCGCCTGCCGGGTCGATGTGCCCGGTGCCGGCGGAGACCGTGGTGCTCTCGATCCTGACTCCGGCGCCGGTCTGCGTGACGGCGAGCCCGTGCGTTTCGGCGACGTTGACCTGCGTGTGCGCGATGGCGGTGAGGTTGGGCATGTCCTGCGCGGTCGGCAGGCGGGTGGCGGAGGACGAGGCGAGGTCCACGGCGTGCAGGTCGGTCGTGCTCAGGTTGCCGAGGTGCAGCGTCGGCACGGAGACGCGGAGGTTCCCTGCCGTGTGTACGGAGCTCGCGCCCAGGTTCGGCACGCTCAGGTGGTTGAGCCCGGGAAGGTTCAGATCGCCGGCGTGCAGGCTCCCGGCGTTCACGTCGGCGGTGTGGACCGCCGCGACGTTCACGTTCCCGGCGTGGATCGAGGGTACCGAGAGGTCGGCGGTGTGCAGCGTCGGCACGCTCACGGCGCCCGTGTTCACGTCCAGGTTCGCGGGCAGCTTGTCCTCGTGCACTGTCACGAAGGACAGATCGTTCATCTTCGCGATGACGGTGCCCTGGCCGATGTTGTTGAGTTCCTTGGGGAAACGCAGGTCGGGGAGCTCGAGATGGTTCAGGCCCAGAGCGGTGCGCGGCATGCGCATGCTGATGGCGCCGATCTCCAGCGAGCCGTGCGTGAACCCGGCCGCGAGGTTGCCGAGGGACACGTGCGAGGCCTCGAGGTGCGCGTCCAGGGAGGCCATGGTGAAGTCCGTGTTGAGCTTCGGCACGGCCGCGTCCAGACCCCGGGCCAGGTTCAGGTTGACGGCGGCCGGGCGCGGAACGTCGAGATAGCTGAAGCCGGCGAAGTGGAACTCGCCCGTGCGCACCCCGGCGAGGGCGAGTTTGTTCAGGTTGCTGAGATTCGTGACGGGGTCGGCGGTGATGCCGAGGCCGCGGTCCAGGAAGCCCAGCCGCAGCCCCTCGAGCAGGCCGAGCCGCTGCACCTCGACCGCGTCGATCGGCAGGATCAGGCTCAGGAAACTGCCGGTGCGCACGCTGGTGAAGATCTTCAGGCCGCCCGCCACGATCAGGTCGGCCAGCTTGGCCGCGAACGTCGTGCCCGCGGTGATCAGGGTGCTTGGCAGGTCCTTGAGCCCGGTGAAGACCCAGACGCCGCCCTTGAGCACGAAGTTGCCCAGCTTCATCAGGTTCTCGACCGTGACCAGGTCGCTGAAGTTGGTCGTGTTGAGCAGGTCCATGAAGTCGGTCAGCCCGGCGCGGATGTCGACGAATCCGCCCTTGATGAACGAGCCGATGCCCTTGACCAGGTCCGCCAGCTCGCCGAGGGAGATGCCGCGGGTGGTCGGCGCGATCACGCCGAGCGCGGCGAGCAGCAGGCCGCCGAGGCTCAGGTTGCCCTGCGCGAACTCGACCAGCGCGTTGACGAACAAGATCGCGTTGACCACGAACTCGACCAGCGCGATCACGCCGCCGAAGATCATCGCCGGGAGGATCAGCAGCAGTGCGATCCAGCCGAGGATCTGCAGGAACTCCTGCCAGGGGCTGAGCGGGTCCGACGGCCCGGGCAGGTTCTGGATGGCCTTGGCCGCGGTGCCCTCCGCGTCCTTGAGGTCGGATCCGGCCTGGTTGGCCGAGGTGGCCCAGCCCTTGACCTTCGGATCGTCGGACTTCAGGCCGGAGTTCTGCGCCTGTGTCAGCAGGCTGTCGGCGGTGCCCTGATGGTCGTTGAGGGCGTTGATGTACGTCTGGAGCGCGGGCGCGGCCTGGCTGAAGGCCGTCTGGGCGCTCTGCACGAACCGGGTGATCCGGCCGTTCATCTGCGCTTTGAGCGCGTCCGCGGTGGCCCCGACGAGGTTGCCGGTGGTGGCGTAGCCGTTGACCTTGTTGATCGTGTCCAGGATGGTCTGGTAGTCCGTGGCCAGCGAGTTGATCAGGTTGAAGACGTCCTGCACCTGATCGGGGTCGCCGGGGGTCGGGTCGCTGGACAGGCCCAGCGCCGACCAGTCGCTCGGCCGCGTCATCGCACGCTCGTCTTCGCTCGGGGTGAACGCGGCTCGGTTCGGGCGCGTACCACAGCATCGGGGGCGCTGCCGGATCCCGGCGGCCGCCCTCGCCGAGGCCACCAGGACGAGAACCACAGGAGTGTGCGCAGATGGTGCGTGACCGCAGGACGGATCCCGAGCAGCCGAAGCGCTTCGTGTGGGAGTCCGACGACGCCCGGAGCGCGCCGGCACCCCGCGTGCGGCGCACCGTGCGGCATGGAAGGGCACTGGTCGCCGTGGCGGTGATCGTGCCGCTGGCGGGCGGCGCGGCCGGCCTGGTCGCATATCAGGGCGGCCATGCCCCGACCGTGAACGCCGCGGACGCCGGGCAGGCCACACTCCCGCTGCGGACCGCCTCCACCCGGCCGGCCGTGAGCCCGAGCCCGAGCGCCAAGCCGAGTCCGAGCCCGAGTGCCGACCCCGCCGAGTCGCCGAGCAAGAGGCTGACTCCCTCGGCCCCGAAGGCGCCCGAGAGCGTGGTCACGGTCGTCAAGACGGCTCCCGTCGTCACGCACGTCGTGACCGCCACGGCCAGTGCGCCCAAGCCGATCGGCGACTGGCCGCTCAACCACAGCGCCGCCGATACGGCCGGATCGCACGACGGCTCGACGTACAACGTGTCCTGGGACGGCGCCGCGGCCGTGTTCGCCGGGAGCACCGACAGCTACATGGGCACCTCGGGTCCGGTGCTCGACACCGCGAGCGGGCACAGCTTCACGGTCTCGGCCTGGGTCTACCTGACCTCGGACCCCACCGCGCCGCAGTACGCCGCGACCGTGGTGAGCCAGGGCGCGGGCGTGGACAGCGGCTTCTATCTGCAGTACCTCCTGGTCTGCAACTGCTGGGCCTTCTCCCGCGTCGCGACGAACACCGTCAATCCGACCGGCATCCACGCCCAGGCCGCCGACACCGCCAAGCTCGACGCGTGGACCCACCTCGTCGGGGTCTACGACGGGAGCAACGGGAACATGTCGCTGTACGTCAACGGGGCGTGGCAGAGCACGGTGAACGACCCGACGCCCTTCGCGAGCAGCGGCGACCTGATGGTCGGGGGCGCGGTCTACAACAGCCAGGCGTCGGACGCGTTCCACGGACTGGTCGGCGACGTGGAGGTCTTCGACGTCGCGCTGAGCACGTCCGAGGCGTCGGGAGGGTTCTGAGTTCCGGGAGGGTTCTGAGTTCATCGCCCGTCGGCCTCCGGCGGTGTCGGTGTGCCGGGCACGTCGTCGGGCAGCAGCACGATCAGGTCCGGCGCCGTCGGCTCGGCGATCAGGGCCGTGCGCTGCGCGTGCCGCTCGGTGAGGGTCTGGAACAGCTGCCGCGCCGAACGCCCGTTGCCGAAGCCGGCCTCGCGCCGCTGCGAGGCGAAGAAGCGGATGATCGCCGCGTCGGTCCCGGGGCCGAGCTCGTAGCGGTGCTCGACGACCTGGTTGCGCACGATCTCGGCGAGCTGGTCGGCGGAGTAGTCGTCGAACAGCAGCGTCCGGGTGAAGCGGGAGGCGAGACCGGGGTTGGAGTCGATGAAGCGCCGCATGTCGCCGGGGTATCCGGCCACGATGACCACCACCTCGTCGCGGTGGTCCTCCATCAGCTTCACCAGCGTGGCGACCGCCTCCTGGCCGAAGTCGTTGCCGCCGCCGACCGGGGCGAGGGAGTAGGCCTCGTCGATGAACAGCACGCCGCCGAGCGCCTTGCGGAACACGGCGGTGGTCTTCGGCGCGGTGTGGCCGACGTACTCGCCGACCAGCATGCCGCGGTCGGTCTCCACCAGGTGCCCGTGCTCGATCATGCCGAGCGCGTGCAGGATCTTGCCGTAGAGCCGGGCCACCGTGGTCTTGCCGGTGCCGGGGTTCCCGGCGAACACCAGGTGCCGGTTCGTCGGTGGCGGCGGCAGTCCGAGCTCGATCCGCCGCCTGGCCAGCCGCATCACGTTGATCATCGCGGTGACGTCGCGCTTGACCGAGTCCAGGCCGATCAGGCTGTTGAGTTGGGCGATGAGCTCATCGAGGGTCCTGGCCGGCTCCTGCCGCGCCTCGCCGCGCTCCGGCGCCGGCAGGGTGGAGACGGTCACCTGGCTCACCCGCACCCCCTCGAGCCTCGGCCGCGCCGTCGCGGTGATGTCCAGGTCCTGATCCACGTCGTGGATGTGCAGCGAGCGCAGCACCGGATCGGCGCGCTCGCCCACGTGCACCGCGGGATAGGCCGTCCCCGAGATCTCGCAGTCCTCGAACTCGCCGTGCGCGTCCGCGGCGAAGAAGACCCCGTTCTTCCCGGCCCCGGCTACCACCACGCCGCGGGCCCGGGCCGTCGCCCCGGTCCACACCACCAGCGCGGAGCCGCCCGCCTCCTCGATCCGGCAGTGCTCGATCCGCGCCGTCGTGCCGGCGCCGACCAGGATCCCGGCCCGTTCGGTCCCGTGCACGGTGCAGCCGCTGAGCACGACCCGGCCGGTGGTCTCCGCGCTGATCCCGCTCAGCCCGCTGCCCCGGATCGTGCCGCCGTCGATCCGCAGCGAGGAGGCCTCGGTCGCGCGCACCCCGTGCTCGCGGCTGGCGGACACGACGCAGTCCTCGAGTTCGAGGTCGGCGTGCCCGGCGAGGTGCACGGCGCTGAACGCGCTCTCGCCGAGCTCGCAGCCCGAGAGCCGGGCCGTCGCGTTGCCGCCGAGGAACAGCCCGTTGCCGTCCACGCTGGTGATCCGGCTCCGTTCCGCCCGCAGCCGCGCGTCGTCGCGCAGGCCCACGCCCGTGGTGGCCGCCCCGCGCACGACGCAGTCGCTCAGCTTCAGCCGGACCTCGCCCCCGGCCATCAGCCCCGCGCCCTCGATGGTCAGGCCGCGCATCTCGGTGTCCGCGCGCACCGCGCACGGCCGCTCGAGCGCGATCGTGACGGAGCCGGGGCCCTCGGCCGCGACCAGGGTGACCGGCCGCGCGATCGAGAGCTGCTCCCGGTAGCTGCCCGCGGGGATCTCGACGACCGCGCCGTCCGAGGCCGAGGCGAGCAGGCTCATCACGGGCCCGGTGCGCGCGGCGGTGCTTCCTGACATGTCCACGGTTACGGCTACGTCCGGGCGGGCCGCGTCGTTCACCGGTGAACGCGGAACGAACACCCGGGGGCGCCCCGGCGACGCCGCGGGCGAACTGGGCCCGCTGCATATATGAACACTGCGTCAATTCTTGCTTAATCGCAGGTCGCAGCCTTGTGGCCGCTGGTACCGGGGTTCCGGAACAGCTACTGTGCTGGTCATGGTGATCGATCTCTGCGCCGGGCAGCGGCCCCCTGCGTCGGCTGCGCACGCCTCCGCCCGGATGCGCACGATCTACCATCTGCACTCCGCCGCGCTGCTGCGCACCCTGCTGAACTGGACCCACGGGGACCTGCAGGCCGCGGAGGACCTGATGCAGGAGACGATGGTGCGCGCCTGGCGCAACCTCGAGACCCTCAACGCCGACCCGCAGACCCTGCGCCCCTGGCTGTTCACCGTCGCCCGGCGCATCGCGATCGACCGCTTCCGGGCGCGGGTGGTGCGTCCGCTGGAGACCGAGCCCGAGCCCCTGGACGAGGCCGTGGAGCCGGCCGAGCCGTACAAGCGCGTGCTCGACCGCGCCATCGTGGTCGGGGCGCTGCGCGAGCTCAGCGAGGTGCATCGGACCGCCCTGGTCCAGGTCTATCTGATGGACCGTACGGTGCCCGAGGCCGCCACCGCGCTCGGCGTGCCCGAGGGGACCGTGAAATCCCGGGTGCACCACGGGCTGCGGGCGGTGCGCGCCGCGGTCGGCTGCGAGCGGCGCTGTCTGACCGAGGTCGTCTGCCGGGGCGCCTGCGGCTGAGTCCCGCGAGTGCTGTTTCGGACGGGTGAACGTTCCGCCGCTCCCGCCCGTACCCACTGAGCGGAACACGAGCACGGCGGCGGGAGCGGAGGGCCGGAGATGAGCGAGAGCGGTGGAAGCTACACCTACCAGACACTCGTCGTCGACTACAGCCTGCTGAACGAGGCGGCGGACGACATCAAAGCCCTGTCGCCCGAGATCGACAAGATCAAGAACGCGGCCAGGTCCGTCGGCCGCGGCGTGGTCTACCAGGTGCCCGGCGCCAGCAACTCGAACAACTCCGAGCTCGGCCCCAGCGGGACCCTGTACATGGCGCTCGGCCGCTTCTACGAGTCCTGGGCCACCGACATGTCCAACGCGATGGACGCGCTGGACAAGATGGCCGGGTACTTCAAGGGCGTCGCGGACAGCTTCATGGAGACCGACGCGTCCCAGGCGGCGGGGCTGAACATGAGCTCCGCGATGTCCGCGGTGCTGCGCTACCCGGCCGCGCTGGACCAGTGGTACAAGGACAAGGCCGCGACCGAGGCGGCCGGCAACACCTTCACCGAGCCCGAGCCGACCGCCCCGGCCAGCCCGTACGTGCTCGCCAGCGGGAACAACGCGTCGACCACGTTCACCACCATGACCGACGCGAACGTCCCGTCGGACCAGAAGTCGACGCACGCGACGAACGTCGTGTTCTCCTCGGAGACCACCACCGTGACCGTCAACGGCATGACCTACAGCGAGACCACCACGTTCCAGGCCGACCAGGGCTGGGGCACCCACGGCTCGCCGGTGCAGAACTACACCCAGGTCGTGAACAACCCGGACGGCTCGACCGACACGATCACCGTGGCCACCGACACCAACGGCAACGCCACGATGACGGATCTCAACAGCTCGTCCAACACGACCACCACCTACACCCGCGCGGACTGGAACTCCTCGTGGGTGGACACCACGCCGCCCGACTCCTCGAGCAACGGCGACGGCTCCGACGCGCTGCCCGCCGCGAACTACTAGAGCGCCACCACCGAGAGAAAGCGACCGCCATGCCCGACATCGATATCAATTACGACAACATCACCCAGGCCGCCGCCCTGCTCAACAACGCGGCCAACAACACCATCTCGCCGGAGCTCACGACGCTCTACAACAAGGTCGACGCGCTGCTCCAAGACGGCGGCGGCCTCTACATGATGCAGACCAGCCCGGCGATCTGGGCCCAGTACGAGACCTTCAACACCTCGGCCGTGCAGTGTGTGCAGGCGATCAACAGCTTCGCCTCGATGTTCAACAGCCTGGTCTCCAACCTGCAGTCGATGGACGGCAAGCTGGCGTACAACGTCGCGAACCCGTCCAGCAGCTGAGCCGAGGCCGGGCCATGATGCCGGACTCGTCCGAGGCGGTCTTCGCCGACCTGGCCGGGGCCCTGGGCGTGACCGAGCTGATCCCGCTGGCCCGCGGCGGGCAGAAGTTCGTGCTGCGCGCGCTGCGCGGGGGCCGGGCCGTGGCGGTCAAGGCGATGTTCGCTCCGCCCGGCCCGGCCTACGCCGCGGTGCTGGACCGCGCGCGCCGGGAGACCGCGGTACTCGCGGCGGTGGACTCGCCGCGCCTGGTGCGCATGCTCGACGGTATGCGGGAACTGCGTTACGGCGGAGCGCTGCCGTACGGGGTCGCCTGGGTCGAGGAACTGCTCGACGGCACGGATCTGGACAAGCTCCTGGGCACGCCGTGGCCGCCCGGTCGCGCGGCCCGGCTGCTCGCGCATCTCGCCGAGGCGCTCGCCGCCCTGCACGCCCAGGGGATCGTGCACCGCGACCTGAACCCGGGCAACGTGAGGCAGCGCGCGGGCGGCGACTACTGCGTCATGGACCCCGGCCTCGCGCACCGGGTGTCGGAGCAGGACCCGGGCGACGCCCACTGCATCGGCACCGTCGGCTATCTGAGCCCCGAGCACACGGCCGGCGGCGTGATCGGTCCGGCCAGCGACGTCTACTGTCTCGGGATCCTGATGTTCCAGGCCCTCACCGGCGTGCTGCCGTCGCCGGAGGTGTCACTGCCCCCTGGCACACCGAGCGCCCTCGCCGGCATCGTCACCCGCTGCCTCCGGCCCGATCCCGGGCAGAGGTTCGCCGATGGCGGCGCCCTGCTCGCCGAGCTCGAGACCCATCCGCAGCCGCACGACGACGATCCCGCGCACGCGTCCGAACCGCCGCCGACGCCGCTGTTCGGCCCGGACGGCCTCGCCTACGCGGCCCGTGGCGAGGACGCGGTCGAACTGCGCGGCTCGTTCGGGTCACGGATCGTCGACGTGGAATCGGTGGCGAAGGATCAGTCGCCGTTCGCCATCCGGCTGAGCCCCTGTCGGCTGGAGGCCGCGCCCGGCGTCACGTTCACCGCGCGGACGATCGAGCTCGAGGACGGCCGCTTCACCAACGCGTACGAGCTGGCCGTGGACACGCGGCGGGCCACGGTGGGCGTGCACAGCAGCACGGCGGGCTTCTACCTCACGGACCTGATGGACGGCGCGGACCGCATGATCGCGGCCGTCAACGGCTCGTTCTCCTTCATCTCCGACGACTTCGAGTACGAACCGGCAGATCCCTGTCTCGACTTCTGCGCCCGCGACGGGATCACCGTGTCCTTGCCGACGGTCGCGAAGCCCGCATTCATCGTCGGGCAGGACGGCGGCGTCCAGCTGCGTGAGCTCGATGCCCGCGGCACCCTGCGCATCGGTGAGCGCGAGTATGCCTGGATCGGCTCGAAGACCCCCGCGCTGCCGGCGGACGAGGGAAGCCTGAGCGTCTACGGAGCCGCCAACTGCCGCGTCGAGTACGCCGAGGCCGCGCGCGTGGCGCTGCTGCCGGCGTGGACCGCGCGGCGAACCGGACGCCGCCGGGCGAGGCGGGCGACGTCGATCTGGTCATCGCCCTGGACGGCAAGAGGCACGTGGTCGCCGCGGTGGTTCCCGGCGGGGGCGCCGACCTGTTCGAGGGCTCCTTCATCCTGCGCGGCCGCGCGGGCCAGGTGCGTCCGGGCGACCCGGTCGAGATCCTCACCGTCGACGGCCTGCCGGCCGCCGCGATCGCATCAGGCTTCTCCATCGGCCCCAGCGTGGCCACCGCGGCCCGAGGCGGGACCCTCGCCGGGTACGACGCGTCCCTGGGCCTTTCGCCGTTCCTGCCCGGCGCCCGCTATGCACGAACCCTGATCGGCCTGGCCGGCGACGTGCTCCACCTGCGCGTGCTCGACGGCGCGCCCCTGGTACGGCACTTTCAGGGCGTCTCCTGCTCCGAGACGGCGAGCCTGATCGAAGCGGACGGCCTGGACGCCGAGCACGTCTACCACCTCGACGGCGGTCAGTCCGCGAAGCTGGCCCTGCGCCGCGACGGGCAGGACCTCGTGTTCGGCAGCATGCACTACCTGCTGTGGCCCAAGCAGGACGACGGCGCCTTCCTCTGGCGCGGCGGCCAGGGCAGGCTCCTTCGCAGTGCCCTGGCCGTCTCCGCGCGCCGCTGACCGCGGGTCAGTCCCCGTCGCCGCCCTTGAGCTCCGTCACCGGAAGCGCGACCGCGGTCGCCGCTCCGGTCGCCGGATGCGCGACATAGCCGCGGCCGAGCTTGAGCGGGCGCCGCACGATCTCCAACGGCAGGCGGCCCCCGATCAGGTCGCCCTCGTTGAGCGACTGCGGCTGCAGCAGCACGCCCTGCCGTGAGCGGCGCGCCTCGGCGATCCAGGTGCCGGGGTTCTGCAGGAACACCTCGGCGGAGCCGGCCAGGGCGAGGCCGATGCCGCGGTCCCGGCCGGTCCTGATCACGGTGCGCAGCGCGCCGTCCACGCCCAGGACGTGGGCGAGCAGGTCCACGTCGTCGACCAGCACCACACAGGGCCCGCCGAGCTCCTCGAGCGCGGCCTCGATGTCCCGGCCGTCCGGCTGGGCGTGCGCCAGCACCCGCACCTGCGGATCTGCGGCCAGGCGGCGCAGCGGCGACTCCCTGGGCGTGACGATCAGCAGCCTGGTACGGGAGGCCAGCAGCGAGATCGCCAGGGTGGCGAGGGTGTTCGAGCGCCCGCTGCCGCTCGGTCCGGCCACCACGAACGCGTAGCCGCGCCCGGAGAAGTCCACCGTCACCGGACCCGTCTCGTCCGCGCCGATGCCGATCAGCCCGACCAGCGGCTTCGCCTCCGGCAGCTGCCGGTACGCCGCGGCGAAGTCGATCCCGAGCGGCAGCTTGCCCACGGTGAACGGGCGGTTGACGGCGAGCGTGCCGGCGTCGCGCTGCTGCGCGGTGCGGCCGATCCGGCGCAGCGCCTCGGCCTGGGCCTGCCCCGACGGGTCGTCGTCGAGCAGCGCGATCTGCATCTCGACCAGCTGCCCGGACTGCCAGGCACGTCCGGGACTGACCCGGGTCGGCACGTCCTGCGAGCGCATGCCGAGCAGCATGAAGTCGTTCTTGTCGCTCATCCGCAGCATCAGCCGGTGCTCGATCAGGTTGCTCATCCGGCCGTTCGCGAGCCCCCGGTCCCCGGCCAGCACGACGTGGATCCCGGCCGCGGCCCCCTCGCGCAGCAGCCGGAACAGGTCGTCGAGCAGGCGGCCGTTGTCGTGCTCGTGGATCGTCGCGTGCAGCGACTCCCAGCCGTCCGCGAACAGCAGCAGGTGCCCGGGGCGCGGCCCGGGGGGCATCGCGGCCCGCAGCTCCGTCAGGTTGTTGCTGTGGTGCTCCGCCAGCAGCTCCTGACGCCGGGTCAGCTCGGTGGTGAGCCGGGTGAGCAGGCGGTCGACGCGTTCGAGGTCCGCCCGGCCGACCACGGCACCGGTGTGCGGCAGCGCGTCGAGCACGGAAAGGCCGCCGCCCGCCGCGTCGACGGCGTACATGTGCACCTCGGCGGTCGTGTACCGCTCGGCCAGCGCGCCCGCGACGGTGCGCAGCGCCTGCGTCCGCCCGGACCTGGCGGTGCCCAGGATCGCGAGGTGGGTGAAGGTCTTGAGGTCCAGCGTGACCGGACGCTGCTGCTGGACCGACGGCAGGTCCTCGATCCCGATCGTGATCGGCGGGAGTTCGGCGTGGACCTCGGGCCGGTCCTCGGCCACCGTGAGCGCGGGCAGCTGAGCCAGCGTGACCCGCTCGGGCAGTTCGGGCAGCCAGGGGCGGGGCTGGGGCTCGATCTTCAGATCCTGCGCGGCCAGGCGCACGGCCTGAACCAGCATCGACAGGTCGGTCTCGGCGTACTCGGTGAACGCGGCGTGCTCGGTTTCCGGCGCCGAGGCGCCGCGCTGCGGGTGCGGCAGCTCGTCGGGGCGGCCCAGCTTCAGCCAGGGCAGCTCGACCGCGGTGGCGGGAGTCACCGGAGCCTGAGCCCTGAGATACGGCGCGCCGCTGTAGGCCGTCTGGAAAGCGGCGACCGAACGGTGCGAGAGGCGCACCAGCGCGCGCCCGGGCAGGTTCGCCGGGATCAGCGCGGCGTCGCCGGTGTCGATCACGTCCTTGCTCTCCAACGGATCCAGCACCCGCAGCGCGATCCGCAGGTTCGTGTTCGCCTTGATGTCCGGGGACACCACGCCGGCCGGGCGCTGCGTGGCCAACACCAGGTGGATCCCCAGCGAGCGCCCCCGCTGCGCCAGCGAGACCATGCCGGGGATGAACTCGGGCACCTCGCGCACGAGGCTCGCGAACTCGTCCACGATCAGCAGCAGCCGGGGCAGCGGCGGCATCGCCGGCTCCAGCCGGCGCTTCGCCAGATAGTCCGGCTGGTCCTTCGCGCCGTACTCGGCGAGCAGCCGCTCCCGGCGGCGCAACTCGGCCGCCAGCGACTCGAGCACCCGGTTCACCAGATGCCCGTCCAGGTCGGTGACCATGCCGAGGGTGTGCGGCAGATCGACGCAGTCGCGGAAGGCCGAGCCGCCCTTGTAGTCGATGAGCAGGAAGGTCAGCTCGTCCGGCCGGTTGGCCACGGCCAGCGAGGCCACCAGGGTCTGCAGCAGCTCGGACTTGCCCGAACCGGTGGTGCCGCCGATCAGCGCGTGCGGCCCGTCCTGGGCGAGGTCGATCGCCAGCGGGCCGTCGTAGCCCATGCCGATCTGCGCGACCGTGGAGGACGGCCGGGCCTGCCAGCGTGCCGCGATCACCTCGGCGTCCGGCGCGTCCAGGCCAAGCAGCTCGGTCAGCCGCAGCCGGTCCGGCAGCACGCCGCCCTCGTCGATCGTGGCGTCGCGCAACGGCGCGAGCGCCCGGGCCACCTCCTCGAACCAGTCAGGGTCCGCCAGGTCCGGGCGGATGCCCGCGAACTCCGGCAGTCCGTCCTGGCGCAGCGTCAGCCGCTCGCCGTCGTCCACCACGACGGAGGTGGCCTCCTTCGGCAGCATCCGCATCTCGCCGTCCACGCAGATGAAGAACATCCGCATCCGGGGACCCTCGGCGAGCAGCTGCATCATGCCGGGTAGGTCGCGCATCCGGCGCGCGCCGTCCACCAGGACCACCAGGTCGGGGTCGGCGAACACGGCCCGGCCCATCGGTGACTTGGCCGCCTCCTGGCGGCGCGCGAGCGTGCCGGTCAGCTCGGAGAGCCGGTAGCCGACCGTCTCCGGGTCGTTGCCGATCAGCAGCACGGGGGCGTAGGGCGAGCGCAGGTGCGGCAGCCAGCGCAGCCACTCCCAGTCCGCGGCCCGGTCCGGGTCGGTCAGGATCGCGATGCGCACGCCGTGCGGGCTGTGCAGCGTCGCGATCTGCGCCAGCAGCCACCCCGCCAGGGGCCTGATCCGCTCCGGCGGCCCGGCCAGGCCCACCACGCCGCGATCGGCCAGCCCGAACCCGACCGGCATCCCCGGCACGCTCCAGCGCACCCGCTCGTTGAACTCCCCGCCGCGATCCGCGTCCTCGACCTCGAGCATCGAGGGCTGATCCGCGGTGCCGATGCGCAGTACCAGGTGGTCCGGGTCGTGCCGGCGCCGTTCCCACAGCCGGCTGCCCGGCCCGGTGGCGATCCGTCGCACGGCGGCCGGATCGGCGGTCAGCTCCAGCCGCAGCACGCGTTCGGCGCGCACCGCGGCGTCGAGTGCCCGCTCCTTCTCGGCCTTGCTCACGTAGTACGCGGCGAGGTCCCGCTTGTAGTTCCTGCGCCCGCTGCGCCGCGACGTGGTCCAGTTGGCGACCGCGAATACGGGGGAGAAGAGCGCGAACATGCTGTAGAAGAGGTTGTGCAGGAACAGCGCCATGCCCACGCCCATGACCGCCGGGGCGATCACCATCACCATCGGGAACGGGTTGCGCCCGCGGAAGACCGGGCGCTTCGGAATGCGATGCCGGCTCTGCGGCACCGGCTCGAGGATCCGCGGCGGGCGGTTGAAGTCGAGGCCGACGCCGTCCTGGGTGGGCTGCACCGCGGAATCCGGCGGCGTCGGCTCGGCCCAGCGAAGCACGGTGTCGCCCACCACCAGATCAGCGTCGGCGGGCCAGCGCAGCGCACCGAGCGCCGCGCCCGGCGGCGGCGAGTCCACCGGCGGTCGCGGTCGGGGGATGATCGGCTCGCCGCGCTGCGGCTTGGGCTCGGGAGCGGGCTGCGGGGCGACGACGCCGACCAGGGCGGCGCCGTCGTGCGCCGATACCGACACGTCCCCGTCCGGCGTCACCGTGATCTCGGCGGCCAGCGCTGCTGCGCCGGGGATCCGGATCGCGCACGTCTGCGCCGAGCCGACGCTGTAGCGCCCGGCGGCGAGCGGGTGGATCGCCCCGGCCCCGAAGCCCGAGACGGCATGCAGTTCGAGCAGCGGCGGCGGCTCCACCGCATCGTCGGCCTGCGAGGCGAAGGCGACGCGGCCGCCCTCGTAGAGCCCCGCATCGGCCAGCAGCGCCTTCGGATCGAGGATCCGCGGGCCCTGGTACAGCGCGGCTCCCGGCTCGCCGAGCGCCTCGGCGATGGCGGCCGCGGCCTGCCCGAGCGGCGTGTCGGGACCCGCGCCGACGAGCACGTGGCGTGGCGTGCTGCGGCCCTGAACGGTCACGGCGAATCGCATGGTGTTGTCCGGTTCTCTCTCAGTGGTGCGCGGTCTCCTCGGCGCTGGACACGGCGAACCCGGCCGCCCAGTCGTCGAGGTCGTCTTCGGCGGGTGCGGGTGCGGGTGCGGGTGCGGGTGCGGCTGCCGGTGCGGCGGCGGGTGCCGGCACGGACGTCCCCGCATCCATGGGTTCGGGGACGGATACCGGGACGGGTGCGGGCGCCGGCACGGTTTCGGGTACGGGTGCTGTCACCGGCGCCGAGGTCGCGGCACCTCCGACATCCTCCGGCCGTGCGTCCCGGGTCTCCTGCGGGATCTGCTCGACCTGCTCGACCGTTTCGGCCGCATGCTCGACCACCGTCGTCCGGCGGGACCGGCCCTCCGCGGCAGTACCAGTGCCCTGCATCAGTTCGCAGGCCAGCCGGGCCTGTTCCGCGGTGAACATCCGGGCGATCGCGAGGCCGAGCAGCATGATCGCGTCGCGGTCGACCTCCACCGGCCACCACGCACCGTGCGGCCCGCCGTCATCGGGTGCCTGCGCCTCCGGATCACCCGACTGACCCGCGATGAGTTCGCGCAGCAGCGTCGTATCCTGGCCGACGGCGCCGGAGACGACGATCGGCCCCGGCGCACGCGAGGTGCTGAGGAAGACCACGGTCTCCTCGAACCACCCCACCGCCAGCGTCGCGTTCCCGCCATCGCGATCGCCATCGCCATCGCCATTGCCGCCAGCCGCAGCGTCTTGCGCGCCCAACTCCGCGCGATCCGCGATCCACACCCGCGCGTCGTGGCCCGCGCGCCAGGGAGCCTCCGGTTCCGGGATCGTGGAGAGCGAACCGAACGCCCAGCGCAGCGTGACCGTGCGCAGTCCCACCGACGCCACGAACGGCCAGGCCCGAACCTCCGGCCGCTGCGTGAGCCCGAAGGCGTCCACCGCCGCGTGCGCCGTGGCCGGATCCCGCAGCAGCGATTCGACCGCGGTGGACTGCTGGTCCTGCCGCCGCCTTTGCAGTGAGATTCCCATGCTCCGCGGTACGTCCACGGCGGCGGATTCGTTCACCGGGGTCCCGATCCACGGCCCCCACCCGCGGGCGCGGGCGTCGTCGCGGGCTAACCGGGCCGGATGCCGGCCAGGTCGGGGAACGCGGGCAGGCCGGCCGGCGCGGGCTGCCCGAGCCAGTCGGCCGCTTGGCCCACGCCGAACGAGGCGACGCCGATCTGGATTCCGCCGACGTGGTCGGGCGCGAAGGATCCGCCCAGTTCGTACATGTACACGAGCGGGGCGAACGGGTCGCGGCTCGGATCCGGCGCCTTGCCCCCGTCGACGAGCGCGGCATAGTGCAGGGCGTACACCGCGGTTCTGCGCACGGCCGTGGCCGGGTACCGCGGCACCTTGGCGACGACCTCGGCCACCGCCTGCTCCGGCGCCCGTACCTCGGCGTCGATCGTGGCGGCCACGTCGAAGAACGGCCAGGGCGCCGGCTGCGCGCCCGATCCGGCCGCGAGAGGCGCGCTGCGCCGCATGAACTCGCGAAACAGCGCGATCCGCGCCTTGGTCTCCTCGCGGGTCTCGTCGATGCCGAACTGCCAGTCGACGGCGAGCAGCCGGTCTCGGAGCATGTCGACTACGCTCATGCTCTTATATTCCCACTCATTCGCAGAGTTCGGGATGACTTCTCAGCGATGGCCGGCGAGGAGGGGGAGCAGTTGCCGGTGCAGGGCGGGCGGGGCAGTGAGGAAGCTGTCTGATCCGGCTTTCCACGGCGCGCCCGCGGTGTCGGTGACCTGCGCGCCGGCTTCTCGGGCGATCAGTGCGGCGCCGAGGAGGTTCTCGTTGTCGCGGCCGTACTGCCAGAACGCGTCGATGCGGCCCGCGGCGGTGTCGGCGATCTGCCAGGAGGTGGGGCCGAGGTTGCGGATGGCGCCGGCCATCGGCAGGAGCGCGCTCAGGGAGCGTCCCGCGGCTGTTGCCGCCTCGGGCTGCGTGGCGATGAACGGCGGCTGGCTGGTGGCCAGCAGGGTGACCGCGAGGTCCTGCTTGTCCGAGGGCGAGATCGGCGTGCCGTCGCGGTGGGCGCCGTGGCCGAGCGCCGCGGTGTAGGTCTCGCCCAGGACGGGGCTGTGCAGCACGGCGGCCACCGGCTCGTGGTCTTTGACCAGGGTGAGGCTGACGCACCACTGAGACAGGCCCTGCAGGTACTGCACGGCTCCGTCCATCACGTCCACCACCCAGATCTCACCGGCGGGCAGCGGCCGGGAGTAGAGGCCCTCGGCCCACGGGACTCCGGGGCGCAGCCGGTCCAGGTGCTCGTGCAGCAGCGCTGCCGCAGGTGTGTCCACGGCGTCGAAGACATCCTTGAACTCGGCCATGGTGCGCGCCGGCCGGGGGCGTTCCTGCTCCGCCAGCCACGTTCCCAGGGTGCGGGCGGCCTGGGTCATCGGCGGCAGGAGTGCGGCGTTGGTCATGCGGTTCTCCGATCACGGGGGGTGTCGATGTCTCAACTATGGCGAGCGGGTGCGCATCATCGGCGGTTCGAGGCTCCAGAGTGAGCGAAAATGACGGTCATGAGGGAACAGGTGGAGCCAGAGGTGTTGGATCAGCTCGATCGGCGGCTGATCGCGGCGCTTCAGTGCGACGGCCGGCTGACCGTGGAGCGCGCGGCCCGTGTCCTGGGCCTGAGTGCACGCGTGGCCAACCGACGCCTGGCCGCACTGCTGGGCGGCGGCGCGGTCCGGGTCGTCGCCGCGGCGCCCCGCGAACGCCCGGGGTCGACGATGCTGCTGCGCATCAAGGTGCTGCGAGGCAAGCTCGATACCATCACCGCGGCCCTGGCCGCCCGTCCCGACATCGCGTTCATCGACATGTCCGCCGGCGGCGACGAGATCACCGCCGTCCTGTCGGCCGAGGCCGGGCAGCGCAGCCGGCTGGTGTTCAGGCAACTGCCCGCCACCAGCGCCATCACCTCGGTCAGCGCCCAGACGGTCCTGCACGTCTACGCGGACGCCACCGACTGGAGGCTGGACGCCCTCACCGAGGCCGAGCGCGGCGAGCTCACCCCCGCCGAGACCGCCGAGACGCCGCGTAGGCCGGCAGCGGAACTGAGCCCGCTCGACCGGGATCTGGCGAACGCCCTCCTGAACGACGCACGACTCACCGCCGCCGCACTGGCAGCACTCACCGGGCACCCGGAGTCCACCGTCCGACGGCGCCTGGGTGCGCTGCTGCGTGACCGCGTACTGATCACCCACGTGATCGTGGACCCCCGCCGCCTGGGACTAGACGTCGATGCCAGGTCCCGCCCGCGCATCTGGACGCGGCCGGTCGCGCCCTGGCCGCCCACCCGGCGGTGCACGGGGTGATCGCCCTGACCGGGCCGGCCAATCTGAGCGCCGCCGTCTGGCTGCGCGACCTCGAGGACCTGCACACCTTCATCACCTGGGATCTCGCCCCGCTCTCGATCACGAGTATCGACACGGTGCTGGTGGGCCGGGCCGTGAAGCGGCCCGGCCACGCACCGGCCGGTCAGTAGCCGGGTTGGTTGCGGACGACGATCAGTGAGCTGATCTTGCCGTCGCACACGGTGAAGTAGTTGGTCATGAGCAGCTCTTCGGGCAGGTTGGTCTTGTCGTACTGCCCGTCGTAGCGGGCGCGGACGATCTGGTCGCCGTAGTGGTCCACGACCTCGGTCACCTCCAGGGTGACCTTGTCGCCGACGAGCTCCTTGGCGACCCAGCGGCGGATGGCCGCGGCGCCGCGGAACTCGCGGCGGGCGTCGTTGACGAAGGCGTCTTCGGCGAAGGTGGCGAGGATCGCGTCCTCGTCGAAGGAGTTGACGGCGCGGACGTGCTCGGCCAGGACCGGGAGCAGCGTGGTGTCGGACATGAGCGGAACCTCCGTGGTGCGGGAGTGCGGCCGCCGCTTCGGCGGCCTGGTCTCCACGCTGGCCGCTCCCGCGGCGGGAGGGTCAACACCGGCGTTGTGCGTTGCCCCTCCCGCAGGGGGAGGGTTGATACTGGCGCCATGAGCCAGGCATTGACGGTCGGGGACTTCTCCCGCATGACACACCTGAGCGTCAAGACGCTGCGGCACTATCACCAGGTCGGACTGCTGGAGCCCGACCGCGTCGACCCCGACACCGGCTACCGCTACTACACCGCCGAACAGGTCCCCACCGCCCAGGTCATCCGTCGGCTGCGGGACCTCGAGATGCCCATCCCGGACGTCAGAGCCGTCCTGAACACCACGGACGCGACGGCGCGCGGTGCGCTGATCGCCACCCACTTAGACCGCCTGGAGCTCGAGCTGGCCCAGACCCGCTCGGCGGTGGAATCGCTGCGCAACCTGCTGCGGCGCCCGGCCGAGGCCTCCATCGAGCACCGCACGGTGCCGCGCTGCCCGGCCGCGGCCATCACCGCGGACGTGGAGCGCGGCGACCTGCTGCCGTGGTGGGAAGGCGCCCTGGCGGAACTGCACGCCGCGGTCCGGGCCCAGAACCTGGACCCGACCGGTCCCAGCGGCGGCTTGTACTCCAGCGAGATCTTCCAGGTCGACCGCGGCCAGGCCACGGTCTTCGTCCCGGTGCAGGGGCCCGTGCGCGCCATCGGCCGGGTCGGGTCCCTGGTGGTCCCGGGCGCGGAGTTGGCGGTCATCACCCATCACGGTCCGCTGGCCGACGTCGACCTCACCTACGGAGTCCTGGGCGCCTACACCGCCCGGCACGAGATCAGCGTCGCCGGGCCGTTGCGCGAGTACTACCTGCGCGACGCCCGGCACAGCCCAGACCCCGCCGAGTGGGCCACCGAGATCGGCTGGCCCATCTTCCGAGCAGACCACGACCGATAGCCCGGACGTCTCGGGCCCTGCTGTCGCCCGGCCCCGCGCCAGGACGCGGGGCCGGGCAAGGCGGTCAGCCGGTGCTATCGCCCCCAGCCTGCTCGGGCGTCAGCAGCTGGACGGTCGCGGCGCTGGCGTAGAGGTCGACCGGGCCCGCGTCGGCCGTGCGGATCTGGAGATGGGTGGAAGCGGCCTCGGGGACCTCGCCTTGGACGGTGAGGGTCTGGGGCGTGCCGGTCAGGGTGACGGTGGCGCTGACGAGGTCTTGCTCGCCGTTCCAGAAGTCGATGTAGACGTCACCGGTGCCCTGGAGCGTGATCTGGGCCTGGTAGTACTGGCCCGCCGGGAGTTGGGCCGGCGGGTCGGTCCAGATCCAGGTGTTCGGTGCCGCATCGCTCTCGGTCCACTCGACGGCGCTGGCACCGCTCGGCGTGGTGGTGGGCGTGATGGTGCCCGGGACCGAGCCGACGCCGTTCGCGACCGGGCCCTGCCAGCTCAGCTGGGCCGTCGGGGTGTCGCCGAGCAGGTTGGCGCCGCTCGGCACGAGGATCGTCGGCTCGCGGCCTTGCGGGAACTGGAGCGGGCCGGCCGGGTAGGACGGCGGCGCGTCGGCGGTTGCCGTACCCCAGGTCTGGGCCGCGTCGGTGCTCAGGCCGAAGTCGAGCTGGGTGGTGGCCGCGTGCAGGGTGCCGCCACCCGCGCCCTGGGTGGACGCGCCGTAGCCCGCGCCCTCGCCCGCGCCCGCGCCGGTCAGCGCGGAGCCGGGCAGCCAGGCCTGCGACCAGGACTTTCCGTCGACCTTCAGGCCGCTGACGTACGTGCTCGTGGACGCTCCGTTCGCGTGCAGCACGACGTGGTGGCCGTCGGCGAGGTCGAATTCGGCCAGCGGGAAGATCGGCGCGCCGAGGGCGAGCACGGAGGTGCCGGGGGTCTCCGGGAACATGCCGAGGCTGGACCAGACGAACCAGGAGCTCATCGAGCCCAGATCGTCGTTGCCGGGTTCGCCGCCGGGATCGTCGGCGTAGACCGTGTCGAGCAGTTCGTGCACGATCGCCTGCGACTTGGCGGGCGCGCCGGTGTAGTCGTAGATCCACGGCGTGCCGAAGGCCGGCTCGTTGCCGGCCCACTCGTAGGGCTCGTTGGGCCCGGCGTTGAGCTGGGTGAAGAAGTCGTCCAGCCGCGCGTTCGCGGCCGCGTCCCCGCCCATCGCGGTGATCAGGCCCTGCAGGTTCTGCGGGACCATCCACGTGTACTGCGCCGCGTTGCCCTCCTGGAAGCCGGACTGGCCGAAGCTGCCCATGCCGTCGGTGGTGGGGCCGAACTCGGGGAACTGGCCGTCCGCGTCACGCGGCTGGATGTAGCCGGTGTCGGTGTTGAAGATGTTCGTCCAGTTCTGCGAGCGCTGCAGGTAGGTCGCGGCGGTGCCGGCACGGCCGAGGTCGCCGGCGAACTGCGCGATGGCGAAGTCCGCGCTCGCGTATTCGAGCGTCTCGGAGGCGCCGTTGTCCTCCGGCGACAGGTCGCTCTCCTGGGTGTTGGGGATGTAGCCCTGGGAGAGGTAGTCGGACAGCTGCGGCCGTTCGGTATACGTGCCCTGTCCCAGGTCGCTGCTGTCCTGCACGGTCGAGGCGCCCTTGACCATGGCGGCGAGCGCGGCGTCGGTATCGAAGCCGCGGGCGCCGAACGCGTACGCCTCGGCGATGATCGGGTCGGCCGCGTCTCCGTTCATGACCTGCGTGTAGTCGTTGGCGAAGCCCCACTTGGGCAGCCAGCCGCCCTGCGCCTCGTCGTTGAGCAGCGAGGTCACCATCTGGCTGGTCTCATCGGGCACCAGCACGGCGAGTAGGGGTATCTCGGATCTGTAGATGTCCCAGCCGGAGAAGTTCGCGTATTGGACCTGGCCGTGGGACGTAGTGTGGATCTTGTTGTCGTAGCCCAGGTAATTCCCGTTGTCGTCCGAGAAAATGCTGGGCTCGAGCAGTGCGTGGTAGAGGGCTGTGTAGAACTCGGTCTGCTGAGCCTTGGTGCCGCCGCCGACGCGTATCCGATCGAGCAGTCGGTTCCACTGCGCATACGTGTTCTGCGCCACCTGGCTCTCGCTCCAGCCCGAGTCCTCGGCGCCGAGGTTCGACCACGCGTCGGCCTGGCTGACGTAGGAGATCGCGACCTTCATCGTGACCTGCGACTGCGAGGTGGTGTCGAAGGTGGCCCACGCCCCGGACTGCAGGCCCGAGGTACTCGCCAGCGGGGACGTCGTCGAACCGCCGGAGGTCGTGCCCGGCTTGGTGACGACGGCCTCCTGGCGCAGCGAGAGGTCCGAGGCCGCGAGGTCGACCGCGCCCGCGGCGGCGGTACGCACCTGGACCTGCGGCGCGTTGATGCCTCCGGTCGGCACGGTGGAGGCGATGGTGAGCGTGACCGGGGTGCCGGTGAGGGTCACCGGGGCGCTGTCCACGTCCTGCTGGCCGTTGTAGAAGTCGAGGTAGACGTCCCCGGTGCCCTGCAGTGTGACACTGGCCAGGTATGTCGCGCCCTGGGTCAGGGTGGACGGCGTGGCCTGGATCCAGGTGTTGGCGAGCGCGTCGGACTGCTGCCAGGAGACCGCGCTGGCGCCGTCGGACGTGGTGGTGGCGGCGATGGTCGGGGTGCTGCCGCCGCTGCTGACCTCGTGGTAGCTCCAGGCGAGCGAGCCGGTCGGGTCGGTGAAGACGTTCGCGCCGGTCGGCTCGGTGTCCCAGGTGCCGTAGGAGGCGAAGGAGCGGCTGAAGTCGGCGGCGAAGTAGACGGGGTAGGTGCCCTGCGCCCCGCAGAACTGTCCGGCCGTCTCGGTGCCGGCGACCTCGTGGTCGTTGAGCACCTGCACGCTCGCGGACTGGTTGCCGGACTGCGCGTCGCCCATCTTGAACAGCACGTTGGAGGACGTGCCGGACGGATACGACAGCTGCGCGATGCCGGTGCGCGCGGTGGCGGCCAGCTTCGCCTTCACCGCGCCGGAGCTGCCGGGGTCGAGGGTGACGGCGTAGGAGCCGGGTGACGCGGACTCCTGGCTGTGCGAGAGCGCCGCGGTCGCGGAGATCGGGTCGTCGCCGATCGCGCCGACGGTGGGCAGGATCGGGAAGTCGCCGAAGGCCCCGCATCCGGGCCCTGACATGTGGGTCAGGCTGAAGCCGAGAGTGGAGGAGTCGGCGTAGTCGTAGCCGCCGCCGTCCGGCCGTGAGGGGGTGTCAGGGCTGAAGCTCAGCATGCCGAAGGGCGCGGTGGCGCCCGGATAGGTGTCCACCTGCCCGACGGTCGCGCCGCCGGACCCGGTGCCGATCATCGGGTCGACCAGTGCGGCCGGGTCGGTGACGAGCGCCACCTGGGCGTTGTCGGCGGCCGCCGCGGTGCCGACGGTCAGCGTGCTTGCCGCGAGCGCGGCGCACAGGGCCGCGAGCGCCGCGCTGCGCAACGGCCGGGCGCGCCCGGCGGGGCCGCGGGGGAACAGGGG
>NZ_JAGSOG010000039.1 GCF_018139695.1 Actinospica durhamensis | reverse complement strand
CCCCCACCCCGCCCCGCCTCGTCCGCACGGGTGCCCGGCGGCCGAGGCCGGTGCCCCGGCCGCCAGGCGAGAATCTCAGGACGCGCCTTCGCCTACTGGCTCCTGATGCTCAACGAGCGCCATACCCATCCCGTGTAACGCCAGCCAAAGAACCAATAGCGATACCGGACCTTGTTGATCTGGATGACGATTCCCTTCCCCTCGTTCAGATGGGACAGCAGCGAGGCGACCGCCCCCACCCCGAGGCCGAAGATCTCGAGGAAGGCCCCGATGACCTCTCCGATCGGTCCGAGGAACTCGCCGAACAGCGCCACCATCTGCGACCCGGTTGAGATGAGGGTCAGCTTCAGGATGAACGACTTCGTCTTCGCATAGTCCCAGAAGTACTTGCAGTAGGCCGAGGTGCCACTGGTCTGCAGGCACATGGAACCGTTCGAGCCGCCGTTGGTGCCGCCGAGGTCGGTTCCGGTGACGGGGTTCTGGTCGACGTAGTCGTAGGCGTTCGCGGACCCCTGGAAGATCGGGTCGTCCTCCAGAAAACGGCCCGTGCTCGGGTCGTAGACGCGCACGCCCATCAGGACTGTGCCGCCCATGTCCGAGTCGGCGCGCTGGTCGGAGCCGAGGTAGCCGTATCCGCCCGCGGTGGTGGAGCCGGTCTCGGCCGATCCGAACTCCGTGTACGTGGAGGTCGCGGAGGGGCCGGTGTCGGCGGCGGGGTTGACGGTGGCGATGACGTCGCCGTGGAGGTCGGCCAGGTCGAGCGTGACGGTCCCGGATTCGGTCACCTCCGCGCCGAGCCCGCCGTCGAGCCCGATGACCATCGCGGTCCAGGAGCCGTTCGTGCTGGTCCAGGCCGGCGAGTCGCCGTCATCGGAATAGTCGTCGACCGTGGTGTATCCGGTCGAGGAGTCGGCCTTGGTGGCGTACCGCTCCGCGGTGGCGTCGAGGGTGTAGGTGTCGGTGACCCCGGCCTGCGACTGGGTGTCGAGCAGGCCGTCGGCGTAGTAGGTCGCGGTCAGGCTGCCCGAGCCGCCCGCGTCGGCCGACGGCGTGGTGGTGACGTCTCCCTGGGTGTCGTAGGTGTAGGCCGACGTGGTGCCGGACTCGGTGGTGGATGCGAGGCGGTCGGCCGAGTCGTAGGCGTAGGTCTCGTCCGACGCCGCGGTCGTGGTCTGGCACGCACCGCTCGAAGCGGCGTCGTAC
Organism: Actinospica durhamensis; assembly: GCF_018139695.1. Classification (GTDB taxonomy): domain Bacteria; phylum Actinomycetota; class Actinomycetes; order Streptomycetales; family Catenulisporaceae; genus Actinospica; species Actinospica durhamensis. The sequence goes on along the minus strand of NZ_JAGSOG010000039.1, from coordinate 42,829 downwards.
GTGGTCAGACTCGTCCGGTCGGTGTCCGCGTCGTAGGTGTAGGCACGGGTGGTGCACGATCCCGCGTCCGTGTCCTGGACCTGCGTGAGACGGTCGTCGTTGTCGTAGCTGTACGACTTCGTGTCCTTCAGCGTGCTCTCGGTGCTCCAGTCACCCTGTGCGTCGAGGGTGACGGAGTCCGTGATCGGGCCGGCCCAGTCGCTGTTGGTGTAGGCCACCTCGGTCGCCGTGCCGGTCGAGTCGATCGTGCGGGTCGCGACCGTCCCGTCCGGATACGTCTCCGTCTGCAGGGCGCCGTCCGGGTTGTAGGTCGCGGTGAACGTGCCGGCGAGCTTGTCCGCCTCGCTGACGGCATCGCCGTCGGGCGCGTAGGTGACCGTGTCGGTGTCGTAGGGGGTGGCCCTGGTGAGGACGTCTCCGGAAAGATCGTATGTGTACGTGCTCGGCTCGCCGTTGGCATCCGTGTACGAGACCAGCTGATCCCAGTCGTCGTAGCTCTGCTCGATGTCAGTGGCCACCCCGCCCGAGGAGTTGAGCGTCTCCGCATCGGTCCGCACACCGGTGTCGGTGCTGTAGACGGTCGCGGTCGCCGCCGGGGCGGTGCCCATTCCGGTGCCCGAGACGGTGATGGCCTCACCGGTGTTGCGATCGTCACCGTCGTAGGCGTAGGTGATCGTCTCGGTGCCGGTCGAACCGTACGCCTTGGTCTCGGTGAGCACCGAGAGGTAGTCGTTGTACGTGTAGGCATCCGTCGGGATGGTGGAGGTGTCGGAGGGCTGCGCGGCCGGGTAGGTCTCGCAGACCAGGTTCGCCCACTCCGGCTTGTTCCCACAGGCGGAGACCTGCGCGTTGGTCCCCGCGGTGTAGTAGACGGTGTGGGTGTCCCCCGCGGTGCCGCCGGACGAATCCGAGGGCTGATCCGAGTCGACGGCCAGGCCGTCTCCGTTGTACAGCGCGGAGTTCTCGTTGTACGTCGTCGTCGAGACGATGTCCAGGCCGCTCGGGTCGGTCACGGTCTCCAACGGCTCGCCCAGCGTCCACCCGGTCGTGTCCGTTCCGACCGTGTAGAGGTGCTCGGTGGTGCGGGCGTCGACGGTGGCGGATCCCGGTATGGAGGTGCCGATGCTCGCGGACGTCGTCTGGCTCGTCGCGAGCATGTAGGGCGCGCCGCTCGCGTCCGTGTCGCTGTTGGGCGCGCCGGCGTCGTAGCTGGTGGCGGTGTGGTCGCGGGCGGTCTCGAGGGTGCCGTCCACGTTCACGCTGTGGGCGGGGCCGTAGGAGTCGGTCTCGACCTCGTACTGCTGGTCGGCGCTCGTGCAGGTGCCGACGGTGCCGAAGTCGTCGCAGGCATAGACGTTGACGGTCGAGAGCGCCAGGGCTTCGGCCGCCGGGGATGCGGCGCTGAGCGCGGTGGCGCGGTCTGCGGCGGTCAGGGTGCTGGTGACGTCGCCGTTCGCGTCGTACTGGGTGGTGTCGACCGTCCAGGCGCCGTTGACGTAGGTCGCGGTGTTGACCTGGCGTCCGTTGGCGTCGAAGTAGTCGATGGTGGCGTACTCGTAGTCGGTCGCGGTCGGCGAGGTGGTCGAGGACGGGGTGTACCCGCCGGGCCAGATGGCCACGGCCGAGGTCGGCACGTCCGACTCGCTCCAGGTCGCGGCGGTGGCGGCGTCCATGGTGACCGGGCCGCCGGCGGAGGTCGTGAGCGGCACGCTGTAGTCGATCGTGTCGGTCGCGGTGCCGCCGCCGTAGGTGGAGGAGTGTGCCCGGGAGACCGTCAGGATCTTGCCGTAATTCACGTCGGTGGCGGTGTCGTCGTAGGTGAAGTGCCACGAGGCGAGCGCACTGGAACCGGAGGCCTGGGCCGGGGAGTAGGCCGTGATCCGGCCGTAGTCCGCGTCCGTGGAGGTCTCGTCGTAGGTGTAGCCGGTCACCAGGGGGGTGGACAGGCGCGGGTCGTACTCGGAGGTCAGCCGGCCGGCCGAGTCGTAGCCGTACTTCGCCACGGCGGTGTCGTGGAAGGTGCCGGAGTTGTCGACGTACACGAAGTCGATCTCCGAGACGTCACCCGAGCTGTTGTAGGTGAACGACAGCCCGCGGCAGCCGGCCGTCCAGGTCGAGGACGAGGCCGGGCTCGGGCAGGCCGTGGTCGGCGCGGAGGACGAGGCGGCGTCCGGGGCGACGACCAGGACCGGGTCGCCGGAGGAGTTGTAGACGATGCCGGTGGACGAGGTCGTGCCCGGCGACGTGATCGTGGCGGGCACGTAGTCCGCGCTCGCCGAGACGTACGCGAACGCCGTGACCTCGTTGTTCGAGCCCGTCAGGTCGAACACGTCGGTGGAGGTGTTCTTCGTCAGGGTCAGGCTGTCCGAGGCCGCCGAGGCGTCGGCGGTGTACGAGATCGTCGTCCCACTCGTCGACCCCTCGGTGAAGGTGTACGTGGACCCGTCACCGCCGGTCAGCACCACATACGAGCTGTCGTCCTGGATCGAGGACCAGGACGCGGCCTGTGTCGAGCCGACACTCGCGACCCAGCCGGGACCGAAGATCCCGGACACGGTCGGGTTGACCGAGTTGAACGTCCGTGACACCCCGAGCGCGGCCCCGTACGAGGACACACTCACGTCGTCGGCGGAGAGCGCGGCGTTGCCGGACTGCAAGCCGACCGTCACCGGACCGGCCGTCGTGGTGCCGAAATCAGCACCCGAACCCGTCCGGGAGAGCGTGACCGACACGGCCGGGGTGGTCAGGGTGTCGCCCGCGGCGTCCGAGAACACGGCTTCGACCTGGACCAGGCCGTCGTCCGCGATGGTGCGGTCGAGGTACCAGGTGAGCTGGTCCGTCTGTATGCCGGCGCCGTTCGTGCTCGTCGAGACCGGCCAGGTCACCGCGCAGCCGCAGTCGTAGACGACGTGGTCCGGGATCGCGGTGAACGAGCCGGTGGTGCCGAGCCGGTACTCGAACGTGGCCTTCGTGTAGGAGCCGGGCGCGGCCGCCTGGAGGCTGATCGAGGACGCGGTCTGCGATCCGTCGCCGGGCGAGAGCAGCGCGCCGTCGGCGCCCACACCGAACACGTACGTCGTGGACGCGCCGTAGACGCCCGCGTCGTCGAGCGGCGAGACGGTCAAGGTGTAGAGGCCGTTGCTCTCCGGGTCGATCGAGATCGAGCCGGACGATCCGGTGATCCAAGACCAGGTGCCGGCGGCGCTGCCGTCCTGGAGTTCATACGCGTAGCCCTCGACATACGAGCTCGAGTCGGACACCGAGCAGGCCGTGCCGCCGGATGTCAGCGTCGACCAGGAGCCGGAGGGGTATCCGGTGCAGGACACCGCGGGCGCTCCCGGCGCGGTCGCGTCCGTGGTGAAGGCGAAGGCTGAGGACCAGGTCCCGTATTCGGTGCCGTCGTACGGGCGGACGTAGAGCTGGTAGGTCGTGCCGTTCGCCAGAGTCGTGGTGGAGGCGAGCGAGCCGGTGGCGCCGGAGGCGAAGTAGCCGCTGGTGCCGTCCTCGACGACCGTCGAGCCCTGTTCCACCTTGAACTCGTAGGCGACCTCGTCGCCGTCTGCGTCGGTGGAGGCGGCCTGGAAGGTCGGGGTGAGCGAGGAGGTGTAGAGGTTGCCGTCGGCGGCCCAGTTCTCCGGGCTCAGCGCGATGCTGCCGGCGCCGTACGGCGCGTGGTCGTAGGTGATCGAGAGCGTCGGGCTCGGGCCGAACTCGACGAACCCGTTGGTGTCGGCCTCGTCCGTGTTGAGCAGGCCGAGCGAGAACTGCCAGCCGGAGGCCTGCAGGTCGGTCTGCACCCAGGAGGCCACGTTGATCGAGACGGCCTGGTTCGGGGTGGTGGAGGTGGTGGTGAAGTCCACCGCCTCGGGCCCGGCGACGTTCGTCGGCGCACTGTCCCAGCTGCTCGTCGAGGAATACTGGCTGGTGTAGTAGGCGTCGAGATCGTGTGCCTGGGAGGTGCTCGAGTACGTGGTCACCGCGGTCGCGGTCACCGTCGCGGAGAGCACGTCCGTGGTCGAGCCGTCCGCGGCCGAGGGCAGGCCGAAGACGTAGTAGCCCCGGTCGATCCCGCCGCCGTCATAGCCGACCGAGACGTCGCCGTTCCACGTCGCGTCGAGTTCCTCCGAGGTCGGATACGCGGCCTGGTCCTCCCCGTAGCCCTCCCACGCCTGCGAAACGGTGTAGGACGGGTCGATCGTGACCGGGAAGACGGTGCTCGCGGAGTCCAGCAGCGCGGCCGGGGCGCTCAGCGTCGCCTTGCCCCCGCTGTAGGACACCGGCACCGCCACCGGCTCGGCGTGCCGCGACGAGTCCCACGCGCGTGGCGCGGCCGAGGCGAGGACCGCCTGGCCCTTCGCGTTCTTCACCGTGATCCGCCCGGACTTGTCAGCGCTCGTCGTCAGGCCCTTGCTCGCCGACATGCCGAGCACCAGCTTCGCCAGCCCCGGGTCCTTCGCGGCGGCCGCGTTCTCGACGATCAGCGACTCCTCGAACCCGCCGGTGACATCGGCCGTCACCACCAGGTCCACCCCCGGCAGCACGTCCGGGTACGTCGCGGACGCACCGTCCACCGTCGGCGTGGGCAGCGCCGACGGCCAGGAGACCGTCACCGAACCCTGCGACGAGGACACCGTGGCCAGTGCCGTGTCACCGCCGCCGGAGAACCTCAGCCCGGCCTCGGCCGCCTTCGGCGAGAACGTCCCGTCCTGGTTCGGCACCAGATCGGCGCTGGCCGCGACCCAGGAACCGTTCTGCTCTGCCCAACGCGGCGTGGCCGAGGAGGTGTAGGTCATCGTGCCGTCCGCGTTGGCGGACAATCGCGCGTACGCCGTCTGCGCGGACGCGATCGTCACGGACTTGTCGCACTTCTTCGCCAGCATGGCCGCGGACGTGGAGTCCTGGGCCGAAGTGGCCGAACACGAGGTCGTGGCGGTGGTCTGAGGGCTGCTGTGAGCGGAAGCGGCCGGTGCCACGCCGACGGCGACCGCCGCACCCAACGCGACCACCGCCGTCCAACCGGCGCTCCGGGTCAATGCCGGCCATCCGCCGCGCCCCGACGCGGCAGACGATCGACGAGAAAAGGCACGCAAGGGCTCTGTCTCCTCTGTGGGTATTTCATGAACTCCGAGACAGTCCACTGTGAGACTGTGTCAGCGAGCTTTGAAGCTAGCCGCCGACCGTTCCCCCGACAATGCACGGAGTGCCGAGATATTTCGCAAGCTGACCTCAATGCCGGTCATTTCGCTTGCGAAAAGTATGAACCACAGACTATGGAACCCCTGATTCACCAGCAGTTCTCTGATCAAGGCCGCGGCCGTCTTACGCAGGCCAGGCCCCATGGCGGGGCGTCGAGGGGGGTGTGATCTCGATCACAGAGGCGTGTCGTGTCTGGGCAGCCTGGGTCCTGACAGACCCCACCGCACCAAATCTCAGCTGTCTAACTTAGCCCATTTTCATGAGAATGTAATCGAGTATGATACTTGGCATTTCGGTTCACCAAACTTCACCGTGCTGCAAGCGTAAGCAGATCGGAGGCGGCGGATGCACAACCACGTCATGGCAGCCGAGTCGGCGATGTCAGTGCTCGCGGAGCTCGACGCTCACGACGTTCGAGCCTGCGTCGGCGGCGGATGGGCCGTAGACGCGCTGATCGGCAGGCAGACGCGCGAACATTCCGACCTCGACCTCTGGCTTCCCGCCGCCGACCTCGACCCGCTGATCGCCGCGTTCTCGCGCCTCGGCATCGACCGCGTACTGCCCTGGGGCGGCGACCGGCCATGGAACTTCGTGCTCCACGACGGCGAGCACCTGCGAGTCGACCTCCACTTGTACGAGGAACTCGCCAACGGAGTCGTTCACTACGGCAGCGTCATAGACGGAGCCCAGTTCACCACGGCCGACCTCCGTGGCGAAGGCCGGATCCTCGAAACGGTCGTCCGCTGCGAGGCCCCAGAGTGGGCACTGCGATGCCACACCGGCTACCCAACCCGCGCCGTAGACGTCTCTGACGTCACCCAGCTTTGCGCCCACTTCGGCCTCACCGTGCCCGAACCATTTCGCACCAGCCAGCCCAGCGGTGAGCACGGCCGAACTGGATGAGGACGCCTGTACCTCGAGGTGTCCGACGGCGGATTCGAACTTCCGGTCGATGAGAACGGATGCCAGCCAGAGAACTGGGTGAGCGGACGAAGAGCCGCCCAGGCTCCTTAGAGGGTCTTCGGTTGTCCGCCGGTCAGCGCACGTTTTCGGTGCCGACTGCACCCGGTTGGAGCATGGCGAGGGCTTCGCGGGCGAGGGTTCGTACTTCGGCCCAGCCGGGGTCGGTCTGGAGGGCGAGGTGGGTCCATCGCTCGGCGTTGGCGGCGCCGCTCATCGCGGTGAAGAGTTCGTCGATGCGCTCAGCCCGCACTCTGACCTCGAGGCTGATCAGTCCCACCGCGTGCATCCACTTGGCGTTCCCCGCGGGGGCGACGTGGTCTTCTGCGAGGTCGTCCGCGCTGAGTCCGGGCTTGTCGATGAACGCGATCTGCACTTGCGGGTCGGCAGCAAGGATCTCGAGCGATTCGACCAAGAGCCTCATGTAGTCAGGTTCGCGGGTGTTCATGGCCGGATCCTCGCAGGTGCCGGGTCGGGAGGGAATCGCTTTTCGGCGCGACCAGGGCAAGCGTGCTCTGCGACGCCGCTTCACGCGCGGCCCCGAGCACCGGCCAGAGCGCTGCTCACTCCAGGCTGGATCCGTCGACGACCGGGCTGCCGTGGCCGAGGAAGAAGACTCCGGGATACCCGGCGGTGAAGAAGCCCTTGTTGACGTTCGAGCTCAGGGTGGAGTCGTCGATGGTCAGGGTGCCGGTGCGGTCGTTGCTGACGAAGAACACCGCGCCGCCGCCCTCGTTGGCCTGGTTGTGCTCGATGACCGAGCCGGCGATGGTCAGGGTGTAGGTGTTGCCGTCGTTGTAGATCGCTCCCCCGCTGCCGCCGCCGGGTGTGCCGCTGCGGGCCGGGTTGGCGCCGACGCCGATCGCCTGGTTGTAGGTCATCACGCAGTCGAGCACGTCCCAGGACACGCCGATGCTGCTGAGCGCGCCGCCGTTGGAGCACACGCCGCCTAGGCCGGGGGCGCCGCCGAAGGTGCTCTTGACGACGTAGACCGGCAGATTGTCGTACTGCTCCAGGGCGCGCACCGCGGCGCCGCCGAGGTCGGGGCCGGTGGAGTCGCAGCGGTTGCCGGTGAAGCGGTCGTTGACGATCTTCAGCCGGCCACCGCTGGCGAAGACGGCGCCGCCTCCGCCGCCGAAGGCGTCCTGGCCGGTGGAGTCTCCGTCGGTGAAGACGAGGTTCTGCAGCGTCAGCTGCGGATACTCCTGGTTCTGGCAGTGCGAGGTGGTCCAGGTCTGCGCCTGGTCGCACGTGTTCATGTACAGGATCCGGCGCTTGCCGCCGCCGCTGAGCGTGACCTTGCCGCCGCCGTCGAGCACGACGGTCTGGGCGGAGTTCACCACCTTCGCCGTGGCGGCCATGGTGATGACGACCGGGGCCGGTCCGCAGGAGAAGGTGATCACGCCGCCCTCTGCCACAGCGCTGACCACGGCCGCGGACGTGCAACTCGACGCGGTCCCGTCACCGACCACTCGTGTCGGGTGCGAGGTGTCGACCGCATCGGCTGCCGCCGGGATCGTCGCGTGCCCGTCGGGGTTTCCGGGAGCCGGCAACGCGGCGGCCGCGGTCGATCGCGCGGCGCTAGGCCGGGGCGAGGGGCTGGGCGGCGGCGAGGCGGACGCCGGCCTCGAGGCGAGAGTCGCAGGGGTCGTGGTCATGATGCTCACGGGATGCGAGTCCGCCGCCGAGACGGCCGGAGCGGCGGCGGAGCCGCATCCGGACAGCGAACCCGCGGCCAGGGTCAGGCCGGCTATGAGCGTCGATGTGGCTGCGAGGCGCCGAGGAAGAAACACCCGCCGATGGTAGCGCCCTCTCAGATGTCTCTCAGATGCCTCCCCGGCGTAACCCCGAAATCCGCAGCACGCGGGTGCCGTAAGCACCCTTCGTCTCCACGTCCCCCCAGTCCTTCACGGCGTCGATTCGAGCGGCTGCTCGGCCCAGATCGTCTTGCCCTGCCGGTTCGGGCGTGCGCCCCAACGCTGCGTCAGCTGTTCGGTGATGAACAGTCCGCGGCCGCCTTCGTCGTCGTCGTGTGCGCGGCGCAGCCGGGGCGCGGTGTTGCTGTCGTCGGTGACCTCGCAGGTCAGGGTGCGGTCGCAGATCAGGCGCAGGCCGATGGGCCCTTCGGCGTACCGCAGCGCGTTGGTGACCAGCTCACTGACGACGAGTTCGGTGCTGTCGCTGAGCGCTTCGATCCCCCAGTCCTTGAGCTGCGTGGTGGCCAGCCTGCGGGCCTGTCCGGCCGCCTCGAAGGTCGCGGGCAGCGTCCAGGACGCGGTCTGCGAGGGGTGCAGCGCGTGGGTGCGGGCGAGAAGCACGATGGCGTCTCGCTCGGGCGGGAAGGCGGCGGCGTTCATGAGCGCGTCGCACACGTCCTTGAGCGAGACATCGGGCGACGTGGCGGCACTGGTCAACAGCGCGGAATGCGGCGTGGCCCCGTCCCAGCCGGTCTGGATGAACGCGTCGTTGCGCAGCAGCAGGACGGCGCCCTCGGGCAGCTCGTGTTCGGATGCGTCGTACTGTGCCGCACCGTGGCCGAGGGGTGGCCCCTGCGGGACGTCCAACTCCTCGACGCGTCCGTCGGCGTAGGCCACGATCGGCGGTGGGTGGTCCGCGCTGGCTGCCGAGCAGATCCGGGTCGCCGGATCGTAGACGACGTACAAGCAGGTCTCGCGCCGGGCTTCGCCCTCGGCCGAGCCGTCGGTCGAGGCCTCACGCCGGTGCGGCTTACCCGCCATCACGTGCAGTCGTTCGAGGAGCTCGTCCGGCAGCAGGTCCAGCCCGGACAGCGCGGCGCTCGCGGCGCGCAGTTCGCCCATCGCCGCGGCGGCGTGCGCGCCGAGCCCGGTGCTGTCACCCACCACGAGAGCGACGCGGGAACCGGACAGGGCGATCACGTCGAACCAGGCTCCGCCTGCCCCGGCCGGCCGGTACGCGTGCGCGGTCTCCACGGCGGAGCGCACCGACTCTTCGCCCGGTCGCCGGCCGGAGGCCCCCTGCAGGCGTGCGACGGAGCGTTCGCGGGTGTAGAGCCGAGCGTTGTCCAGGCACAGCGCCGCGACCGCGCCGACCTGCTCGGCGAGTTCCAGGTCCGCGGCGTCGAAAGGCACGGGGTTTTGCCAGCGGTAGAAGCTGGCGAGGCCGAGAACCGAGCCGCGCGCCGAGAGGGGCACCGACATCATGGAGTGCACTCCGGCGTCGCGCAGCCGGTTGCCCCGCTGATCGCGCTCCAGCCACAGGGCATCGGGGTCGAGCTGCGGGATCAGCTGCGGCCGCAACGTCGCCAGAACACGGTCGTAGGGCGTGTCGTAGGGGTAGGAGGAACCTTCGCCCACCGCCGGGACGCCTTGCCTGCCGGAGACGGAGAAGAATCCGGCGCGCCGCAGCGACTGCCCCTTGAGGACCGCCCCGGGAGGCGGCACCTCCCCGCGCAGCAGCGAGTCGAGCACGTCGACGGCCACGGCGTCGGCCAAGCGCGGCACGCTGACATCGCACATTTCCATCGCCGTCTGGTACACGTCCAGGGTGGTGCCGATCCGCGTACTGGCGAGGTTGAGCAGTCGCACCCGCTCCTCGGCCGCGGCCCTCGTGGTGACGTCGGTTACGGCGACGAGCACCCCCAGGACCCCGCCTTCGCGATCGTGCAGGCGGAAATACGCGACCGAATGCACCGACTCGACCACCGGGTCCCGGCTGCGGGCCGTGAACCACTCGTCGAGCACGGGCGTACCCGTCTCGAGCACGTCGCGGGCGAGTTGCGCCGCCCGTTCGGGCTGGTCCAGGTCGAACAGGCGCAGCACCTCGGAGACGGGTTGCCCCATCACGCCCGCGATCGGGAAGTCACGCAAGCGTCGCGCGGAGGGGTTGAAGCGGACCAGTCGCAGTGCGGAGTCGAGCACGTAGAGGCTGATCGGCGAGTCGAAGAGGGCGGCCAGGACAGCCGCATCGACCTCGCTCGTCTCCAGCATGCCACGCTCGCCGCCCCCACCATCACCGGCAGCGCCCATAGCGCCTCCTAGGTGACGATAAGGAACAATTCACCCTGCGATCAAAGCATTCCTGGCGTGCCGCCGCCACCGGCACGGGCCCTTGAGGCGAGCGCGAGTGCGTCTGCCCTCGCCACCGCGGCGACGCCGGGCGCCGGCGGAGGGGCAGATGAGATCAAGCCAAGGATCCCATAAGAAGCTCAGATCCTGAGAGCAATTTCATCGGTGGTTAACATTCGGCGAAGGTGATTGAGCGAGATTCCGGGCCGTAAGCCGACGCGGTCTCGGTCCGCCTCGGAGTCTTCTCCTCGACTGTCACCAGAGATCAGGGACCACCGATGTTCTTCACCTATCTGGGCCGTGAGCTGCGCAGACGCGCTCGGCAAGCCCTCGTCATCGCGCTCGGCCTTGCCCTCGGGATCGGTCTGGCCATCACGGTCAGCTCCGCCTCGGACGGCGTCAAGGCGGCGCAGACGGACGTGCTCAAGTCGCTCTACGGCGTCGGCACCGACATCACGGTGACCCAGCCGGCCACCCGCGGCTCCGGCGGGGCGCAGAGCTTCGGGTTCAGCGGCCAGGCGCAGACGACCACCGGCACCAAGACCACGACCGCCTCGCAGGACACCGCGCGGGTGGCCATGGGCTCGGGCACGCTGGCCACCACCACGTTGACCAAGGTCAAGGCCCTGTCCGGGGTCTCCGACGCGGTCGGCAGCCTCTCGCTGACCGATTTCAACGTCAGCGGGAAGCTCACCCAGAGCTTCACCCAGGCGCCCTCGACCACCGGGTCCACCGGGTCCACCGGCCGTAGCGATCGCTCCGGCTCCGGTTACGGCGGCGGCTCCGGCGGCGGCTTCCGCGCCGGCGGTCCGTCGGGCAACTTCAGCTTCAACCAGACCACGATGCAGGGCGTGGACGTCTCCGACATGACGATCGGCCCGATGTCCTCGGTCACCCTCGCCTCCGGACGCGAGCTGAGCGCCGCCGACTCGAGCGCCGCGGTCGCCGTGGTCAACTCGAGCTACGCGACGCAGCAGAACATCAAGGTCGGCGCCACCGAGACGCTGGGCGGCACGAAGTTCACCGTCGTGGGCATCGTGACGACGTCCTCCGACGAGGACTACTTCCTGCCGCTGGCCGAGGCGCAGAAGATCTCGAGTGAGACCGGCAAGGTCACCACGGTCTACGTCAAGGCGGCCAGCAGCACCCAGATCAGCGCGGTCGCGAGCGAGATCGGCAAGACCGCCTCCGGCGCCACCGTCTCCACCTCGGCCCAGCTGGCCGACTCGGTCTCCGGCTCGCTCTCCTCCACCGCCTCGCTGCTCACCAACCTCGGCAGGTGGCTCGTCATCGGCGTCCTGGCGGCCGCCTTCCTGATCGCGGCGCTGCTCACGATGTCCGCGGTCGGCCGGCGCACCCGCGAGTTCGGCACCCTCAAGGCCATCGGCTGGACCTCGCGCCGGGTGGTGCGCCAGGTGCTCGGCGAGTCCATCGTCACCGGCCTGATCGGCGGAGTGCTCGGCATCGGGCTCGGCTTCGCCGGCGCCCTCGTCATCGACAAGGTCGCCCCCCAGCTCACCGCCGCGGCCTCCACCAGCAGCGCGAGCACCACCACGGGCGGCTTCGGCGGCGGTGGCGGCGCCAGCCGGTTCAGGAAGCCGGCCAACGACATCACGGTGCACCTGACGGCGCCGGTGCACCTGAACATCCTGCTGATCGCCGTCGCGCTCGCGGTCCTCGGCGGACTGATCGCCGGCGCCCTCGGTGGCTGGCGCGCCTCCTCCCTCCGCCCGGCCGACGCCCTGAGCAAGGTCGCCTAGGCCCCGCGCCTCGAACAAAAGGATTCAGATCGATGTATGAGATCAGCGGGCTGACGAAGGTCTACGACGGCAAGCGCAAGGGTGAGAAGGTCCACGCGCTCCAGGGCGTGGACGTGGTCATCCCCGACAACGACATGCTCGCCATCCAGGGACCCACCGGCCACGGCAAGTCCACCCTGCTCCAGCTGCTCGGCGGCCTCGACCGGCCCAGCGGCGGCTCGCTCAAGTTCGACGGCCAGGAGCTGGCCAAGATGGGCGAGATGCAGCTGACGAAGCTGCGCGCGCAGAACTTCGGCTACATCTTCCAGGGCTTCAACCTCATTCCCACGCTCACCGCGCAGGAGAACGTCGAGACCGCGCTGGTCCCGCTCGGCATCCCGGCCACCGAGCGGCGCGAGCGGGCAGTCAGGGCACTGACCGAGGTCGGCCTGGGCGAGCGGCTCGGGCATCTGCAGACCGAACTGTCCGGCGGGCAGCAGCAGCGCGTCGCCATCGCCCGGGCCCTGGTCAAGGAGCCGAAGGTGATCCTCGCCGACGAGCCCACCGGCAACCTGGACGAGGAGACCCGCGACGACATCTTCGCCCTGCTCGAGCGGCTGTGGGCGGAGCGCGGCCTGACGGTGATCATGGTCACCCACGACTCCGCGCTCTCCAAGCGCGTGCCCCGGCTCGCCCAGATCAAGCACGGCAAGCTCACCATCAAGCGGGAGCGCGTCGACGGCTGAGGACCGGGCCCGACCGCCGAGAGCGAATGTAGAGCGAATGCCTTCGGGCAGCGAGTTCGTCGCTCTCGGCGGTCAGGGCAAGTCAGGGCAGGCCAGGGGCCCGGGTAGGCCAGGGCACTTCACGCCCGGCCCGCGCGTCGATCTATGTGGCGTCCCGACCGAGCCGGATCAACACCACTCGATCCTGCGCCTCGTCGATCACATAGAGCACGCGGTATCCGGCGTAGCGCAGGCGGCGCAGTTCGCCGAAGTCGTCGACGCTCCATTCCGCGGAGTCGTCCGGCCGCGGGTTGCTCGGCAGCAGCCGCAGCACGCTGTGCAGCTCGGCGAAGCCGTCCTGGTCTTCCTTCGCCGCTTCGACCGCGGCGCTCTTGAACAGCGGCCCGATCTCCAGCCTCACGCCACGCGCTCGTGCGCGTCGGGGACCTCGATGCCGAGCTCGGCCGCCAGGTCCTCGAGCGTGCCGGCGATGGGCGAGCCGGCCGCGCGCCACTGCGCGAGCGCGGCGGCGTCCTCGAGGTTCTCGAGTTCCGTACGCGACATGACCACGGCCGCGTCGTGACCGTCGATGATCACGGTGCGGCGGCCGTGGGCAGAGGCGTCGCGCACGACCCGACCCAGGTGTGCTCTCGCGTCCTCGATGGAGCGGTGATCGGTGTCGGTCATACGCATGACGCTACACGCGTGGAGGCGGGATCGGAACGAGTCGGCCCGGATTGCCCCGGTCGGCCGCGCGCGCCGCGCGGGTTCAGCCCAGTACGTCGCTCGGCAGGTGCAACGAGACGACGTAGTTCGGCAGGTCCACGATCTCGCTGACGATCAGGTCCGCGGTCAGGGAGGCGAGCACGTAGGCGTGCACGGGGCTCAGGCCGGTGCGCCTGACCGTCTCGTCCACCAAGGCGCGGGCGGCGTCGCGGGCGGCGGCGCGCAGGTCGGGGCCGATACCGGTGGTCACCAGCGCGGGCCCGGAGCGGCGGGCGGCGGGCGCGGTCTCCAGGATCGGCGAGGGAATCGGGCGGTGCTTGACGAGTTCGATCTCGAGCACGGTGCGCGCCGAGGTCTCCACGCCCGTACCGCAGATCTCGCCGTCGCCCATCGCCGCGTGCGCGTCGCCGAGTGAGAGCAGCGCGCCGGGCACACCGACCGGGAGCAGCACGCTGCTTCCCCGGCCGAGCTGGCGGATGTCCATGTTGCCGCCGAAGCGCGAGGGCGGGAGCAGCGGGTGGCGGCCGGGTTCGGGCAGGGCCAGGCCCAGGGTGCCGATCATCGGCAGCGCGGGCAGCAGCGGGCCGAAGTCCAGTTCGACGCCCTTCTCGTCGATCCGGCTGTGCACGAACGCGGCGTCCGGGAAGTCCTCGGCCAGCAGGCCGAAGCCGGGGATGTTCGCGGACCAGCCCCACGGGCCGGTCGAGAGCTCCCGCACCCGGACCAGCAGCGCGTCGCCCGGCTCGGCGCCGCGTACCAGGATCGGGCCGGTGACCGGGTTGACCCGGGCGAAGTCGAGGGCGCCGAGGCTGTCCGCGGTGGAGGTCGGGCCGAACTGGCCCGCGGCGGAGTCGAGCAGGTCGAGTTCGACCGTGCCGGATCCGTCGAGTTCGAGTGCGGGCGCGAGTTCGTTGTCCCAGGCGTAGTGGACGGTGTCGGTTCCCAGGTGCATCCTTGCTGCTCCTTCGAGTCGCGCGAACGCGGCGGCCGGGGCCCGGCCGCCGCGTCAGGGGTCGTGCCGAGTCGATCGAGTATCCCGGGCCTCAGCCGGCCGCGGCCTCCGGGCTCGCCACAGTGCTCGGCTCGCGGACCGTGACCAGCTGCTGCTCGATCGCCGCGAGCTGCTCGGGCGTGCCGAGCGAGCGCGGGCCGGCGAACCAGTTCTTCGCCGACAGCTGCCACCACAGCGCCGCGCCGCCGATCACGACGACGAACACCGGCAGCGTGTACGGGAACGTCGCGCTGGCGAAGACCGGGTTGGTGGCCGGCAGCACGAACAGGATGTCCGCCGCGACCACCCAGACCACCGCCGTCCAACCGACCAGGTTCGACCACCTGCCCAGATGCCAGGGGCCGCGCTGGAACTCCTCGCCGCGGCGCAGCCGCAGGAACACCGGGATCGCGTACGCGGTGTAGAGGCCGATGACGTTGATCGTGATGGCGGCGTTGAACGCCACCGTGCTCCACAGGTTCAGCACCCCGAGCAGGCAGGCGCCGAGCACGGCGACCCAGACGGCGTAGCGCGGCACGCGGCTGGCGGTGTGCACCTCGCTGAGCTTGCGCGAGACCGGGTGGGTGCGGCCGTCGTCGGCCCGGGCGAAGTCACGGGAGAACGCGTAGATCATCCGCGAGTTCGAGGTCAGGTTGCCGTTGATGCAGAACAGCAGCGCGATGACGATCGCGGCGACGAGCACCTTGCCGAAGCCGAGGCCGACCGCGTCCACCAGGATGTCGCTGACCGCGTTGCCGGTCTTGGTGCCCGCCGCCTCGCGCTGGTAGTTCTGCACGGCGAAGTTGAGCGACCCGATCAGCAGGGTGCCGAGCACGGCCGCGATGGCGATGGCGCGGACCATGCCGCGCGGCGCGGCGAGGCCGGGCTGCCGGGTCTCCTCGGTCAGGTGCGCGCAGGCGTCGTAGCCGGTGAAGGTCTCCGCTCCCACCAGCAGGCCGAGCAGCGCCGCGTAGATCGGCCAGTGGAAGGTGGTGCCGTTGACGAAGTGGGTCAGGGCCTGCCCGGCGCTCTGGTGGTGTGAGGGCGCGAAGATCAGCGCGCCGATCATCACCAGCGCGAAGAGCGTGTGCCACCAGACGCTGACCGCGCCGATGATGCCGACGAGCTTGCGGCCGAAGGTGACCACGAGGCCGAGCACGACGGTGGCGATCAGGTAGGCCAGCACGACGTGGTCGGTGGTGTAGGACCACCAGCCCTCGAGCACGCCGAAGGAGACGATGAAGAACGCCGCGCCGTAGGAGGCGCCCGCGGTGCCCGCGATCTGGCCGAGCACGTTGAACCAGCCGGTGAACCACGCCCACGCCGGCGCGTTGCGCTTGGCCAGCTTCGCCGACCAGTAGTAGAGGCCGCCGGAGGTCGGGTAGCTGGAGCAGACCTCGGCCATGGCCGCGCCCAGCGCCAGGATCAGGCCGGACACCAGGATCCAGCCCCAGAACAGGTCGGCCGGGCCGCCGTCGTTCATGCCGGTGGAGTACATGATCGACACGCCGCCGATCACGCAGATGATGGAGAAGGCCACGCCCATGTTGCGAAAGCCCGTCAGGCCCCGGCTGAGCAACTGGGGATAGCCGAGCCGGTGCAGCTCGTCGGTGTCGGCGGCATCGCCTGCCAGGGCGGCCTGCGTGGTGTCTATTCGGTTCGCTTCGTCGGCCATGGCGGTCACTCCGGAAGGTGAGAGCGCTGACGGGGAAGATAAAGGGTCTGATCAGGTCTGATCGTGCGCGGCGGCCGCGACGGTGAGGTCGCGCACCGCCTCCGAGTCGCCCATGGCCGCTTCGCGCGCACGGCGCGGGTCCGTGTCGTCGAAGGGCGGGTCGGGATCGAGGCGGGGTCGCGGGGACCGAGGACTGAACACCGGCAAACCGCTCCGTCCCCCCAGCCCGCGGCGCCTTCGATCGCCAGTGAGAAAGTACCCTGATGATCGAGTGAAGTGATATCACGATCGCATACTGCGACGCAATAGTCACCGAGGAAAAACTGGGGCGCGTTGCGGTCCCGGAGGACCACGGGCTCCGCCCCGGACCGACACCGCCGTCGTCTCCCGGTCCGTCCGGTCCAGACAGTCCGCCCGGATAACGGATAAATGGCTGGCGGCCCCAGTACGAATATTGATGTAATTCCGCAGTGCACATCACCTCAGAGACCGTCACGGACGGAATCCGCGAGCGGCTCTTCACCATCGGAGACATCCCCGGAGTTTCTGGACGCCCGCCGAGGGCTCCGGCCCGCGTCCGCTGGTCCTGATCGGACACGGCGGCGGTCAGCACAAGAAGGGATGGGAGGTCGTCTCCCGAGCCTTCCCCTACGTCACCACCTGCGGCTTCGCCGTGGCCGCCATCGACGCGCCGGGAACCGGCGACAGGCCGGAGCACCCGGAGATCCGGCGGCTGGTCGCGCTCATCAAGGAACGAGAGGCGGCGGGCGAGCCCCTGGGCCCGGCGTGGCCCGCCCTCAACGAAACCGTGGCGTCGCAGCTCATACCCGACTGGCAGACCACCCTCGACGCACTCCGGCAACTGGACTGCGTCGGCACCGGCCGGCCCGTCGGATACTACGGTCTCTCCCAGGGCGGCGAGATGGGCATACGCCTCGTCGCGGCCGAGCCCCGGATCACGGCCGCGGTCCTCGGCCTCGTCGGAAGCGACTGGCTACTCGACATCGCCGCGCGGATCACGGTTCCGGTCGAGTTCTTGCTGCAGTGGGACGACCAAGGCAATCCCCGGGACTCCGTCATGAACTTGTACGACGCGCTCGGCTCAGCCGAGAAAACCCTGCACGCCAACCCTGGCGGCCACTTCGGAGTCCCCTCGTTCGAAATCGACAGCTCGATCCGATTCTTCGCCCGCCACCTGGGTAGCCTCGGCACGGCGAGCACATCCTGACGCCAGCGGGACCGGCAGCACCGGCTCCAGCGTTGAGCCATGGTCATGTGGCGCTGTTGTCGGTGAGGGTGCCGCCCACACGCAGCGCGGACGAGGTGTCGAGACCGAGGCGGGCTGTCCATGCCAGTGCCATGTCGAGGGTGGCGTCCGCGACGACCGACCTGGCGGCGGCCAGGTGTGGTGCCGACGTTCCCTGATCCGCCAGGGTCATCCACTGCGCCGCGTTCAGCGCGAGGTAGCGCAGGTCGGGCATGTCCGCGACGCTGCCAACGCGGCGACCGGGGACAAGTCCTCGACCACACCCTGCAGCAATCTCAGGTTCGCCGCGCCCGCCAGGGGAGCCAAGCTGACCGGACCTCGGCCCTTCAGATAGACGGCGTGGAGCTGGGCTGTCGCCTCGCCCGGCATCTCGCCCACGAATTTTCCGGCGCTGCGAGACGATCTGAGCCCGGCCAGGTAGATTCCGCCGTCCGCGACTGTGTAAGAGCCTTGCTCGAGGAGGGCGAGGGACCGCTCAAGGAGCGCTGTCACCGACTCGGCGACGTATGTCGGGCCGTCCAGATGGTCCCTGCCCAGCGCGATGACCTGGCCCGGACGGCCGTCGCGGGCCGGCGCCATGTCCACGGCGAGACAGTTGCCGCTCTCGTCGGCGGCGAAGGGAATCCAGCCGGGGTGCCGGCGGCAGCGCCGGACGGTCGCCGGCGGGTCGGCGTCGAGGACGACCGCGTTCTACGCCTGCTCGTAGTGACCGGGATAGAGCTGGCCGGATACGCGCGAGCGGCAGCCAGGTGAACCCGAACAGGCCAGGGCACAGCATCCGCCATTCCGGCGAAATCCGGCGCGAGCCGTGGGCCGCGGCCGACCGGGTGTTTTGTGTCCGAGCCCGTCGGGTGTCCGGGCTGGTCAAAAGCATTGCCATGCGACAGTCAGGGTCATGAGATTAGCTACGCGCTGTGCCGTCGCGCTTGCCGCGACCGCCGTGGTCACCGTGTCCGGAATCGCCGCTGCCGTTCCCGCCTCAGCGGTCGAGGCGACGCCGGGGGCGGCTGGCGCGGCAGGGGCGGCCATCCACGAGCTTGACGCCCAGGATTACTATCCCGACACCGCCTTTGGGGTGACCGCACCCGACCACGTCGTGGTGGAAGTCAGTGACAACGCGGATCCTGACGAGATCGCTGCGATCGAAAGCGCCGTAGCCGCCGATGAGGCCCACACCGGTGCCCATATCACCGTGACGACATTCCATGGCGACCTACGCCCGGGATTCGTTGGCGGTGACGCCATCTACAGGCCGCGGAGTCGCTGCTCGGCGGCTTTCAATGTCCTGACGCGCGAGGGGCAGGACGGATTTCTGACAGCAGGACACTGTGGCGACAATGCATGGGCGAATTCGACGTGGGAGGCGAACTTCGGGATCACGGTCGCGACGACGGTCAATGCCAGCTTCAACGACCCTGCCAAGGGATACCCTGACTACGCGCTCGCCCGTTACACCGCAGCAGCGGCCTCGCCCGCGGCCGTCAACTTGTACGATGGCCAGCAGCAGCGGGTCTATGTTGCCGGGAACGCGTATGTGGGTGAGAGTGTCGAAAAGTCCGGTTCTACCAGCGGCTTGAGTGCTGGAATGGTCACGGGCCTCGACGTTACCGTCAATTATGTCAATGGCACGCGAGTGCAGGGCATGATTGAAACAGACATGTGCGCCAGGCCGGGGGATTCGGGCGGTGCGCTCTTCGACAAGGGAATTGCCCTGGGGATCACCTCGGGCGGATCAGTGGACTGCGCGGCTGGTACACCCCAGTCGTTCTATCAGCCGATCATCCCCGCCCTGCAGGCCTACGGCGCCACGCTCAAAGTTTCAGACTGAGTAAGACCACTTCGTCACACCATCCGCCCAATGAGGTGATCCCAGCGAGAGTCAGCTCGCGATCTTGTGTTCGAATCGCGCGACGGCGAGGGCGGCTCGGGATTCCGTCGGCGCGGTGCGGGACCGGGTGAGCACGCCGACAGCCTGCGCCTTCGTACCCGCAGTCGGCCAGGATCGGCATCTCGGCGGTGTAATGCCAGGCGATCGCCAGGACCAGTTCGCGGGCCGCGGTCACATCGCGTGTGGAGCCCGGAAGCACGTCCGAGACCCACAAGGGCTCACCGACCGGATCCATCAGCGCCTGGATCACACCGCCGAACTCCCGGCTCTTCCCGGAGTACCACGCGTCGATCTCGCGGCCCTTCCTCGAGACCTTTGGCTCGGCCAGCCGGTCGGTCGGTCGGTCGATATCAGCGTGCCATCCAGGATCAGAGAGGCGACCTTCCCCGCGACTACCAAATCCTTGATACTTGGATCTCGTGAGATCCACGAGGAAGAGGCGCAACGTCATGGGAAGGCCGTCTCCCTGCTCCGGGGAGTTCGCGCTTCGGCCACCTCGCGCAGTCGGCGCAGTTCGTCTCGCTCAGCGGTGGTCAACGCGCCGCCCTGATCCCCGCCCGCGTCGATCCGGGCCTGGTCCATCCACTTGCGCGGGATCTGATCGCTGACGCCCGGCTGCGCGGCGATCTCCGCCACGGTCCGCTGCGGCGAGGAGCGGACCGTGGCGGACAGGAGCGGACCGTGGCTGCTACTTCTTCGCCGCCAGCAGGGCCTGGATGACGGACGAGGGAGCTTGCCGGTCAGGGCCCGAACCCGGCGCCGCGAGCCGGCAGCCGCCGAGTTCCACCACGCTCCAGTTTCCGCTGTCGGCATTGGCGAACAGGGTGGCGTACTCGGTCGCCGGTGCGGCGCAGTTCTTCCCGGCGGCGACAGGAGCGCTCTTCAGGCCGTCGTAGACGAGGGCCGCTTGGCCGCCGCTGATCGTCGCGGCGGACTCGAACTCGCCGGCGGGCTTGATCTTGTCGTAGGCGCCGGCGAGCTTATAGAAGCAGACGCGGAAGGTCTTGACGGAGTTCGTCCCCGAGAAGAAGGGAGCACTCGTCCCCGAGCTGTTCACCTGCGCGTACACGAACGCCACCTCAGCGAACTGCTGGTCGCATCCGCTCGACTGCGCTCCCGCCGACAGCGTCTGCCGGATTCGCTCGGTGGAGGCGATTGTGGTCTTCACGGCCGCCAAGGCCTTGAGCACAGCGGGATCGGGTGCCGGACACACACCCCAGAACGGGATGGCGATCCGGTAGGCTGTGCCGTCGCCGTCAACCAGCACGATCCACTGCTGGACGTAGCCGATGGCGGTGCAGGCGATGGACTCCGTCGGGCTCGACTGCGGAGGCCTGACGTAGGCGGATCGCAGAGCATTGACGAAACCGTCGACGGAACCGGTCGACCTGACCGTGTTGACGACCTGCCACTCGCCCTCGCCGGCGACGTCTTGCTCGGCCTGGACGCACTCGAGCAGCGAGACCGGGTGGGCATCTGCCGGAAGCGTGCCGGCCGGCGACTGCGCGCCGTCGCCGCCGGACTTCACAGACTGCGCGTAGGCGGCGCAGTCATTCTTCGTCTGCACCGGTGCGACCGACCCGCTCGTCGGTATGGCACGGCTTTCGCCCACGTCCGATACCGTCACCGCGCTCGCGCACCCGCTCGCCATCAGCGTCGCCAAGACGACACCTGCCAGAATTGCTCGCCTCATCGCTGTCCCCTTATATATCGCCGCCCTCGTACGAACTCGAGAGCTGATGCCGGTTCGACGCGGCGAGTCGGCATCAGGTTCCCTGGAAAAGAGGCGGCCGTAATCGAGCGGCGGTCGGCGATCCTCGCGAGATACCGGGCGCGCCGCGCAGCGCCCTACGGCTCGGAGCGCGTTGCGCCCGCGGCGGCGAATGTCTCGAGGATCGCATCCAGGAACTCGGGGCCCAGATCCATCAGTGTCTTGATCGCTTCCTTGCGGATGGCCGGGGACGCGGCATCGGTCGCGGCGTGGGCGTGCCCAAGAAGAATCACTCTGATCGCCCGAGCTGCACTCGCCCTCACCCGATTCGGGCGCCGGATTGCGAGCTGATCCTCGTTGGGGTCACCCCACTGGCCGCTGCCCGGCGCTCTCTCGCGCCGGGCAGCGGCTTGCGCATCGGTACGCAGCGGGTCTTGGTCAGCGGCTCGGCGTGTCCGGGGAGGTGATCGCGATCAGACGGTCGAGTTTCGCGGCGTCGATGCGGCCGCCGGTGAGGGTGACGAGCCTGCCGAGCGGCACCTGCGCGACCATGCGCTGGATCTCGGGGTTCTGGAAGGACGATCCGGTGCCCGAGAGCGTGCTGATCAGGACGGGGGCGCCGACGGGATCGGCCAGCCATTCCCCGACGGTCGAGTCGAGGCTGAGGCGTCGGGCTCGCGGGGGCGCGTCCACGGTGACGGTCTCGCACAGGCGCAGGTCGCGTGAGGAGGCGCCGACGCTGAGTTCGAACTCGCCGGCCTCGAGTATCCAGCGGTGTTCGGAGGCGTCGAAGTAGGACAGGTCCCGGGCACCGAGCTCGAACTCGAGGTCTCGTGACTCGCCCGGTGCCAGCTCTACCTTTGCGAACGCCTTGAGCTCTCGCGCGGGCCGGTCGACCCCGGCGATCGGGTCACCGACGTAGAGCTGCACGACCTCCTTGCCTGCACGGGTCCCGGAGTTGGCGAGGGTGAGCGAGACCCGGATCCGGACGTCGTCACCTTCGCCCTCGACGCTCGCGCGCAGGTCGGAGTAGGCGAACGTGGTGTAGGACAGGCCGTGGCCGAACGGGTAGGAGACCGGCAGGGTCTTGGCGTCATAGTGGCGGTAACCGACGTAGATGCGCTCGCCGTAGAGGACGGAGTCGGTGGTGCCGGGGAAGTTGAGGTAGGCGGGGGTGTCTTCGAGGCGCAGCGGCACGGTCTCGGCGAGTCGGCCGGAGGGGTTGGCCTTGCCGAACAGCAGGTCGGCGATCGCGGCGCCGCCGGCCTGCCCGGCGAGCCAGCCTTCGAGGATCGCCGAGGCGTGCTGTTCCCAGGTCGAGGTCCGGACCACTCCCCCGTTGGCCAGCACGACGACGACGCGCGGGTTGACTGCGGCGACGTCCTCGAGCAGGCGGATCTGGTCCTGCGGCAGGTCGATGTGGGTGCGGTCGTAGCCTTCGGATTCGTCGCCCGCGGGCAGGCCAAGAAAGAGCACTGCGACGTCGGCCGCGGCGGCGGTGGCCACGGCGGCGGCGTGCAGCTCCGGCTCCCGCTCGTCTTGCGCCTGGGTGAATCCGCGCGCGTAGGTCACGGTCACGGACCTACCGGCGATCCCCGTCATGGCGTCGAGCGCGTTCTCCACCCGGGTCGCGTTCACCAGCGAGCTGCCCGCGCCCTGGTAGCGCGGCTCGTGGGCGAAGTCGCCGATGACCGCGATGCTGAGCTGGGCCTCGGGATCGAACGGCAGGATGCTGTTCTCGTTCTTGAGCAGAACGGCGGATTCGGCAGCGGCCTGCCGGGCGAGGGCGTGGTGGCGGGCGAAGTCGACCTTGTCCGCGCCGTCACGGGTGTGCGGCACGCTCTGCACCAGGCGCAGTACGCCGGCCACGGCGCGATCGAGCGCCGCTTCGTCCAGGGCACCGGACTTGACGGCTTCGACGATCCTTCGGGCGCTGACCCCGTGGGTACCTGGCATTTCGAGGTTCAGCCCCGCGGATATCGCCGCGATCGGATCGGCGACGGCGCCCCAGTCGGAGACCACTGCGCCCTGGAATCCCCACTCCTCGCGCAGCACCTCGGTCAGCAGCATGCGGTTCTGCGTGGCGTAGACGCCGTTGACCCGGTTGTACGCGGCCATGATCGCGGCCGGCTGCTCGGTGGTGACGATGTGCTCGAACGCGGGCAGGTAGATCTCCCGCAGCGTGCGCTCGTCGACCTGGGCGCTCACCCGGAGCCGCTCGGTCTCCTGGTTGTTGGCGGCGAAGTGCTTGACGCAGGCGCCCACACCCTTGCTCTGCACGCCGCCTACCAGCGCGGCTCCGAGGCGGCCGGTGAGCACCGGGTCCTCGGAGAAGTACTCGAAGTTGCGCCCGCACAGCGGCGAACGCTTGATGTTCACCCCGGGCCCGAGCAGTACGCCGACACCGGACGCCCGGGCTTCGGCTCCCAGAGCCTCGCCGACCCGTGCGATGAGATCCGGGTCCCAGGAGGATCCGAGCGCCGAGGCGGTCGGGAAGCAGGTGGCGGGCACGGCGTTCGACAGGGAGAACTCCCCCGTGCCCTCCTCGTCGGCCGCCAGGCGCAGGCCGTGCGGCCCGTCGGTCAGCGTGATCGAGGCGATTCCCAGCCGCTCGTACGCTGCCGTGTCCCAGGCGCCGCGCCCGGAGACCAGCGCGGCCTTCTCCTCGAGTGACAGTGCTGCGAGCAAGTCGGCGGTGCCGGTCGGATCGGGCATGGGACTCTCCTTCGAGCCAAGGGGGCCAGGGGGCCAAGGGGGCCAGGGAACGCGGAGGCGCGGATACACGGAAGCAAGCACTGACGCGCGTCACTGACGCGCGTCACTAGCTAACCGCAGTCGACCGATCTCGGCAACTCCGGGCGGGTAAAAGCACGTCCCGGCACATCCAGCCACGTCCAGATCCGCGGCCGACGACGCGAAGGGCCGGTCGGCCCGCCTGCGCCGCGGGGACGGCGGTTCAGCTGGTGGCGCGGTGCACCAGGGCGACCTTGACCAGGGCGGATGACAGATCGACGCGCTCACCCGCGAGGCCGGTGACGACCTGTTCGGCGCGGTGCCGGCCGGCTTCGGCGAGGTCGATCGAGACGGTCGAGAGGGGCGGGGTCGCGAATCGCGCCGTCGGGATGTCGTCGGCTCCGATCACGGCCATGTCCTGCGGGGCGCCGAGGCCGGCCTGCCGGAGCCCGGCGAGCACGGCGAAGGCGACCTCGTCGTTGAACGCGCACACGCCGGTGACGGACAGTTCGCGCCACTGGCTCACCGCCTGTTCGGCGTCGGCGGCTTCCGGGTCGGCGATCAGCGCGACCGGGGCCGGCAGCCCGGCCGCGGCGCACGCCGCGGCGGCTCCGCGCAGCCGCCCCTCGGCCATCTGCCGGAATCCCGGCTCGGCGGGCAGCGCGTAGCCCAGGCGCCGGTGTCCGCGCTCGATCAGGTGCTCGGCCTGCAAGCGCCCGATCGGGCCCATCGAGGCGTTGTAGTCGGCGTCGACCGGCTCGACCATCGCCACCCCGAGGCGCTGGAGCGCGGCGACCGTCTCGGGCTCGAAGGAGCCGAAGCCGAGTACGGCCGCGGCCTCAACGGTGGCGCACACGTCGGCCAGCGGGCGGCCGTGCGCGCTCATCAGGTGGGTGAACAGGGTCAGGCCGTGCTTGGCCAGCGAGGTCGCCAACTCCTCCACGAACCGGCTGATGCTCGGGCCGATCGGCAGGTCGGGGATGGACAGGACGACGATGTCGCTACGTCCCC
Source organism: Actinospica durhamensis (assembly GCF_018139695.1). Lineage (GTDB taxonomy): Bacteria > Actinomycetota > Actinomycetes > Streptomycetales > Catenulisporaceae > Actinospica > Actinospica durhamensis. Next base: position 18,161 of record NZ_JAGSOG010000039.1, on the reverse strand, counting down.
CGGCCAAGGTCCTCGCGGAGGCCCGCGGGCGGTAGGCCAGGCGCTCGGCGGCTTCGAGCACCCGGCGCCGGGTGTCCTCCGGGATCACCTCGCCGGGCCTGTTATTAAGAACGTAGCTGACGGTGGTGCGCGAGACTCCGGCGACCCGCGCGACATCGGCGCTCGTGGTCCGCTTCGCGGGTGTCATGATCCTCCGGCGCTGTGCGCATGTCGGTGTTCGCGTGCCCGTGTCCGTGCGTTCCGGCGCGCTCGCCGGCTGACGCGCGTCAGTCTAGCGGGCCTGGCCCTTCGCCGAACCGGAACGCCGCAGCCGCCGACCCGACGCCGACGCGCGTGCCGTTACTTCTTCGTGACTCCGACGGCCCTTGTCGATCTCAACCGACTGCTGTTAGATACTGACACGCGCCAGTGACGCGCATCAGTAACGTTGGGTAATCGAATATTCGCCCGGAGCCCGCTCCTGCCGCCACCCGCTTCCCGCGGTGCGCGGCCGCCGCTCCGGGCTCTCCGCAGCCTTCTGACACGACTCGAAGGAGAGTCTCGTGGCCACAGAGTTTGACGTCGGCACCGCCTCCCGCCCGCCCGCGCGCCAACTCGCGCACCCGGTCCCAGGGGCGGACGCGGCCGGAGCCCGCACGGGATGACCCTCCGGTCGCCCGCCTCCCGCGTCCCGTGCGCTCCCGCCGCGACGCGCACCCCGCCGACCTCGCAGCTCACCTCCTGCCCGCCACTGTCCGAAAGGCCCTCATGTCAGCCGTCAGCATCGCCCCGGAACGGCAGTCCGAGAGCGCGCCGATATCCGCGCGCCATATCGTCGTCCTGATAGCACTGGTCTGGAACGTCGCGCTCAACCCGATCGCGGGCCTGTTGCTCGGCAACGCCCAGGCCTCCGTCGCGATCCACTTCCGCACCACCCAGATCGCCTGGTTCACCCTCGGGCCCGTGCTGGTCGGCACGTTCCTGACGCCGTTCACGATGAAGTGCGCCGCCGCGTACGGCAAGAAGCGCACGATGGTGGTGTGCACCGCGGTCGGCCTGGTCGGCGACGTGATCGCCGCGCTCGCGACGAACTACTCGGTGATGCTCGCCGGCCGCTTCCTCACCGGCGTCTACGTCACCAGCGCGCTGGTCTCCTACGCGATGGCGCGCGACGCCTTCCCGCAGCGCATGGTCAAGACGGCCAGCGGACTGCTCGCCGGCAGCATCGGCCTGGTCGGCGTGGCCGGGCCGTTCCTGTCGGCCTGGCTGATCGACTCCTGGAGCTTCCGGGGAGCGCTGTGGTTCCTGGTGATCTCCACCGGGGCGTGCCTGCTGCTGCAGGTCTTCGGGCTGACCGAGAGCCCGGTGCGTGAGCGCGACGCGCGCATGGACTGGCTCGGCGGCATCCTGCTCGGCGGCGGTCTGACCGCCCTGGTCTACGCGATCGGCGAGGGCTCGAGTTGGGGCTGGAGCAGCGGCAAGCTGCTGGCCTACGTGGGGGCGGGCCTGGTCGCCGTCATCGTGTTCGTGTTCGTGGAGAGCCGCATCGCCCATCCGCTGGTGCCGCTGGCGCTGATCAGGCGGCGCCGGGTGTGGACGGTGCTGGTGGCCACCGGACTCGCGGCGGGCGCGGCCTACGCGGTCGGCACGGTCGTGCAGCTGCTCACGCTCATGCCGAAGATCCCGATGGTCTCCGACGGGCTCGGCTGGTCGGTCTCGCGCAGCGCTCTGGCCGGAGCCCCGACCAGCGCGCTGGTCATCGTCGTCGCGGTCTTCGCCGGGAAGCTCGCCCGCCGCTTCGACTCGCGCCTGATGCTCGCGCTCGGCACGGTCCTGATGGCCGTGGGATACGCGATCGGCTCGCACTGGCACTACACCGTCGCCGAGTTCATCGTGATGGGCCTGGTCTCCGGCCCGGGCATGGGCCTGGTCCTGTCGGTGATGCCCATCATGATCGTCGAGTCCGTCGCACCGCAGGAGCAGGCCCTGGCCAACGGCACGGAATGGCTGATCCAGGGCGTGGCGCAGACCCTGGCCTCCCAGCTGATCTTCGTGGTGATGGCCCACGGCGGCACTGTGCTGCAGGGCACGCAGTTCTACCACGACTCAGGGTTCACCCACGGCTACTACCTGGTCATCGGCTGCATGGTCCTCGGCGCCCTGCTCACGCTGATCATCCCGAAGGCCCGTGCCGCCGACCAGTTGGAGGCCTCCTCGGCCGTGTGACCCGTGCCGCTCCAGCGCGCTCCGACACAGCGCACCGCGTAAGGCCGGCCCCGGCACCCGGGGCCGGCCCGTTCCTCCGCCGCCCGCCATCCAGGGAAAGACAGGGCAGAACCGATGATCCGCACGTCCTTCAACGACCGCTGGCGCACCCGCCCCAAGGTCAACCCGTTCGCCGAACTCTCCGGCACCGTCGTCCCGTTCGAGCCGGTCACCCTTCCGCACGACGCGATGATCGGACAACAGCGCATCGCGCCGGACGGCGAACCCACGATGGAGGGCGGCGCGGGCGGCTACTTCCCGGGCGGCGTGTTCGAGTACCGCAAGAGCTTCTTCGTGCCCGAAGACCTGCGCGGCAAGCGCGTCCTGTTCGAGTTCGAGGGCATCTACCGCGACGCGGTCGTGCACGTCAACGGCGCCTTCGTCGGACAGCGCCCGTACGGCTACTCCGGCTTCACCGTCACCGCGGATCCCTATCTGCGCTACGGGCAGGACAACGAGATCCGCGTCGAATCCCGCGCACACCAGGACGCCCGCTGGTACACCGGCGCCGGCATCTACCGCGACACCTGGATGCTGGTCGGCGACCTCGTGCGCATCGCGGCCGACGGGGTGACCGTGACCACGCCCGACATCGAAGCCGACCGCGCCGTCGTCGAGATCACCACCCGGGTGGAGAACGACTCGATCGCGATCCGCACCGTGCGCCTGGCCACTGAGGTCCACGGGCCCGACGGCGCCCCGGTCGCCTCGGACACCGCCACGGTCACCGTGTTGCCGGGCGAGCCCGCGACCGTACGTCAGCGTCTCTACATCTCCGCACCGGCCTTGTGGGACACCGACAACCCGCACCTCTATCGCGCCGTACTGAGCCTGGATGAGGACGGGCGCATCGACGACGCAGAGGCCACCTTCGGTATCCGCCGCCTGCAGCTCGACCCGCAGCACGGGCTGCGGATCAACGGACGCACCGTGAAGCTGCGCGGCGCCTGCGTCCACCACGACAACGGCGTGCTCGGCGCGGCGACCTACGCCGCGGCCGAGGAACGCCGCGTGCGCCTGCTCAAGGACGCCGGCTTCAACGCGATCCGCATGTCCCACCACCCGATGAGCGTCCCCATGCTCGAGGCCTGCGACCGGCTCGGCGTGCTGGTCGTCGATGAGGCCTTCGACATGTGGACCTCGGCCAAGAGCGGCTTCGACTACAGCCTGGACTTCCCGGAGTGGTGGGAGCGCGACATCGAGGCGATGGTCGCCAAGGACCGCAACCACCCCAGCGTCCTGATGTACTCGATCGGCAACGAGATCCCGGAGGCGGGCTCACCCGCCGGCGCGGCCTGGGGCCGGCGCCTGGCCGAGAAGGTCCGGGCCCTGGACCCGACCCGCTACGTCACCAACGCCGTCAACAACATGCTCGCCGTCATCGCCGAGCTCGGCAGCCTGCGCGCCGGAGCCGAACAGGCCGCCGAAGCCACCGAAGCCAAGAACGGGGCCGAGAACGCGTCCGAGAACGGGGCCGAGGACGGCAAGGGCATCAACACCCTCATGGCGGACGCGGGCGACGCGATGAACGCCATCGCCGCCTCCGAACTCGTCACGCACCGCACCGCCGAGTCCTACAGCGTGCTGGACGTGGCCGGGATGAACTACAGCGACAGCCGCTACGAGCTGGACCGGGAACTGTTCCCGAACCGGGTCATCCTCGGCACCGAGACGTTCCCCACCCGCATCGGCCGGTACTGGCCGCTGGTCGAGCGCCATGGCCACCTGCTCGGCGACTTCACCTGGGCCGGCTGGGACTACCTCGGCGAGGCCGGACTCGGGCGCCCTCAGTACGCCGACGACGAGACCACCCGCCCCACCACCGCCGGGCCCTATCCCCACCTGCTCGCCGACTGCGGCGACATCGACATCACCGGCGAGCGCCGCCCCGCCTCCTACTACCGCGAGATCGTCTTCGGCCTGCGGGAGAACCCTTACATCGCGGTACGCCGCCCGCACACCTACGGCAAGCGGTTCATCGGCAGCCCGTGGGCCTGGCACGACGCGATCGCGAGCTGGACCTGGCCTGGCAGTGAGGGCGCGCCGGTCACCGTGGAGGTCTACAGCGCCGCCGAGGAGGTCGAACTGCTCCTCAACGGCCGCTCACTCGGGCGCCGGCCCGCCGGACAGGAACACCTTTTCCGCACCGAGTTCGACACCGTCTACGAACCCGGCGAACTGCTCGCCGTCTCCTACCGGAACGGGCAGGAGACCGGACGCGAACTGCTCGCCTCCGCCAGCGGCCCGGCCGAACTGGCCCTCACGCCCGACCGCGTGGAGGTGCAGGACCGGCACGGCGAACTGGTCTTCCTCAGCCTCACCCTCACCGACGCACAAGGCGTACGCCACGTCGGTGCGGACTGCACCGTGACCCTGGAGGTGACCGGCGACGGCGTGCTCGTCGGCTTCGGCAGCGCCAACCCCGCGCCCGAGGAGGGTTTCAGCACCGCCGAACAGCTCACCTACGACGGACGCGCCCTCGCCGTGCTGCGCCCCACCGGCCCCGGCAAGATCCGCGTCGCCGCCGTGGCGCCGGACTGCGAACCGGTGCACGCCGTCATCACGGTCATCACCGCCTAGTGTGAGTCAGCTCGCGCCGGTGGTCCCTTCCGTGGGGAAGCCGTGTTCGCGTGACGCGATGACGGCTATCAGGACTGGAACGAGGAGGATCAGAACCGACCATGGGATGGCGCCGACCCCTGCCAGCGACAGCAGGCCGCCGCCGACGATGCCGCCGGCGGCCATGGCCGCGTTCCACAGGGTGACGAGCATGGCTTGAACCGCGTCGGCGGATCGTCCGCCGACGCGGCCTGCCGCGCTCTGCAGCAGGGTCGGGACGCCGCCCCAGCCCAATCCCCAAAGCGCCGCGGCGACATAGACCATCGCGTGGAGCCCGGCCACGGCGCCCAGCAGGGCGGCGGCGACGCCGACCAGCACGGTGGCGGCGAGTGTGAGGGCCCTGAGGTGGCGGTGGATGAGGGCGCCGACGACCCAGATGCTGACCAGGGAGGCGACGCCGAAGACCAGCAGGACCACGTCGGTCTGGGCGCCGAGCCCGATGTGCTGGAGGAACGCGGCGATGTAGGCGTAGAGGACGGTGTGGGCCAGCACGAAGACGAGGGTGACGAACAGGACGGGCGCGACGCCGGGCACGCGCAGGGTCTGGAGCACGGGGATCCGGCCGCCCTGCTTCTGGCCCGGGTGGTCGGGTACGACGGCGGAGATCCACAGCAGCAGGATCAGGGTGAGCCCGCTCATGGTGAGGAACGCGGCCTGCCAGGCCTCGAGCCGGCCGAGCAGAGTCCCGGCCGGCACACCCAGGGACAGGGCGAGCGGGATGCCCGCCATCGCGACGGCGATCGCGCGGCCTTCGAGTCGGGGTGCGACCATGCGGGCGGCGTAGCCGGCCAGCAGCGCCCAGGCCACGCCGGCCGCGACCCCGGCGACGAAGCGGCCGACCAGGGTGAGCGGGTAGTTCGCGGACATCGCGGTGACGGCGTTCGCCACGGCGAAGCCGAGCATCGCGGTCATCAGCAGGCGCTTGCGGCGCCAGGTGGCGGTGGCGGCCGCGAGCGGGATGGCCGTGAGCACCGTGCCGAGCGCGTAGACGGTCACGGTCTGACCGGCGGCCGACTCGCCGACGTGCAGGCCTGCGCTCATCGCCGGCAGCAGCCCTGCCGGAAGGGTCTCGGTCAGGCTCGTGATGAACACGGCGAGGGCCAGCGCCAGCAGTGCGGCCATGGGCAGCCCGGTCTTCGGCGGCGCGTCGGCCGCGGACGGTGCCATGGGCGTCACGGCAGGTGTCTCGGTACTTCGCATGAGGGAATGCTGAAACCTTGCCATCTATGTGAATGTCAAGGCGGGCGACGTGGTTCGATGGCGTCATGCGTATCGGGGAGCTGTCACAGCGCACGGGGACGTCGCGGCGTCTGCTGCGCTACTACGAGGATCAGGGGCTGATCGTCTCCAGCCGGGAGGCCAACGGATACCGGATCTACGACGAAGCGTTCGTCGACCGAGTCCTGCAGATCCGTGGACTGCTGGACGCCGGGCTGCCCACCCGGCTGATCAAGCAGATCCTGCCCTGCCTGAACAAGCCCCGCGCCATCCACTTCGAGGATGCCACGCCGGAGATGCTCGCCGCCCTCGAGGACGAGCGAGACCGCATGACCCAACGCATCCACTGTCTGGAACGCAACCGCGATGCGGTGTCCGAATACCTCGACGAGGTGCGGCGCAAACGGGCAGACACCTCGAACGACTCGGATTCACCGGCATTGTGGTACCAATGCTCTGATGGCTGAAAATGACCTCCGGCCGCCCGGCACGGTCGTCGTGGCGCTCCCGACCACCGCGAGCGGGCGCTACATCTCCCGCTCGCTGCACCGGATCGCGCCCGAGCTGCGCGCGCTCGCCGCGGCCCACGACGTCGTCCTCGTCGCCTGCCTCAACGGCCCCGATCCCGACGGGCACCATCGAAGCAGCCTGACCACTGCGCTGGAGGAGCTGGCAGCCGAGGCACCAGGGCTCGGCACTCACCTGCTGGTGCGCGGACCGGCCGGGAAGAACGCCGCCCTCGGCGAGTTGATCGGCTACGCGCGCGGGATCGGCGCCGCCTCCTTCCTCGTCGTCGACGACGACGTGCTCTTCGAGCCGGGGACCCTCGCCCGCAACATCGACGCGCTGGTCCGGGCGGACCGCGAGAGGATCGTGGTGGTCGGGGCCAGGATCCTGGCCCCGACCCGCCCGCTGCGCGCGTTCCGCCGGGACGCCCGGCTGCCGAGTGCGCTGTGGGCCTGGTGGTGGCAGTCGGTCTTCCGGCTGCCGTACGAACCGGCCTCCGAGTTCTTCCTCTTCACCCCCGGCCCCTGCTCGGCGCTGCGCGTCGAGGACTACCCCGAGCTCCCGGCGGACGACTCCGGCATCACGGACGACGCCTATATCAACTACTGGACCGTTGCGCAGGGCGGCGAGATCCTCCAGCCACCCGGCTCGGTCGTCTACTTCAACGTGGCCTGCGGCTACCGGGAGTGGATCGGGCAGCAGCTGCGCATCCTCGCCGGGGTCGAGCGCACCCTGGCGCTCTTCCCCGACCACGCCGACCGCATCCGCGAGGTCTTCGCGTGGGCGTACTCCCACAACAAGGACGCACGCGTCCGCGCACACTGTCGCACCCCTCGAAGGCTCCTCCTGCTGATCTTCTACCGCCTCGCCCAGCAGGACCTCCTGCGTCGCTACCGCGGCCTGCGCGGCACGCCCGGCTGGGGCCGCGCGGAGTCCACCAAGGACGCTGAATTCGAGTCCTGACGGGTATCGGCGGCGGCCGCACCGGCCGGCTCGCGGCTAATCCGCCGTGCTGCTGCGCCGACGCAGCAGCACGCCCACCACGAGTGCGCCGCACAGCGCGGCCGCGCTCGCGCCGAGTAGTGCGGCCTGCATTCCGTCGAGGAAGGCGCCCTGAGCCTCGGCGCGGACCTGGCCGCCCATGCCCGCGGCCACCGCGAGCGAGGAGCGGGCCGCATCCGCCGCGGCCACGGGTACGCCGGGCAGCGGAAGGTTCGCCCGGTAGACGGCGCTGAGCACGCTGCCGAGCACGGCGATGCCCACGGCGCCGCCGACCTCGCGGGACAGGTCGTTGGCCGCGCTGCCCACGCCCTGGAGCGCGGGCGGCAGGGCGTCGGTGACCGCGGTGGTCGCCGGGGTCATCGCCAGCCCCATCCCTGCCCCGAGCGGTACGAGCCCCACGGCGAGGTGCCAGTAGGCGGAGGTCCCGTCCATCTGCGCGAGCCAGGCCAGGGCGAGCGCCGCGAGCGTGAGCCCCAGCGCGCAGCAGGCGCGGGTGCCGAATTTCTCGCTGGCCCGCGGGGCCAGGCGCGAGGCCGGGATGAGTCCCGCCGCCATCGGCAGCACGCTGACCGCGGCCAGCAGCGGCTTGTCCCCGCGTACGAGCTGGAGGTACTGCATGATCACGAAGATGAAGCCGAAGAACGCGAAGAACTGCAGCGTGATCGAGGCGGTACCGGCCGCGAACGCGGGGTTCTTGAACAGTCGCGGGTCCAGCAGCGGGTCGCTCCGGCGCAGTTCCCAGACCACGAACACGGCCATGACCGCCAGCCCGCCGCCGAGCCCGCCCAGCGTGGCCGCGCCGGCCCAGCCGCGCCCGGGCGCCTCGATCACCGAGTAGACCAGCGCGCACAGGCCGACCACCGAGATCAGCGCGCCGACCACGTCGACGCGGGGGGCCTGCGGGTCGGCCGACTCGGGCACGACCGCGAGGGTGCCGGCGATCGCGGCCGCGGCGAGCACCACGTTGAGCAGGAACACCGAGCGCCAGGACCACTCCGTCAGCAGCGCGCCGGTGGTCAGCACGCCCACGATCGCGCTCGCCCCGGCCACCGCCGCCCACACGCTCACCGCGCGGGCCCGCTGCTCGCGCGGGAAGGTGCTGGTGATGGTGGACAGGGTGGCCGGCATCACCAGCGCCCCGCCGAGGCCGAGCAGGCAGCGGATCGCGATCAGCACGGCCGGGGTGGCCGTGAACACCGCCGCCGCCGACGCGGCGCCGAACACCGTCAGGCCGATCAACAGGGTCCTGCGACGCCCGAACCGGTCCCCGAGCGCGCCGCCCGGCAGCAGCAGCGAGGCGAACACCAGGCTGTAGGCGTCGATGATCCAGGTCAGCTGGGTCAGCCCGGCGTGCGTCTCGCGGGCGATCGAGGGCAGCGCGACGTTCAGCGACGCCATCGCCGCGACCACGGTGCCCAACGCGAGACAGGTCACCGCCAGCACCGGGCCGTGCCGAGCCGGACGTGCGCCGGCGCGCCCACCGCCCTCCAAGCCCCGGGGGCCGGACGCGGGTGCGGGGATCGGTACGGTCGCGGAGGGCATCGCGGTCTCCTCGGGTGGGGCGGCTCGGTGCCGGCCCGGTGCGGGCCGCACTTGAACGCTCGCGCCTACGGGCCCACCATTTCAACCGTGATGAATAAATCCTCCGGGCGCGGGCGTAGGGCCGGGGCCCCGGACACCCGCGAGCAGATCCTCGACGCGGCCCGGCGCCTGTTCCTGGCCAACGGATACGAGGGCACCACGATGCGCGCCGTGGCTGGTGCGGCGGACGTGGACGCCGCGCTGATCAGCTACTTCTTCGGCTCCAAGCGCGGGCTGTTCGGCGCCACACTCGCGCTGACGGCCAACCCGCTCGAGGTCGCCCGCCAGGAACTTCCCGGCGACCTGGCCACGCTGCCCGAGCGGGCGCTGACCGCGCTGCTGCAGGCGTGGGACGATCCACGCACCGGCGAGCCGCTGGTGGCGATGCTGCGCGGGGTCGTGCTCGACCCGGGGATGAGCGACCTCGTGCGCGAGGCGATGCACGGCGAGCTGCTCGCCCACCTGGCCGAGCGCCTCGGCGGGGTCGAGGGCGGGCGCCGGGCGGCGCTGTTCGGCGCACAGATGGGCGGACTTATCTTCACCCGCTACCTGCTGCGCCTCGAACCGATCGCCTCGATGAATTCCCAGGAGATCGTCCGTATGTACGCCCCGGCCCTGCGCGCCGTCCTGTTCGGCCCGCACCCCGGCCGCGCAGCGCTCCCCCACACCGGCCGGAGGTAGCCGGACACGCTTCCGGGCCCGCGTCAGCGTTCTTCGTGTAGTACGACGATCGAGCCGTCCTGCTTCACCAGTCTCCATCCGTCGGACAGCAGCGATTGGACGTACGGCACCGCGTGCGCGTTCGTATTGCCGCCCTCGGCCGCGAGGTCGAGTACCGCCCAGGTGCCGGGCGGATCGTCAGAGGTCAGCGTCACGGTGTCGCGTTCCAGGAGTGCTACGGCCAGGCGGTTGGTCGCCTCGACGGTCACGCCGCTCGGCACGGCCTGCACGGCTCCCTCGACCTGTTTGTTCCAGCTCGCGCTCGCCTCGTACGCGGCAGGCTTCTTGATCCATTCGCCGATCGGCAACTTGGCCATGTATTGGAAGGTGATCAGCAGAGACAAGCAGGCGAAGCCGGCGCCTGCGTACCGGAGGGCAGGCTTGACCCTGTCCAGCCAGCACGGCCCGCTCATCGATGAGGAAACCGACGCAGCGGCAGATCCGCATCAGCCCGTCGACGGCCGCGATGAAGATGATCGGCATCAGTGGGGCGTCGTAGTGGTAGTGCGAGGTCCACACATTCGGATCCGACGACAGCAGCCGGGAGAGCAGGTTGGGCGCCGCCAGGAGCAGGAGCGGCGAGGCGAAGCAGAGGCCTAGCACGGGGACGATCAACAGGTGCCAGAGCGCGCGCTTGGTCTGGTTGTCGTAAAGCAGGTGAAGGACGCGCAGGGGGTGCTCGACGATGTGCATCAGGTCTTGGACCGAGTTCGTCGCCTGCAGCGTGGAGGCGTACTGGTCGAGGTAGGTGTAGCCCGCGGGGCAGAACTCGGGGATGACGAGTTTGACCGTGATCAGGTACGCGGCGAGACCCCAGACCGCGAGGAACGCCGCGCGGCGCCATCGGCGGTGGCAGAGCGCGACCACGGCGAAGGCGGCCGTCATCAGGTTGAGGTCTTCCTTGACCAGGCACAGGCTGCACATCAGCACCGTCGCCCAGGTCCACCGTCCGGCCAGTATCCGCTCCAGGGCCCAGGCGATCAGTGGCGTCGCGAACATCACCTCGTGCACCGGAAACGCGATCGCGTGCTGCAGGCCGCTGCTGGCGAGGTATGCCGCGGTCACCCCGGTCGCGGGCCACCTTCCGACCATCCGGCGCACCGCCACGTACACCGGGATCCCGGACAGCGGCAGCAGGACGAACTGCGCGAGCACCAGCATGTACGGCGAATCGCGAATCCGCAGCAACGGCGCGAGCAGCACCCAGGCGGGCGTGAAATGATCACCGAGCTGAGACGACCCCTTGATCGCCACGTACGGGTCGGCGTGAAAGGCCCAGCCGCACACCGCCTCGTAGAAGATGCCGAGGTCCAGAGCGCCCACCAGACCACCGAGCCGCTCGTACTCGACCGTGGCGAAGACGCCGTAGCCAAGGATCGCCGCCACCACCAGGTACGTACACGGACTGCGCAACGCCGACGCGACGAGGCAGCGCAGCGAAGACGAGTACCGAGTCGGATCCAGCGGCGACAGCAGACGGGCGGGGCCGACCGCTGACGGGGGCGCAGCCTGGACGGAACCCGGTGCGAGGTGGCGTCGTGATGTCAGATGAACGGGCACGAGGGGTCCTGTCCGGGTCGAGTACAGCGGTTGTGCGAGTGCTGTCGATCCCCAACCGCCCCCGCGCACCTTCTCAACCGGTACCTGCACTCACGGCGAGCTCAACGCAGCCGACGATAGAAGCATGCAGACGGGAGCACATCTCGACACCCCGCGGAATCACCCCAACGGGTCCGTCCTGGCGGCCACTGCCGCCGCCCGCGCCCGGTTCCGGAGCGCCGCCTAGGCTCGGCCGGCCGGGCTCCGGGCCGACGCTGCGCCTACTGTTGGATCAGGATGCTCCATTGCACCGTGTCCGAGGTCTGTACCTTCAGGGTGACCTGGCCGGCCGGGAAGGCGACCTGGTTGCGGGTCGCGTTGACGGCGCCGTCGGCGCAGGGGATGTCGAGCGAGCCGACGGGCTGGTAGGAGAGCTTCGCGGTGCCGTTGCCGACGCAGCTGAAGTCGATCCACACCTGGCCGCTCGCGGCGACGAAGCTGCCCACCTCGGCGCTGCCGGCGGTGGCCGGCTGCTGAAGCAGGGTCTTGAGATCGAGGTTCGGCGTGGGCTCGGTGACCGCGCCCGCGCGCGCGGTGCTGGTCGGCGCGGCGTAACCCGTCGGGCCGGCCCCGCCCGACGCGCCGGCCGCGCAGCCGCCGGCGGTGGCCGAGGCGAGCACGGCGATCCCGGCCGCGACGGCCCGGTGCCGATGTCGGTGTATCAGGTGTCCGCTCAACTTCCCACCCCGCTCTGCCCGGTCTCCGGGCCGTTCGCCTGTTGGGTCGGCTGCGGTTCCTCCCGCGCCCGCTCCCGTCCCGAGCCCGCCTCGGACTTCGCCCTGGCGCGCAGTTCGGCCACGAGTTCCTCGTCCGAGAGCGGTGGATCCGGCAGCGCTCGCGCCGCGAAGGCGTGGTAGTGCCTGCGCAGTTCGTGTACTGTCTCCGGCTCTTCGTCGGCCATGTCCGTCCAGCTCTAGCCCTGTCTGCTCAGGGATGCCCGCATTGAGGCGAGAGCCCTGGTGGTCTGGCTTCTGACCGTCGCCGGCGCGCACTCGAGGATCTGAGCGGTGTGGGTGACGTCGAGGTCCTCCAGGTAACGTAGCATCACCGCAGCCCGCTGACGCGCAGGCAGCTCCCGAAGCGCGGCCGCCAGAATCAGGCGGTCGCCGACCGCGTCGAACTGCTCGTCCGCGGCGCGCTCGGGCACCTCGGCCCGCGAGGTCTCGGTGCTCCAGCGCGCGTGTCTGCGTTCACTGAGAAAGGTGCGGTACAAGGTGGTGCGGGTGTACCCGCGCGCCGCCTCGGGCCACAGCAGCCGGTCCCACCGCAGCAGCACCGCGAGAAGAGTGTTCTGCACCAGGTCCTCCGCCTCATGCCAGTCGCCGCACAACAGATACGCGTGCCTGCGCAGGCCGGGCCGGACCTCGGACACGAACTGCGCGAAACCGTCGTCCTTATCTTCCCCGGGTTTGTCCTCGTCCATCCTTGCCTCCCCCTGTTCCCCCCTTACCGCACCGAGCCGTGGGGCCCGGAGAAATCACCGCGGCGGCGATGCAGCGAAACCGCCGACCCACCGCATGTATAGCTACGAGAGCCGCGAGTAGTTCGAGATCACGATTTCTCGGTGTGAATCATGAGAAATCCGGTTCTGCTCCAACCTAGCAGCACCCTGAGTCCCGCGCTCCGCGCGTCCGCGGCTCCGGACCGAGTGCGACGCAGAAGTTCCACGACTGGAGGAAACCTCGAGATGAGACCCACCCCGACTCGCTCGCACCGCGCCCTCGGCCTGTTGGCCGTACTCGCCGCGGTGTTGCTCGGGCTGACCCTGGCCGGGCCGGCGAACGCCGCGGCCCAGGCCTCCGCCACCCACTCCGCCGCCGCCGCGGCGCAGACCGCGCCGACGGTCGTGACCTGGACCGACGGGTCCGGGCGCGTGTTCCACGCCCAGGCGCTGACCGCGGCCCAGATCAAGGCCGACGGGCTCACGAAGTACGTCGACGTGAACAACCTGGCCGTGACCACGCCGCGGATCGCGACCACGGCCACCGGCCAGGCGGTCGCGGTGGGCTCCACCACCGCGGTCAAGCGCCCGGCCGGCACGATCAGCCCGGCCGCTTCCGGCTGCTGGTCCACCTGGTTCGGCTACGGCACCTTCTCCGGGCTCCAACTGTGGGGGAAGACCGACGTGACCTGGTGTGGCGGCGGGACGTGGGTGACCTACGCGACGTCCAACTGCTACGGCTACCAGAACTACCCGACCTACCAATACCTCGGCTGCAACAACTACCCGAACTACGGCGTCGGCTGGAACCTCTACCAGGTGAAGACCCAGTATCTGCTCTGCTACGCATGGGTACCCGTGTGGGGCAGCTGCGTGGCTGAGGACTTCCCGTGGGAGCAGTACCAGTTCCTCGGCAGCGGCGTCATCGACTACAACGGCGGCGGCTCCTGATCCCGGGTCCGTGCCCGAGCTGACCTGACTCAGCCGGCCCTGTGCCTCGACACGCCGCGGCGTGTCGAGGCACAGGTGCATCGCCTCGGTGCTCACCCACGCCCCTCGCGGCTCGCCGCCGGGGTGGCGTCGGTCGGCGTCGGACTCAGGGTTTTGAGGATCTGCCCGTCCGCGGCGTACCCCGTGATCGAGGCCGGGTCCGCGCCGGAGGGCCACCAGGCGAAGTACCGGCCGCCGACGAGCGAGGCGTGTACCTGCAACCCGTCCGTCGTCTGGATGACGACGTCGTGGACGGACGCGGCGGCCTGGCCGTAGACGAGCCGGAACGGGGTGGAGCCGTTGAGCTTGCCCGGATCGCCGTCCAGGACGAGGAGCTGCGCCGGCGTGAACGGCCCGGTCGTGCCCACTCCGACGAAGATCGGGTCCGCCGTGTCACCGACGCACATGCCGTACTGATCGGCGCCGCGCAGCATCACGGCGGTCAGGCTGCCCCGCCGCTCGCCGAGTACGCCTTCCATCGCCGAGACCGAGATCGGCCAGTGCTCACCGGCCAGTTTGGCCTGGCAGGCCTGTTCGGCGGCGGAGAGCGCGCTGGCCGACAGCGGGGTCGGGATCGCGGTCCACGAGGAGACCGACGTACTGCCACCGCCCCTCGGCGCGGCGATCAAGGCGATCACCACGCCTGCCCCGGCCAGGGCCGGGATCGCCACACGACGAAGGAGACGACGTGAAGGCTGCCGGGCCGGTACCGCGAACTGGTCGCGTGTCAGTTCACGTGTCAGTGCCTGCCGGCGTACCTCGAACCGGCCGGGCGGCATCGGCAGTTCGGGAAGCGACCATGTCTCGGTGTTCATCGGGACCTCCTTCGACGCTGTCGGTGCGGCGCCCGCCTCGGCGCGGCCCGCGTTCCGGTTCTGATTCCATCCGCTCGGCGAGCCGCCGCCTGGCCCGGGAGAGCCGGGACTTGACGGTTCCCACCGGGATTCCGAGCGCCATGCCGATCTCGGCGTGGCTCAGCCGCTCGGTGGCGGCGAGTTCGAGCACCTCGCGGTCTTCGCGCGCGAGCCGGGAGAGCACGGAGACGAGCACGCGCGCCCGGCGTTCCGCGTCCACGCGCAGGGCCACGGTCTCGGCCGGGTCGTTCTCCGGCTCCGGCGGCGGGATCCGCGCCAGGGCCTCCCGGTAGCGCCGCATGGTGCGGTAGTGGTTGCGGGTGAGCATGGTGGCGATGCCGTAGAGCCAGGGCAGGGCCGTCACGATCTCCGGCGCCACCTCGCCTCGGCGCCGCCAGGCCTCGAGGAACACCGTCGAGGCGAGGTCCTCCGCCGCGGTCCAGGAGCCGACGCGCCGAAAGCAGAAGTTGTAGATGGCCTGATGATGCCGGACGAACAGCTCGTTCCAGGCGTCGACCGACCCGGACAGCGCGTCGCGCCACAGCACCTGTTCGGCGGGTCCCTCTCGGGGCAAGCTCATACCCTCGTTATGTCCGCGGCGGTCGGGCGGTTCCCGATTATCCCGCCGAATCCGCGCGGGACCCGTCCGGTCGCGGCATGTGAGCACCCTGGTGATAATGGCCGAATGGAGAACGCGCGACGTTACCGCTGGTCATACGGCTCGGTGCCGCTCAACGACGACGAGTGGCATGTGGTGGAGATGGAGACCGGGGGCGGCGAGCGCCTGGCCGTGTGCGGCTTCCCGGTCGAACTCGAGCTGCAGGGCGCGAGCTGGGGCGCGCAGGACACCTTCCCCCGGCACGACGAGTGCACGGACATCTACAACAGGGACCACCCCGACGCGCCGCTGGCGACGCGCCCGGATTGAGCAGGACCCGCATGCGGCGCCGCGGCGGCCGGTCGCACCGGTTGGTCAGACGGCCAGGACGATGCGGCCGGGCACTTCGCGCGCCTCGAGCCGGCGGTGCGCCTCCGCCGCCTCGGTGAGCGGGAGTTCGTCCACGCGCTGGGCCAGCCGCCCCGTGACGAGCAGGGGGACGACGTGTTCGGCCGCCGGGCGGGCGGCGGCGGGATCGGCCTGGAGGAAGGGGCCGACCGAGAAGCCGAGCATGCCCGCGTTCCTGCGCCACAGTTCGTCGCCGGTCAGCGGGAGGTCCGGGTCGGCGGCGGCGTGGCCGACCAGCAGGATGCGGCCGAGCGGCGCGAGCGCGTCGAGGGTCGCGGTGCGGACCCGGCCGCCGACCGGGTCGACGACGACGTCGATCCGGCGGCCGTCCAGCCCCTGCAGGAACCGGTCGCTGGTGAACACCTCGTCGTAGTCCAGGTGTGTGGTGTCGGCGATCCTGGCCTGCGAGGAGACGGTGCCGATGATGTGCGAGGCGCCCAGTGAGCGCGCGACCGCGGGGAAGGCGGCCGCGAGGCCTCCTGCCGCGCCGTGCACCAGCACGCTCTCCCCCTCGATCAGGTGCGCCACGCGGGTGAGCGCCAGATACGCCGTGGTGGCGTTCGGCAGGACCGCGACGGCCTGAGCCGGGTCCACGCCGCCGCCCTTGAGCGACACGGTCATCGCCGCGTCGGCCAGGGTCACCGTGGCGTATCCGCCCAGGGACATCTGCGAGAGCGTCACGACGGGTTCGCCGATCTCGAATCCGGTGACGCCCTCGCCCAGTTCACGCACGGTTCCGGCGACCTCGAGGCCGGGCACGAACGGCGGCTCGGGGAACCCGGGGCGGGCCAGGTCGCCGCGGCGGAAGAAGACGTCGACCAGGCCGACCGCGGCGTGGCTGGTGTCGATGCTGATCTGTCCGGGGCCCGGCTTCGGGTCGGGAAGGTGCGCCGAGACCAGGACCCCGGGCCCGCCGAACGCACTGATGATCATCGCATGCATGGAAACTCCCACGTGTTCTCTTCGGGTGCCGTGTTCTCTTCGGGCGCCCCCGCGCCCCGAGCTTCCTCGAAGATAACGCAATGGCGTTGCGTTGTCCAACGCAACGCCATTGCGTTACTCAACGCAACGAAAGTGCGTTGCTAGACTCGCCCTATGCCTGAAGCCAGCACCTTCCAGCGGGCCTACTCGCGCCTGCACAAGGAGCAGCGGGCCGGGGACCTCTTGGAGGCGGCCCGTACCCTCGGTGCCAGGGACGGCGTCCGTGCGGTCACGCTGATCGCGATCGCCACCCAGGCCGGCGTGCACTCCTCCGCCGTGCGCCGCTACTACGCCTCGCGCGAGGAGATCCTGCTCACCCTCGCCGAGGAGGGATACGCCGAGTGGGCCGATGACGTATCCGCACGTCTGGAGGGCCTTCGCGAAGTCGCTTCGGCGGAGTTGGCCCGCATCCTGACTGCCTCGCTCGTCGAGCGCCCGCTGTTTTGCGACCTGCTCACCCACGTCACGCTCAGCCTCGAACGCGACGTCTCCTACGAGCGCGTACTCGCCTTCAAAAGCGTCGCGACCGCCGCGGTGAAGGACCTCACCGCGGCCGTCGCCGCGGCCGGCCCGCTCCAGGAGGCACAAGCCAACGATCTGATCGTCGGGATCATCGCGATGGCCGCACCGCTGTGGCAGGCCGGCCACCCGGCCGAAACCGTCACCCGCCTCTACGCCGAAGAGCCCTCCATGGCGCACGGCGGTGTCGACTTCGAACCCACGCTCACCCGCCTGACCACCGCCCTGATCGACGGCCTGAGCTGACCGCGGCGTGGGCTCGAAGCCGCACGCGTCACTTCGATACGGGCGTCTCTGGCTTCATCTCGAACGACGCCTGCAGCTTGTCCGGCCGCTTCCCCAGGTTCGCCTTCGTCTTGCGGTCCCAGGGCGCCATGATCAGGCTCTTGGTCTCCTCGAGCATCGAGGCGGGCTCGAGGTTGCGGTAGGTGTCGACCTCGCCCGCGGCGACCGCCGTCAGCGTGGCGTAGACCGGCTCCGGATCGAACTGCGCGCGGGGGAAGGCGAGCTTCGCGTAGTCGTAGAGCCGTTCGGACGGGTCGTCCTGCCAGCTCTCCCACGTCTGGAACATCCGGTCGTTGAATCCGGTCAGGAACGGGCCCGGGTTCACGGTCGCGACCTCGATGTTGAACTCCTGCAGCTCATCGGCCATGCTCTCGGCGATGGCCTCGATCGCGTGCTTCGAGGCGGAGTAGATCCCGGTGAACGGGTTCACGTTCAGGCCCTCGCGCGAGGAGACCCACACGATCCGGCCGGAACCGCGCTTGACCATCTGCTTGGCGATCCCCTGGGTCAGCAGCAGCGGCCCGACCACGTTGACCTCGAACTGGTGGCGGATGTTGTCCGCCGGCACGTCCACCGTCGCCCCGCCCTCCCCGAC
>NZ_JAGSOG010000399.1 GCF_018139695.1 Actinospica durhamensis | reverse complement strand
GGGCGTCGGCGGGCAGGGCGTGCAGTCGGAGTCGTCCTGGTCGGTGCTCACCGCGGCCAGGCCCGTCTCGTCGTCCTCACAGACCGGGACCGGAGTGTGCAGCGGCAGATCGCCGTTGTCCTCCCCGTTGTCCTCGCCGCGGCCCCGCATCGGCACGGAGCGCTCGCCGAGCGTGGTGTGGTGGGTGCTCCGATAGGCCTGGCCGGCCTGGTCGGACTGGTCGGACTCGTCGTCCATGGCGGCGGGATCGACGCACCGGGCGCCGGTCTCGACCGCGCGCATGGCCACGGTGTCGTCCCCGGGGCCGCAGGCCGCGAGCGGCACGTCGATCGGGGTCATCTCGGGGTCGGCCGCGTCGGTGCCGTCCTCGCCCGCCGACACCGCGGTGGCGCTGGTGCCGCCGGTACCCGCCGAGACACCCGGGCGGGTCGGAGCACTGCCTTCCGCGGTCGCGGGCTGGACCGCGGTGGAGTCGAGGTCGCCGGAGTGCGCCGACCCGCGCGGGGCGTCCTGCGCGCACCGGCCGTCGACCCAGTCACGCAGCGCGGTGACCTGCGCGGTGCTGCCGCACCCGTCGGAGCCGAGGTCGATCGGGATCCGCAGCACTTCGCCGGCCAGGGCGTCGCCCGGGTCGAGCATGCTCGACGAGGCCGCGGCCGCGCCGGCGGGCGACATCGGGTGGGAGTGCACTTCGGGCGGCTGTGCCGCCCGGCCTCGCGGGGCCTTCGCGGCCGCGCCGTCGGATGCTGTCGCCGAGCCGGAGACCGAGTGCGCGCTGACAGCGCCCCCGCTCTCCTTCGCACCCTGTCCCGCGGCCGCCATCGCCGGGGAGAGGGCCGTGCCCGTCAACAGCAGTCCGCCGGTAGCGACCGTGAAGACCAGGCTGCGCTTGGCCAAGTCGTACATGGGGACCTCTACTGATCAGTCGGAGGATTAAGGGGTGGGCCAATGGGCCCGCCCTTCCGGGGCAACGCCTTACGCCGCCCGAGGTCACCCGGCGCTACTCTTCAAGGATGAATATTGATAAAAGTATTTAGTTAACGCAGGCCTCGGCGGCCGTCCGGCGGCCTAACCCAAAGCCGATCCCGACCCGCTCACGTGAACGAGATCATCGACTCACTGATTCAGTGGGAGTTCGGCGAGAATCGCGGTACATCCGACGAGACGTCATCCGAGCGGACGAACTGCACTACTCCATGAGCGCGCTCGGCCGTGCCGTCGCACGGGGCACGAAAAAGCCGGACGCCGACCTCAATGAGGTCGGCGTCCGGGACGAGACGACACCGCGGCGGGGCGGCGGGCAGGCTCAGCCCTTGCGCGCGGCGTCGCGGGCGCGCTTGGCCTCGCACTTCTCCTCGAAGCGCGAGGCCGCGCCGTCGAGCGCGTCCATGATCTCGGCGAGCTCCTCGCGGGCCTGCTCGCCGGCCGGGCCGAGGTCGGTGCGCTCGAACACGCGCACGTTGCGCAGCACCGGGGCGAGCACCTCGTCCCGGTGGATGCGCAGGTTGTAGATCCCGGCCATGGCGATCTGCACCGACTTGCGGCCGAAGTTCTCCACCCCGGCGCCCGGCATCTGGAAGTTGCGCACCACGTCCACCACCGAGCGCATGGTCTGATCCGGGTTCAGCTCGAAGGCCGCGGCGAGCAGGTTGCGGTAGAAGACCATGTGCAGGTTCTCGTCGTTCGCGATCTTCTGCAGCAGCTGGTCGCACAGCTTCTCGCCGGAGTAGCTGCCGGTGTTGCGGTGCGAGATGCGGGTGGCGAGCTCCTGGAAGGAGACGTACGCGATCGAGTTGAGCGCCTGGTGCGAGTTGGGCGAGATGTAGCCGCTGCACATGTGCGTCATCCGGGCCCGCTCGAGCTCGATCGGGTCCACGGCCCGGGTGGTGAGCAGGTAGTCGCGGATGGCCATGCCGTGCCGGCCCTCCTCCGCGGTCCACCGGTGCACCCAGGTGCCCCAGGCCCCGTCGCGGCCGAAGAGCACCGCGATCTCGTGGTGGTAGCTCGGCAGGTTGTCCTCGGTGAGCAGGTTCAGGATCAGCGAGGTACGCGCCGTCTCGTTCAGCCGCGAGTGGCTCGACTCCCAGGCCTCGCCCTCGAGCGGACCGTCGAAGTCGCGGCCCTCGTTCCACGGCACGTAGGCGTGCGGGAACCACTCCTTGGCGATGCCGAGGTGCCGGTTGAGGTTGGCCTCGACCACCGGCTCGAGTTCCCGGAGCAGGTCGCTCTGGCTCAACTCTCCGCGCAGCGGAACATTCGGGGCCTGCGAGTGCTCTGCGATGAGGCTCACGACGGTTCTCCTGGCTGGGCCGAAGCTATGGTTACGGATGCGTAAGTTACGCCACCGTAGCTCAAGATACGGCCGAGCGCCAGCGGTCTCGAGTAATGCAGCGCTAAGAAGTCAAGTAATTTTTGATCCGGTGCGCCGACGCGCCGATGCGAATCCGCCCGAGGGCACGAGAGGTCAGCACGGCGGCAGCGCGCGTGCACGCAGTGTGGCCGAATGTGGCAATTTTGTTGCCGCAGTTGACAAATTGGGTGACGTGGGCCACGCTAGTTTGCGAGGGTGGACCCCGGCCGCCGTGAGTGCATCGGGGCCCGAACCGCTTCGCCAGGTCCCTGAGCCCGGGCGAACCGGAGAGAAACCAGACATCGCCGCGCCGCCGCACCGGTGCGGCGATGCGTTTCTCCCGGCACTTCTCCCCGATCCCCGGTGATCCCCCTCGTTTCCGCGGTGTTGCCGCCCCTGTCCCGGCCGCCGGTCGCCGGTTACCCTCTTCGCATGTCGAGGACCACACCGCGCGCCGCCGAGGCGCCCGTCCCGGCGCCCACCGACTCCGCGGACGCGGGCCTGCTGCGCGCCAACCTCGCCCCCAGTGCGGGCGTCGGCGCCGTGATGGGCTTCGCCGCGGCCACCGAGGGCGCGGGCCCCGGCTACGGCGCGGTCGTCGGCGTCGCCGGGTGCGCGGCGGTATTCGGGATGCTCGCGCTCAAGCGCGCCCTGGCCAAGCCCGTCAGGTCGTCTTCGGCCACCAAGACCGGCAAGACCGCCAAGGCCGCCAAGACCTCCAAGACCGCAGAGTCCGCCGACCCCGCGGAGCCGTCCGGACCCGCGCCGTCCCACCCCGCCGACCGAGGCGAACCCGTCAAGCCCTGAGTGCCCGTATTCACCCTCATTCGCCCCTGTCCGCCCTCATCCGCACCTATCCGCCGTGGTCTGTTCCGGTGCAGACGGTGTGGCCGTGCATGAGGTGACGTAGACTCAGCCGGTGAGCCTCGCGGTGATAGCAACGACCTTCGCGCTGATCTTCCTCGCCGAACTGCCGGACAAGACCGCGCTCGCTTCCCTCGTCCTCGCCACCCGCTACCCCGGCCGCTACGTCTTCCTCGGCGCCGCGGTCGGATTCACCGTCCAGGTGGCCATCGCCGTCGCAGCCGGCTCACTGCTGCGCCTGCTCCCCCACCGCGTGCTCGAAGCCGTGGTCGCCACCCTGTTCCTGATCGGCGCGGGCCTCATGCTCTGGCAATCCCGCGGCGCCGACGCGCAGGAGGAGCCCGAGATCAAGCAGGTCTCCAGCCCCTGGCGCGCGATGCTGGTGAGCTTCAGCGTGATCACCGTGGCCGAGTTCGGCGACCTCACCCAGATCGTCACCGCGAACCTGGCCGCCAAGTACAACTGGCTCTCCGTCTCCATCGGCGCCCTGCTCGCCCTCTGGGCCGTCGCGGCCCTCGCCATCCTCGGCGGCCAGGCCCTGCTGCGCTGGATCCCGCTCAAGCTCGTCATCCGCGCCGCCGCCGCGATCATGCTGGTCCTGGCCGGAATCTCGCTCTACTCCGTCTTCGCCTGATCCGCGCCCGGAGCCGGCCGATCCGTTCCTGCACACGGTCCACACGCCTTCTCCACCACATCTTCACAGAACCCTGTTTCGATGGGGCCATGCCCAGGACCGACACCACCAGCGCCGCGCCGACGCCGTACCTCGACGGCGTCGCGGCCACCGACCTCGCCCGCTCCTACAAGCACGACCTGCTCGCGGCCCTCGCCATCGAGCCCGGTCACCACGTACTGGACGTCGGCTGCGGCCCCGGCACCGACCTCGCCGCCCTCGCCGCCGCGGCGGGCCCGACCGGCACGGCCTTCGGCGTCGACCAGGACCCGGACATGGTCGCCACGGCCCGCGCCCGCATGGCCGACCGGCCGAACGTCCAGGTCTGCCGAGCGGACGCGCACCGCCTCCCGTTCGCGTCCAACACCATCGACCGCGCCCGCACCGACCGCGTACTCATGCACGTCGCCGACCCCGCGGCGGTACTCGCCGAACTCCATCGCGTCCTACGCCCGGCCGGCCTGCTCACCCTCGCCGAGCCCGACTGGGACACACTCGCCATCGACCACCCCGACCTCGCCCTGAGCCGAGCCTTCACCCGCTACGTGGCCGAGCGGGTCAACCACAACCACGCCGTCGGCCGCCAACTCCCCCGCCTCGCCGCCCACGCGGGATTCACCCTCCGCGCCGTCCGCAACCCCGCCGCAGTCCTCACCGACTTCGACACGGCCGAGACCATCCTCGGCCTACGCCGCACCACCGCCCGCGCCGTCGCAGCCGGCTACATCACCGCGTCCGACGCCCGGGCGTGGCTCGAACACCTCACCACCGGCACGTTCTTCGCCACCACGTCCTTCATCACCGTGCTCGCGCAGTCCGCGTAGTGCGCCGCTCGGGTGACGGCCCTGCCGCACCGCCTCACTCGATCGAGTTGAGCAGCCCGCTCGGAATCGGCTTGTCGGCGTTGACGGCGGCGATCACCTTGGCGGTCTTGGTCTGGTCGAGTAGCACCGCGTCCCCTATGCCGGAGACGGCGTAGCCTTCGTCGGCGATGGGCATGGTGCCGGTGGTGCCGCCGCCGGAGGCGAGGGGGCGGGCGCTGCGGGCCATCCGGATGAGGTCGAGCAGGCCGGTGTTGTTGTCGGCGGCGACGGAGCCGAGGGCGCCGCCGACGAAGGGGTAGAACTCGAACGGGTTGAGCAGCACGCCGGGGCGCACGGCCGAGTCGACCAGGGCTCTGATGAAGGCCTGCTGGTCGGACATCCGGCTCACGTCCGAGTTGGGCAGCGAGTAGCGCGAGCGGACGTAGGCCAGGGCCTGGCCGCCGTTGAGGGTCTGGCACCCGGCGTTCAGGTCGGCGCCGGAGTAGCTGTCGTGCACGGCCTTGCTCAGGCACATGTGCACGCCGCCCACCGCGTTGACCATGTTGACGATGCCGAGGAAGCCGATCTCCAGATAGTGGTCGATCCGGATCCCGAAGTTCTGCTCGACGGTCTGCACCAGCAGCTGCGGGCCGCCCTCCTGGTACGCCGCGTTGATCTTGTTGTGCGAGGCGGAGTGGGCCACGCCCTTGGCGTCGGTGTAGGCGGGGATGGCGACGTAGGAGTCGCGGGGGATGGAGATCAGGTCGGGGCCCGAGCTGCCGTAGTGCAGCAGCATGATCGTGTCGGTCCGGCTGCCGGTGATCGAGCCGGCCGAGCCGGTGTGGTACTCGTCCTGCTGCGCCTTGGTGAGCGTGTCGCGCCCGTCCGAGCCGGCCAGCAGCCAGTTCGTGCCGGCTCCGGCGGCCGGGCGGCCGGAGTAGTCGGCGAGGGCGCCGACGTGGGTGATCTTGCCCGAGGCCCAGATCCAGGTGCTGATGAACCCGACGATCAGGACCAGGACGAGTCCGAGCGCAGTGAACCCGACGATCCGGCCCCAGCGCCGGCGCTTGTGCCCCTCGCCCCCGGCCGCGGCCCCGCCGCCGTTGCCC
>NZ_JAGSOG010000398.1 GCF_018139695.1 Actinospica durhamensis | reverse complement strand
CCACCACCCCATGCACCCCATGCGCCAACGCCTCGCCGGACTCGGCGTCACCGAAGCCGAAAACCTCGCCGCGCTCCGCCACGGCCACCCCGTCCGCATCGCGGGCCTCGTCACCCACCGCCAACGCCCGCCCACGGCCAACGGAATCTGCTTCCTCAACCTCGAAGACCCCACCGGCATGATCAACGTCATCGTCCCCGCCAAAACCTGGGCCGCCCTCGACCGCCGCACCCGCTACGCCGGAGCCCTCCTCATCCACGGCACCGTCGAATCCAAGGACGGATCCGTCAACGTCCTGGCCGGACGCCTCAGCCCGATCGTCATCGGAGGCGCGCCGGACCGGAGCCGTTCGTTCCGTTAGGTTGGAAGCGCTGACACCCCAGGCGTATGTTCATAGCTCACGACGACGAAAGGACAGGCCGTGTGGGGGCGCATCTTCCGGGTGCTGGGCATGGCGATCCTCGCCGCCGTGCCGGTGCTCGGACTGAGCATGGCGGTGCACGGGGCCACGTCGTACGCGACAGATCAACCGCTGTCCGCGCAGTTCGCCGCAAACGACCCGGCGGTCCAGACCGTGCTCGAGACGGTGCTCGAAACCGACCTCGGCAAGTCGGACACCGGCGTGTGGGCCAGCGGGTTTCCCAAGATGGTCTTCGACGCCTCGAACGCCGCGGCCCGCGGGCTCTCATCCGGCGATAAGGTGGACGTCCTGGTGTGGCGCGGCGGGGCCGAGGGAGTCGAGATCGACGGCTCGGCCGCATACGCGAACGGCTCGACGCCGCTCAGGCCGATCACCGACGTCGCACTCGGCTGCTTCGGCCTGTTCCTGTTCTGCCTCGGCGGCTTCCCGGCCGTGCACATCGCCCTCGCCCGCCTCGGCGTCAGCGCACGCATACGCACGATCACCGACACGGCGATCTTCACGTTCGGAGTCGCCTGCGGCATCTACGCGATCGGCACGTACACCGCGACGAGCCTGCGCGGTGGCCTCTACGCGAACGCGGGAGTCCTCGCTGTGATCCTGATCGGCTACGTCTGGTTCGTCGTCAGGCGCTGGATGAAGCAACGCGCCGCAGACGCCGAATACGCGGACGAGATCGAGCCCCAGATCGAGGACCAGCGGCCACTCAAGTGAGCCCCGGGCGGCTGACGCGGGGCGGCAGGGCCGTCAGCGGTCGCCGACGGCCCTGCTTGTTAGGTAACTGCTTTACAGCCCCGGCCAGGCCGGGAAGGTGCTGCAGCTCGGGACGCTGCCGGTGCCGGTCACGTTCGTGACGGTGACGTCGGTGCCGGTGGGGGAGATGTTGGAGTTGGCGTCCGGGCTACCGGTCTCGGTGTGTCAGGGCTCAGTGTGCAGGCGGTGCGGGTCGTCTGCCGGTCTTCTGCCGGTCTCAGGTAGCGATCATGAACTCGTCGACGGACAGTGCGCGGTTGACGATGCGGACGTCGCCGATGAAGCCGTGGAAGATCTGGTTGATGCTTCCGTTGTATTCGTATCCGCCGAGCGCCCAGGGCAGGCCCAGGGTCGTGATGCCGATCGACTCGCGCAGGGTCGGGTTGTCGACGGTGGGGCAGCCCTGCAGGTACATCACGGTGTGCTTGCCGTCGTTGACGATCGCGACGTGCCACCATTCGTCTTCGAACAGGGTCTGCCCCCAGTTCGTCGAGGGGAAGGTCGCGTTCGTCGGGTAGCAGTTCCACTGCGGCTCGCGGTCGCCGGAGAAGCTGAGGGTGGCGACCGGCTCGTCCGGGTCGGTGTTTTCCCCGGTCTTGCCCGCCTGGCTGGCCTCGCCCCAGCGGCTGAGCGCCGACATCCACGAGTTGTTGCTTGCGTCCCAGTCCAGCGGGATGTTGAAGAACAGCTCGATGGTGTAGCCCTTGGTGAACGTCTCCGTGTTGAGCGGGGCGTTCGCGCCGGTGGTGAAGTACGCGCCGTGCAGCGGGTTCTGGCCGCCGGCGAAGGAGAGGCTGCCGTGGCCGGGCTGGTCGGGGTGGTGCTGGGTGGACCAGGTCAGCGCGTCGGCGGCGCTGCCCGGCACCGTCACCAGGGTGCTGAGGTCGTTGCCGTGGCCGGACTGGTCCTTGATGGTGGTCCCGGCGGCGACCGCGCTGCCGTCCGCCTGTCCGGTGTCGAAGCGCCAGTAGGCGAGCGTTCCGGGAACCAGCATCCGCTTCGCGGGCCGGCTCGGCCGGCTCGGGACGGGGGCGAAGGAGGCGAAGCGCTCGTCGAAGTTCATCGGGATGGAGAAGTAGTCCACCGCCGAGGTGAGTTCGGCGTCCTGGGCGGCCAGGACGTTGCGCTCCTCAGGCTTCTGCGCGAGGATCCAGGGCGAGATCGTCTCGACGTCGATGGTGTCGCGGCTCAGGTCGAAGTGGTAGAGCCGGAGCATGCCGCCACCGCCGAAGTACCGGTTCTGGTAGTTCGTGATGTGCACGTACACGTCGTGGCCGGCGGCGTTCTGCATGGTGGTGCGCCCGGGCGGCCAGTAGTGCCCGTTGAGCGTCAGGAAGACCTGGTCGTTGTCTTTGATGATGTTGTCCCAGACGGTCTGGCCGTAGCTGGAGAGCGAGGCGTTGTCCTCCGGGTCGCCCGCCTGGTACGGGTAGACGTTGTCGTCGTACGGGGTGCCCGCGATCTCGTGGGTGGTGAGGATCACCGGGAGCGTCGGGTGGGCCTTGATGACGGCGTTGGCCCAGTCGAATCCGGCCGTCGAGGTGCGCCAGTCGAGGGCGAGCAGCAGCCATTCGCGGCCGGCGGCACGGAACACGTGCGCGGTGTTGTAGCCGCTGGAGTCGGCGGACAGGAACGTCGGCGACTTCGAATACCGCTGCGGACCCATGGTCTGCAGGTACGGCGTCGTGCCGCGGGTGTCGTCGCCGCTGACATCGTGGTTGCCGGCCAGCACGCTGTAGGCGACGCCAGCCTCGTCCAGGATGTCATAGGTCTGGCCCACGTACTTGAACGAGACGGGGTCGCCGTCCTCGGTCAGGTCGCCGAGGTGCGCGAGGAAGACGATGTTGTCGTCCGAGGCGGTACCGCTGTTCTCGATGACGTAGCGGAAGGAGGCCGCCTGCGGGTCGGGGTTCACGCTGCCCTGCGAGCCCCAGTACAGGAACTGGGTGTCGGGCATGACCGCGAGGGTGAACCGGAGGCTCTCGGTGTCGGGATTCCAGCGCCCGCGTGAGGCGGAGGCGGCGGCGGAAGCCGGGGCGGTGGAGGCGGATGCCGCGCCTGCGGTGAGCGGGCCGAGCGCGACGGCGCCGGCGCCGGCGAGCCCGGCGTTACGCAGGAAGGAGCGCCGGTCGGCGCCCTTCGCGGCTGAGGTGTGTTCGCAGGAGCCGGAGCCCCCGAATATCTCTCTACACACGTCGTTGATCCCCTTGAGCACAGTAGACGATCTTGATCGCCTCAGGCTACGCTCGCGCACGGCCGCCCCGGGCGAACGGGAGGCAACGGGCTGAGAACGACTTCCCGGCCGTTGGGGGAAGCGGAATCCGGGAACTCGAGCCCGTTGATGCGCCGTCGTCTTTGGATCGTGTCGTTCGGCACGTGTCCGGTGAACGGCCCGATTCGAGGCCGCCCATCTCGAGGCCGCCCATCACTTCACGAAGAGGGCCGCCATGACCGACCTCACTACCGCATTCCAGCGGGACAGCGGGACGCATGGGGAGACCCGTGCTTGCCAGGCCACGCTCGGCTTCACGGCCTGTTGCCGGCGCGTCCGTACGCCGACCGCGAGCTGTGGTGCACCGGCTGCTGGAACCGCTTGAGCGAGTTCGAGCGCTTTCACCTGATCTTCCGTCTAAGGCCCTTCGTCCGCAGCAGGGCTCCCTCGGACACCTCGACCATCTCGTACACCTACAACGGCTACCTCTCCACGCTGGCCGAGATCAAGACCTACGGCTCGACCGGCGCGGGCGCAGGGCCGCCGGCGACTGCCGACGGCCCTGCTTGATCGGGTAACTACTGCTTTACAGCCCCGGCCAGGCCGGGAAGGTGCTGCAGCTCGGGACGCTGCCGGTGCCGGTCACGTTCGTGACGGTGACGTCGGTGCCAGTGGGGGTGATGTTGGAGTTGTACATGTTGATGTTCGCGTATTCGGCGGTGACCTTGGTGGAGTCGAGGTCTACGTTCTCCAGGGTCAAGCCCAACATGTGCGAGCTGTCATAGCCGTCGAGAGTGGACTTTCCGTCCGAGGACGAAACGGACTTCAGGCCATTGATGGTGATGCTGTCGAAACTCGGGATCGAGGTGCCGTTGCCGCTGAGATACTGCGGGTCGAGCAGGATCAGGTGTTCGACGCTGGCTTCGCAGGTGTTGAGGAAACTCACGTTCGTGACGGTGCCGCCGAAAGTCGAGTCGCTCTTGACGCGCACGCCGTTGTTGCTGGACGCGGTGTCGCCGTGAATGTCGGTGCCGCCGTGGATGTAGTTGCCGGAGAAGGTGACGTCGCTGATCCCGCCGTTGGTCTGGCTGCCCACGGACATGCCGTGGATACCCCAGAAGCTGGTGTTGCTGATGGTGACGCCGCTTGCCGGGCCGCCGGCGTCGGACTTGACCGCGATGCCGTCGTCACCGGTGTTGATGAAGCTGTCGGTGATCAGGACGTTGCTGGCGCTGTCCGGGTCGAAGCCGTCGGTGTTGCGCGCGGTGTCCGGGTTGTCGATGCGCACGCCCCAGGCCGTGAAGCCGCTGCCGCCGTCCAGCAGGACGTTGAACATCGGCGAGTTGGTCAGGCTGATGTGGTACATCGTGTCGTCCGTGCCGCCGAAGACCGTGATCAGCTTCGGGTTCTCCTGCTGCGTCGTGGTCTTGTCGTGCGCGGACTCGGCCAGTGACCACCAGGTGGTGCTCGAGTTGAGCATGTCCTGGTCGCCGCGGCCGTCGATCAGGCCCTGGCTGCCGGAGCTGCTCTGGGTGCCCATGATGCCGGAGTCGTTGCCGCGCACCGAGATGAACGGCACGCACCCGGTGGCGGTGCCCAGCGTGCTGCCGTCCGAGGCGCCGAGGGTGCCGCAGGTCGGCTGGCCCGAGACCTGGTAATCGGCCGGGTTACGCGAGGCGTAGAGCGTGACGCCGGTGTCGACCAGGAGTACTTCGCCGCTGTTGATCGTCAGCGGCGCCGAAAGGAACGCCGCGTCCGCGCCGGAAACCTGGAGCTCGACCGCCTTGTCGGTGCCCGTGCAGCTGTTGAGCGCCGCCTGGATCCGCGCGGTGTCCGGCGGCGCGGCCTCCTGCGCACTGGTGAACAGCTCATTGCTCGGGTTCGCCAGCTGCGCCGCCACCGTCGTGCACGTCGCCGGCACGCTCGGCTGCCCGGGCTGCGGCGTCGTCACCGTGGCACTGGGCGACGCGGAAGCGCTGGCGGACGCCGACGCGCTGGCCGAAGCGGACGCGGATGCCGAGGTCGTCGGCACGGTCCCGCCTGCGGTCAGGTTCCAGGACTTGGTGCTGGTGGAGTCGCAGCTGTTCTGCACGACGAGGGTGCCCGCCGTGGTCGCGTTCCCGCTGGCATTGACGCATTTACTGCTATTGACGTTGACGATCTGGTAGCTGCTGGTCCCTGCCGTCAGGGTCCATTCCTGGCTGGTGGCGCCGGTGCACGTCTGCTGTTGGACGGCCTTGCCGGCACTGGTGGACGCTCCGGCGATGCCGAGACAGAGTCCTGACGAGGCCGAGGTGATGGTGTATCCGGTGGTCGCGGTGGCCAGGGTCCAGGTCTGGTTGCTCGCTCCGGTGCAGGTCTGGAGGTCGAGTTGGGTGCCGGTGGCGGTGCTGGAGCCGGGCAGGTCCAGGCACA
>NZ_JAGSOG010000397.1 GCF_018139695.1 Actinospica durhamensis | reverse complement strand
GACGGCTTGAGGATCACCTCGTCGCTCGGGCCGCGCTCGACCACCTCGCCGCGATACAGGACCATGATGTCCTTGGCGAAGTACCGGGCGGTGGCCAGGTCGTGCGTGACGTAGAGGAGCGCGAGCTTGCGCTCCTGCTTGAGCCGGTCCAGCAGGTTGAGGATCTCCAGCCGGATCGAGACGTCGAGCATGGAGACCGGTTCGTCCGCGAGCAGCACGCTCGGATTCGTCGCCAGCGAGCGGGCGATGGCCACCCGCTGGCGCTGGCCGCCGGACAGTTCGTGCGGGTGCTTGCCGGCGACCTCCTCGGCCGGGGTGAGGTTGACCGAGCGCAGCAGTTCGAGCACGCCCTGCTCGACCTGCTCGCGGCCGCGGGCCTTGCGGTGCCGCTTGATCGGGCGGGCCAGGTGGTGGCGCACGGTGTGCATCGGGTTGAGCGAGGCGAACGGGTCCTGGAAGACCAGTTGCAGCTTCCTGCGATACTCGTGCGGCTGCGGGCGGCCGCGCCGGGTCGGCACGCCGGCCACGGTGATCCGGCCGGCGCTGGGCTTGATGAAGCGGGCGAGCGTGCGCACCACGGTGGACTTGCCGCTGCCGCTCTCCCCCACCAGGGCCAGGGTCTGCCCGGGCTCGAGGGTGAAACTGAGCTCCTCCACCGCCCGCAGCCTGCCGCCGCCGCGCTGGCGGTACTCCACGGTCAGGCCCT
Organism: Actinospica durhamensis; assembly: GCF_018139695.1. Classification (GTDB taxonomy): domain Bacteria; phylum Actinomycetota; class Actinomycetes; order Streptomycetales; family Catenulisporaceae; genus Actinospica; species Actinospica durhamensis. Next base: position 5,113 of record NZ_JAGSOG010000397.1, on the reverse strand, counting down.
CGACCTCAAGCGCGCTCATCGACCTCGACCTTCCTCGGCTCCGAGCCGTTCGGGACATCTCGCAGGTGACAGGAGAACGGCCAGTACCCGGGTGCGGCGAGCAACTGCGGCGCCTCGGTCCGGCAGCGGTCGAAGGCGTGCTCGCAGCGCGGCGCGAACGGGCAGCCGTCCAGGTCCTGCCGCAGATCCGGTGGATTGCCGGGGATGCCGCGCAGGTCGCGCCGTCCGCCGCGCAGGCTCGGGAAGGAGCGCAGCAGGCCCTGCGTGTACGGATGCTGCGCCTCCTCGGCGATCCGGCGCGCGGGCGCGTACTCGACGAACTGGCCGGCGTACATCACCGCGAGCGAGTCGCTGATCTCGAGCAGCAGGCCGAGGTCGTGGGTGATGAAGATGACGGCGAAGCCGAGTTCGGCCCGCAGCCGGGATATCTCGTCCAGGATCTCCCGCTGCACCAGCACGTCCAGCGCGGTGGTGGGCTCGTCCATCACCACCAGGCGCGGTTCGAGCGCCAGGGCGAGGGCGATGACCACGCGCTGGCGCATGCCGCCGGACAGTTCGTGCGGGAACGAGCGCACCCGCTTCGGGTCGATGCCCACCATCTCCAGCAGCCGCCGGGCCCGCTCGCGCCGCTCGGCGCGGTCCATCTCGGGGCGGTGGGTGCGGAAGATGTCGTCGAACTGGGCGCCGACGGAGGTGACCGGGTTCAGCGCGTTCATCGCGCTCTGGAACACCATGGAGAACTCGGCCCAGCGCAGCTTGCGCAGTTCGCCGGGCTCGAGCGCGGTCAGGTCCCAGGTGCGGCCGTCGCGGTCCACGTACTCGATGGTGCCGCCGGTCTGGACGGCCGGGGGCCTGAGCATCCGGGTCAGGGCGTAGGCGAGGGTGGACTTGCCGCAGCCGCTCTCGCCGGCGATGCCGAGGACCTCGCCGGCGTGCAGCTCCAGCGAGACCTCGCGCACGGCCCTGGTCGGACGGCGGCCCTCGTAGGCGACCGAGACGTCCGTGGCGCGCAGGACCAGGGAGGCGTCGTCGTTCATGATGACCTTTCCGCGCGGGCCTTGGACGGGCGGTAGACCCGCAGCCGCGGGTTGAGCAGTTCGTCGAGGCCGAAGTTGATCAGCGCGAGCCCGGCGCCGAACACGGCGATGCACAGGCCCGAGGGGGCGAACCACCACCACTGCCCGGAGTCGAGCGCCTGCGCGTTCTGGGCGAAGTAGAGGATGTTGCCCCAGGTGAGCATGTCGGCGCTCTGCAGGCCGAGGAAGGCAAGGCCCGCCTGCCCGAGGATGGCGAAGACCATCGAGAAGGTGAACTGGGAGACGATGATCGGCATCTCGTTGGGCAGCAGCTCGACCAGGATGATCCGCCAGCGCGGCTCGTCCAGGGCGCGGGCGGCGAGCACGTAGTCCCGGTTGCGCAGCGAGAGGGTCTGGCCGCGCAGCACCCGGGCTGAGGCGGCCCAGCTGGTGAAGGCGATCACGAAGATCGTCGGGGTCAGGCCGTTGTCGCCCATGAACTTGGAGGCGACGATGACCAGCGGCAGGGTCGGGATCACCAGGGCCACGTTGGTCAGCAGCGCCAGCAGTTCGTCCGCGATCCCGCCCAGGTAGCCGCCGCCGATGCCGATGACGACGGAGATGGCGGTGGCGATCAGGCCGGCCGCGGCGCCGATGAGCAGGGTGGGCCGGGTGGCGTCGACGGTCTGGGCGAAGATGTCCTGGCCGATGTTGGTGGTGCCGAACCAGTGCGCGGCCGAGGGCCCGGCGTTGAGCGCGTCGGTGTACTCGTGGTTCGGGTCTCCGACGAACAGCGGCCCGAAGGCGGCGACCAGGACGAAGAAGCCGACCACGACCAGGCCGAGGATGAGCCGGCGCGAACGCAGGGCGTCGCGCAGGGCGGAGAGCGCACCGGCGCCCGCGCCCGCGCCGGGTTCGGCGGCTACGGCGACGGTGGCCATCTACGCCTCCCTCGTGCGCGGGTCGATCAGGCCGTAGAGCAGGTCGACCAGCAGGTTGGAGCCGAGCACGGCGAAGCTGATGGTCAGGAAGAGCGCCTGCATCAGGGGGTAGTCCTCGTTCGAGACGGCCTGGAACAGCAGGCTGCCCAGACCCGGGTAGTTGAACACCTGCTCCATCACGATCTGGCCGGAGACCACGAAGCCGATGGACACGGCGAAGCCGGACACGCTTGGCAGCACCGCGTTGCGGGCCGCGTACCTGGTCAGCACCCTGACCGGGCTCAGGCCGCGGGCCTCGGCGGCGACCACGAAGTCCTCCGACAGCGTTGCCACGGTCATGTTGCGCATGCCGAGCAGCCAGCCGCCGACCGAGGCGATCACCAGGGTCATCGCGGGCAGGATGGAGTGCTGGATCGCCGATCCGATGAACGCCGAGTTCCAGCCGACGTCCAGGGACGGGTCGTAGCCCTGCTGCGCGGGCAGCAGGTTCCACTTCTGGCTGAACAGGTAGACCAGCAGCAGGGCCAGCCAGAAGTAGGGCATGGCCGTGAGCAGGGTGGTGGAGGGCACCAGGGCGTCGATCCGGGTACCGCGCTTCCAGCCCGCGAGCGCGCCGAGCCCGACGCCGAGGCAGAAGCTGATGAACGTGGCCAGGCCCACCAGGACCAGGGTCCAGGCGATGGCCGGGCGCACCACGTCCGCCACCGGGGTGGGGAACTCGGTGATGGACAGGCCGAAGTTGAGGTGGACGAGCTGGTCGAGATACTGCCCGTACTGGCTCAGCAGGCTGCCGGAGCCGAGGCCGAGCAGCTTGCGCAGCGCCGCGGCCTCGCCCGCAGGCACGGTGCCGGACTGGGTCTGTCTGCTGATGATGATCGAGACCGGGTCGCCCGGGATCAGCCGGGGCAGGAAGAAGTTCACGGTGATCGCCACCCAGGCGGCCACGAGGTAGAAGCCGAGTTTCCGGCCGATGTAGCGCAGGCGCACGCGGATACCTCCCGTCGTCGTCGATGCCCGGCGTACGTCGTCGGCCGGACCGTGGTGGCTGGCCCGACCGACGACGCACGCTCAGAGGCGTTGGTTCTGGCTCAGGAGGCCGGGGTCAGGTGCATCGCGACCCAGCCCTCGTCCGGCTGCAGCCAGATCGGCGGGGCGGCGTAGGCGTCGCCGGTGGTGGGATAGCCGGTCACCTTGCCCCCGTTGAACTCGATCTCGTCCTGCGCCGCGAACAGCGGGATGGTCGGCAGGTCGGTCAGGATCAGCTGCTCGATCTGGTAGAAGTCCTGCTTCTGCGCGCTCGCGTCAGCGGTCTGCGAGATCGTGTTGAGCAGCGCGTCGATCTGCGGGTCGTCGAACCGGCCGAAGTCGCCGAACTGGTCGGTCTTGCCGATCGCGGGAGCCTTGGAGCCGTCCAGCAGCTGGTCGTAGTAGGCGTACGCGTCCGGCGTGTAGCCGAAGTTGTCGATCAGGATCTGGAAGTTGCCGCTGTTCTGGTCGTTGATCCAGGACTGGTACGCCTCGGTGCTGATGTCGATCTTGATGCCGACGGCCTTGAGCTCCTGCTGCACGATCTGCTGGATGCTGATGTAGTCGCTCCAGCCGGTGGGCACCTTGATCGCGATCTCCAGGTCCTTGCCCGAACCGTCGTGCATATAGCCGTCGGAGCCCATGGTGTAGCCGGCCGAGTTGAGCAGCGACTCGGCCGTGGTGGCGTCCGGGCTGCCGAAGGACTGGGAGGCGAGCGAGGGGTCGAGCACGGAGCTGAAGTTGGGCGTGAGCAGGTCGAGCGGGTTGATCGCGGGCGCGTAGCCGTTGTAGACGGACGTGCTGATGAAGTTGCGGTCGACGGTGTCGCTGATCGCCTGGCGCACGTCCTTGTTCGCGGTCGGGCCGGTCTTGTCGTTGGTCAGCAGGTAGGTGACCGACAGCGGGATGTCCTCGACCTTGTAGGTCGAGCTCTTCTTCAGGTAGTTCGTCTGGATGTTCGGGATGAACCCGCCGCCCCAGTCGATCTCACCGGACTCGATGGCCTGGTCCGCGGTGGTGTTGCCGGTGAACGCCAGGAACCTGATCGTCTTCACCTTGGGCAGGCCGGCCTGGTAGTAGTGCGGGTTCGCGGTCAGGTCCATCACCTGCGAGCTGACCTTGCCGACCATGTACGCGCCGGTGCCGACGGGGTTCGCGTCGGCGAAGGTCTTCGGGTCGGTTACCGACTGCCAGACGTGTTCGGGCAGGATCATCGACTTGCCGGCCAGGTAGTACAGGTCGGTGTAGGCGGGCTTGGAGAAGTTGATGGTGACGCTGGTGGGGCTGTTGGCCACGGCATTGCTGATGGGCAGGCCGTAGGTGTTCAGGGCGGCGTTCTTCGCCTCCATGTTGAAGGTGAACGCGACGTCGTCGGCGGAGAAGGCCTTCCCGTCGTTCCACTGCACGCCCGAGCGCAGGGTGAAGGTGATGGAGGTGCCGCCGGCGCCCCAGCTGTAGGACTTGGCCAGCCAGGACTCGATGTCGCCGGACTTGGCCGTGTTGAAGAACATCAGCGGCTCGTAGATCATCCCGATCGCGCCCGTCTGGACGTTGGGCGAGAAGGGGTTGAAGTCCGAGGTGAACGGGGACGTGGAGCCGGTTGTGGCCACGATCGTCCCCGAAGCGCCGCCGGCTGAGCCGCCGGAGGAGCCGGTGCCGGAACTGCCGCACGCGGCGGTGGTGCCGGCGAGCAGTGCGGCCGTACTGAGGGCGAGCAGAGCTCGCCGGGCGTGGAGCATCGTCGTTTCCGCCTCACTTCGTCGAGAGGTAGTGCCGGACGTCGCTGTGCATCAGGGCGCGGATCACCCGCCGTCTCCGGCGCGGTCTTCCGCACATGGAGTCGGTGGTGACGAATGCTGGCAATGAACCGGTTTAGCGTCAAGTCCTCGGGGGCTTCGAACGCGAAATCCGGGCGCGGGAAAGCGATCTGTGTCGCGATCAGATCGGCGCGGAATATATCAATCTGTTGCCGAACCGTCGTCGAATCCGGATCGAACCGCCGTCGAAGCCGCGTCGACACGGCAGGTCGCGCACCAGCCGCGGAAACCGGTTGCGGCGCGGGGGCGGGACGGGGGTGACGCGGCGTCAGTCGCGGTGGCGCTGCGTGATCACGGGCGAGGTGGCCGGCGG
>NZ_JAGSOG010000396.1 GCF_018139695.1 Actinospica durhamensis | reverse complement strand
ACGCTTCGGGCGCGGCGCCGGGTCGTGCTCGTGATCGGTCGTGCTGGCCATGCCGGGGGTGCTCCTGTCTCGCCCATCTAGACTAACCCGATAAACCGGGTGTCTCAGCCGAGGCTGTCAGAGAGGGAAGCGGCCGGATTGGCCCGGCCGCGCCGCGGCGCCGTCGACACCGGCTCTGTGGCAGAGTCGCCCGACACGCACCACCTGATCGGTCCGTATGTGTGCGACGCCGTCGACTCGGCTGAACGCTCGGCCATGAGGATCCATCTCGCCGCCTGTGGCGCGTGCAGGGAGGAAGTCGACCAGTTGCGGGCCACCGCGGCGCTGTTGGCATTCGCCGTCGCGCTCGAACCACCGCACAGCCTCGAAGTCGGCGTCATGCGGGAAATCCAGAAGCCCCGACGAGGCCGGAGAACCAGGCCGCCCCCGTCGTCCCCGCTGTTCACCGCCGGCCGTGAACGGCGCGGAATCCGCACCAGTCCGGCAGCGCCGCGGCTCCGAACTTCAACCACAGCCGCCGAGGAACGGGGTGCGGGCGCCGCTCCCCAGTCTGAAGCGGGATCGATGAGATGAGGGAGCACCGTGGCAGCCGTATCCGACCCACCGCTCGGTACCGACCCCGTGCACCGACCGGAGGTCTCGCCCATCGAGCGTGAACGGTGGCCCGACGTGTACCGCGCTCCGCGCGGGCGCCTGCGTGCACGGGTGGCCGCCCTGCTCATCGCGCACGCGGTGCGGAACCTGCCGGTGCGCATCGTCTCCGCGACCGGAACCGTTCTCGGCGCGGGCGACGGGGAGAGCCCGACGATGCACCTGCGGAACGAGGCGGACTTCTTCCGACGTCTGGGCGCGCGCGGGCTGATCGGGTTCGGCGAGTCCTATCAAGCCGGCGACTGGGACACCGACGAACTGCCCGCCTTGCTCACCGTCCTCGCCGCGCACATGGCTGATCTGATACCCGCGCCTTTGCGGAATCTGCGTGCGGTGTGCCGGATCCGCAGACCTCACGAGGAGCGCAACACGCGACGCGGAGCGCGTTCGAACATCGCCCGGCACTACGACCTGTCAGACGAATTGTTCGCACTCTTCCTCGACGCGACGATGACGTATTCCAGCGCGCTGTTCGCCGAGGACGAGAGCCGGAGACCGATCGCGGGTGACGGGTTGCTCACCGTCGCCCAGAATCGCAAGATCGACCGGCTGCTCGATGCGGCCGGCGTCGGTCCGGGCAGCCGTGTGCTGGAGATCGGCACCGGCTGGGGCAGCCTCGCCGTGCGGGCGGCGGCCCGGGGCGCGCAGGTGCGCACCGTCACCTTGTCCGCCAACCAGCGTGCGTACACGGAGCATCTGGCCGCTGAGGCCGGACTGTCCTCGAAGGTGACCCCACAACTGCTCGACTACCGGGACGTCGAGGGCAGCTACGACGCGGTCTTGAGCGTGGAGATGATCGAGGCGATCGGGCGTGAGCAGTGGCCGGGCTATTTCGCGGCCCTGGGCAGGCTGCTGGCTCCCGGCGGCCGGATCGGTCTGCAATCGATCACCATGCCGCACGCGCGGATGAGCGCGAGCGCCGCGACGCAGACCTGGATCACGAAGTACATCTTCCCCGGCGGATTGATCCCCTCAGCCCGGGCGATCGAGGAGAACGCCGGCCGTGCGGGACTGCGCGTCGTGGACGACATGGCGTTCGGACCCCACTACGCCGAGACCCTCCGCCTGTGGCACGAGCGACTGACCCGCTACGCCCGCCACCTCGGAGACCTCGGATTCGACCCGACCTTCGAACGCACCTGGCGGCTCTACCTCCTCTACAGCCAGGCCGGGTTCGCCAGCGGGTACCTCGACGTGCACCAATACACCCTCGAACGCGCCCTGCCGTGACGGCGCCTGTCTGTTCCCCGACCTGAGCTTGCCCGTCGGCCACCCCGGGCAAGTCCGGTCACTCGCGTTCTCGGCGTGGCCATGACGGCGTGTCGGCTCCCTGCGCGGCCGGGGGCGGGTTTCTCAGGCGTGTTTGCCTCTGCCTACGCCCGGATCCGGGCCTATGCCTGCGAAGGGGTCGATGCCATGGAGCTGCGTGCTCTCGCGGAAGGTGAACTGAACCATCCCGCGTGTGGTGCCCTCCGGGGGGATGCCGGCCCGGTGCAGGCAGCGGGTGGTGTTGCACAGGGCGACGTGGCCCGCGGGCGCCGTGAAGCACACCGCCTTCCGGGCATCCTGCAGCATCCGGGCGGCGAAGCCGGTGGAGCGGCCGGTGCCGAGATAGCCGGAGCGCATGATCCGGCGGGTGTCCGGGATGTCGAGGAGGCGGAACGCGCCGGTCTGCTCGGTCACGTCTTCGGTGATCTGGACGAACAGCTTCAGGCACGTGGTCGGGTGTTGGTCGCAGTGCCAGAGGTTTCCGTAGTGGTGCACCCGTCGCTGTTCCTCGGTCAGATGCCCGATCCGCCACATGCGGACGTGTTCGATGCGCCAACATCCGCCGTAGAAGGCGTTAAGTATCTCAGTGAGCTGCGGAGTGATCAGCTGCCTGAGGAGGGGTACCTTCGACACGGGATCGATGACGTAGCGCACGGCCTCGGGAATGATCGGGCCCATGTCGGCCGTGTCGGCGGCCTCGTCGATGACTTTGTCGTATCCGGCCCTGATGGCGTCGACAAGGCCGGCCGGATAGCCGGGGTCGAGCAGGGCGTAGCCGAGACGGTCCAGTCGCGCGCCCACCTGCGCCGCCGGAAACGACGGTGCCGGGTGGCAGGCCCGTGCCCGGCGCAGCGCCCGGCGCCGGCCGCGGTTGTTGACCGGCCAGGCGTCGTTGCCCCAGTACACGCGCCCGAACGCGAGGGCGCCATGCCATTTCGCACGACCGAGGCGTCGCCACAGTGATGTACAGCGGCCCGATGCGCTGTCCGTGTGCATTTTCGTCCGTATCCGCATGCTCTCTCGCCCCCCAAGGCAATGGCCACAACAGACCGTTCGCGCACGCGGACTTAACGCGACCGTACGCGTGGCGCACACAACTTACCCAGTGCGAGAGCGTAAGAGAAGTGATTCGCCGAAAAGTCGACATCGGTGCAGGTCAGAGCGCCTTCGTACGCCGGAGATCGCTTGCCCGGGCTGCCGCCGGATTGGCGCCACAGGCTCGGGTGCGCGCTGCCCGGGCAGGAGCCGTCCGCGAAGGTGTAGGCATCCGGGTCCCACACCACCCGGCCGTCTGCCGCCTGATCTGCGCGTGGTCGGCGGTACCGGGGAACCCGCGTTCCGCGTCCCGCGCAGACCCCCGCCCGGCTGCGTTCACTGCCCGAGGATCTGAGCCTTCTGCGCGGCGAACTCCTCCTCGGTGAGCACGCCCTGCTGCTGGAGCTGCGCCAGTCGCTCGAGCTTGGCCAGCGCCTCGTCGCTGACCCCTCCGGTCGGCTGGGCGGCCTGCGGCGCGGGGGCGGGCGCCGGCTGCTGCTGGTAGGCGGCCTGGTCGTTCTCGGCGTACCGCGCGTCCTGTCTCGCCCGGACCCGGCCGCTCACCGCAGTCGCGGTCCCGGCCACCACCGCGGTCCGGGCGGCCGTACCGAGCAGCCCGGGTCGTCCGGCACGTGCCACCATGGGGCGACGCAACATCCTTCATCAACCCTTTCCATTGTGCCGACACACCGTCAGGCGGGCAGAGCCGCCAGCGCCTGCAGAACCGTTTCGCGGGGGAGCGTCTCGCGCGCAAGCAGCTCTCCGCCCGACTCGCGAACGGCCGTGGCCAGGTGGGCGGCCCACGCTGCCTCCCACACCAGAAGCGCCGCCGAACTGCCCGGCTCCAGATCCGCCGCGAGCAGCCCGATGTCCTGCTCGCTGAGCAGTCCGCTGATCTCGCCGTCGAGATGGTCGAAGGCTGCCACGGTCTCGGCCGGGAGCGCGTCGATCTCCAACGACTCGACCGAGCCGTCCGCGTTCTTCACCACGAACACCAGATCGATGATCCGGATCGCGCCCGACCCCACGGCCTGGGCCAGTGCGGGCGCGATCTCGCCGTTGAACCGGTTTCCCGGAAAGGCGACCAGCGCGTACTCGACCGGCCCGATACTCGCGGCGTCCAATGCCATGGCGTCTCACTCCTTCTCGATGCGGTCGCTCACCGCCATCCTCGGTCCGGCACCCGGCCCCGGCACCTCGGGTGCGCTGCGCGAGGGACGCTTGCCCATAAGGACTGCTCCGAGCGCCGGCAGGAGATCAGCCTCCCGGATCCGATCCGGTGGATCCGGGTTCAGTTCACAGGGACCGCGGGAACGGGGGCGGCGTCGACGGCTTCGGCGTCGGGCTTGCCGGTCGGCCGACCGGGTAGCCGGCCGGCGGGTGGGAAGGGCAGGATGCGCGATGCCTGCCGCGCGTCGCTCGTCAGCCGGCCGTGCGCTTCGCGGGCCAGTTGCGCCAGCAGCGCGGCTTCGTCCGCGTTCGAGGCGCTGAACAGGAGCTTGGCCGAGGAGGGATCCCGGGGGACGGCGCGGGCTTGGCGGGTGGCCGGATCCGGGGTCGGCGGCCGCAACCACAGGCCGCTGCGGGTGAGTTCGAGCACTGCGTAGGAGCCGAGCCGGTACTGGCCGGGACCGATCTCGATCAGGCCGTCGAACGGGGCCCGGTAGCGGGCCGGGAAGGGCGCGGTGGCTTCGCCCTCCGGCGGCCGGGGCTGGTAGGCGAAGTGGGTGGCGAACGGGCTCCAGCGCAGCTGGCCGTTCGCCGTCAGGGTCCGTTCCTCGACTCCGTCCGGGCCCGGAACGGCTAGGAGGACCCCCTCGTCGGCCGCGATGCGCGTCTTGAGTACGTCGGCGAGCACCTGGCCGGGCTCGCCGGGCTGGTCTTCGAAACACTGCAGCAGGTCGAAGAGGGCTCGTCGACGCGTCGATTCGGGTAGCCGGGCGAACAGCGTGCGCACATCGGTGGCCGGTACCGGCTCGGCCCCGGGTGCGCCGATGACGAGGTGCGGGGCTTGCGGGTCCGGGTGGAGCTGGTTGATCAGCCGCGCGCGCAGGGGCGCGAGGTCCTGCTCGGCGGACTCGGGCCGGATCCAGGCGCCGGCCGGGATCGGTTCGAGTATGGAGCCGGCGGGCAGGCGCAGCCGCTCGGAGAGGGCTCGGCAGTCCCAGGTCGGCGTGGGCAGACGGCGGGTGGCCAGAAGAGTCCAGGACGGCGCCGGTGGCGGTACGGCTGAAGGTGAGCACGCCGTCGGCGAAATACATGGTCGTCTCCGGCGTGATCCAGCGGGTTCCGGAGGCGTACGGCACACTGTTGAGCGCGAAGGTGAAGCTTGCTGCGCGGTAGCCGGGCAGCGGAGAGGGCGAGGGCGCGGGAGTGGATGTGGTCACGGCAGTCGACTTGGCCGGAGTCTGCGCGCACCTGCCGTGCTGCCGGGGGCCGCGGCGGGCGGCCTGGCTGACATCGCGGCGTGGCGGGTGGGCGCCGCGGCGGTGGGCGAGGCGAGAGGGGATCTCGGCGAGAGCGATGAACGCGCGGGCGACGCGTTGGCCCGGGACGGACTCGAGACGGCGTCGGGAGTGCTTATCGCGGCGGCGTCGGGCAGGGCTGGGGCCGCGGAGGCGTGCTGGGCGGTGTCGGTGCCGAACACGAGTACGCCGCAGATGAATGCGGTTGCGGTGACTCCGGCCGCGACGCCGATGCTGCCGCGCGAAGGGCGTCGACGGACACGGGGTCGGACGGTGCGCATCGGCCGCCCTGGTGCTCGCTGCCGGCTGCGCAATCGGCCTGGGCATGATGAAGAAGCCGAGCGGTGCTGCCGCCGACATCGCCGCACCGCCCGCTTCCGCGACCGCCGGATCCCCGCGGCCGGATGCGAGCCCGGCCTCGAAGCGGCCGTCCGCCGCCGCCCGCACCTCGGGCCCGGCCGCCCACTCGTCCCC
>NZ_JAGSOG010000395.1 GCF_018139695.1 Actinospica durhamensis | reverse complement strand
GGGGAGGGGGCGGGGGCGTGAGTGCCCCCATCTGCTTCGTCAAGGTATTCGGCCTGACCTACGCGCTCTGAGGCAGCAGGATGATCGGCATGCCGAGACTGCTGTGGTAAGACGTCGCGCCGCTCTTTTATCCTGAGATGAACGGGCCTCTGCCGGACGTGCGAGTGCCCAATACGATGGAGGCGGACTGGCAGGCTCTGCTCGATCTGGTGCGATCGAGTGGCTGGGGATGTGAATACTCCGAGGGCAGGCAAATACTCCCAGCACCGTTGCGTGCGGCGCAGTTCCTGGCCCGCGGCGCGCACGGGGCTGCGTTGTGGGTGTGGCCGGTTCCAGGGATGACCGCGATCTTCCGCCCTTTCGCGGCTGGGCAGCTCGACTGCGATATGCGGCTGCGCGAGTTGCAGGGGCAGGAGCGACTCGACGTGCTGTGCGGGTTTCTGTGCGCGATCGGGCGCGCGCTGCGTAAGCCGGTTCTGATGACCTGGGAGGGGGCGTCGAACGCCGCGCACCCGTTTCTCGGCTACCGCGTCGAGTCGGACGAGGTGGCGCTGTTCGCGGATCCGCTTCAGCCGTGGGTTGCACCCGGAGCCTGGTAAAGCACCCCTTTCTTGAACGTGGGGTAGGGCACGTCGCAGTGCCGCCGGGCGAAGCAGCAGGGCCGCAGTATGGCGCATGGCGCTTGCCCTCACTGATCTTCCGGTCGCAGTGGGCGCGGGAGGGCAGATGCGCGCGCTGGTGATTGCAGACTTGCTGACGGTGCGGTTCGCATCCACGCATCCTCGGGCCAGACAACCGTGTCAAGCAGGCACACGCCGGCGCGGTTGCCGGCGAACAGTCGGTCGATGGGGGCGTCGATGATCAGGGCCCTCATAAATGAGCAGTAGAACGTGGTGACCGTCCGGACGGTCACGCAACGCAGGCCCGGGGGCCCGGTTCGTCAGTCCCGCGCGAAAATCGGTTGTGCGTGCGTGCGGTGCGCGCTAGCGTCGCCGTGCGCGCCGAGGTGCGTGCCGTTCCCGGTCTTTCGGGGATGCGAGTCGAACGAGGAGGTGAGCCCGATGGCCGACACTGCGCAGACCGTGACCGTCCTCGCGGCGGCCCAGAGGCTTCTCACCTTCGTCATCCGACCGGCCTGATCGCGCGCTCCTGCATCTGTAGGTGCACTGATTTCGTGCTCTGACCACGTCACGGGCACGTGCGTGTTCGAGGCCTGTCGGGGATGCTCGCATTCTTCCTCGAAAGGCACCAGGTTGACTCATCTCAACCCGAATCCGACCGACACCTCCTTCCCTTACATCCTCGGCTGGGACTCCGCGCTCGAGTCCGCCTTCGCGCCTTATCGCAGCGCGGGACTGGTTCCCGGGCGGATTGCCCGCGTTGACCGGGGACTGTGTGACGTCCTGATCGCCGACGACCAGTTCGCCGATGTGGTCGACATCAACGCTGACGTCGACATTGAAACCGACGCCGGTACCTACGGCGCAGCCGAAGCCGTTACCGATCGTGACGGCAACGCCGGCGGCGATGCGGACGCGTTGCCCGGAGTTGCTGAATCGCGGCTCGAGCTGCAGGTGCGCGAGCGCCGGCGCAAGCGTCTGCGCGTGGTGCGGGCCGACTGGTCGGCGATCGCGTCCTCGGATCCGACCCGTAATCCGTGCACGGGTGACTGGGCCGCAGTCGCCTGCGCGCTGGACGACGTCGTCCCCCCGTCTGCGGTTGGCTTCACCGCTGTCACTACCATCAGGGCCCTTCTTCCGCGTCGCACGGCGGTGGTGCGCGGGAGCGCGGGGGAGCGCTCCGACGGGCAGGTGCTCGCGGCCAACGTCGACTACGTCTTGCTCGGTATCTCCCTTGCTGCCAAGCCGGACGCGGGACGGTTGGAGCGTCTGCTCGCGCTGGCTTGGGAGTCCGGGGCGTGTCCTGTCGTCGTGCTCACCAAGGCCGACGCGCCGCATGATCCTGCCTGGGTTGACGAGGTCGTCGCGCTCGCTCCTGGAGTCAGTGTGCTTGTTGTCAGCGCCCTGACGGGTGCTGGCATGGACGAACTCGTCGCGCTGCTCGGCTCGGGGACCGCGGCGCTGCTCGGGCAGTCGGGAGTGGGCAAATCCACGCTGACCAACGCGCTCGCGGGCTCCGACGTGATGGCGGTCGCGTCGACCCGTTCCGTGGACGAGAAGGGTCGGCACACGACCACGACCCGCGAGCTGATCCCGTTGCCTTCCGGTGGCGCGCTGATCGACACGCCGGGGCTTCGCAGCGTCGGGCTCTTCGGCGGGGAAGCGGGGGTTGATCAGGCTTTCCGCGACGTGCTTGAACTGGCAGCCTCCTGCCGCTTCGCCGATTGCGCACACAGCTCGGAACCGGGCTGCGCGGTGACGGAGGCCGTGGCGGTCGGGGCTCTGCCGCAGCGCAGGTTGGACAGCTACCGCAGGCTTCTGCGCGAGAACGCCTGGGTCGCCTCGCGGTCCGACGCGCGGGTGGCGGCCGAGCGGCAGCGCGAGTGGAAACTCCGCTCGCGCTCGTCCAACCCGGCGCGACCCTGACCAGCGCCGGCCAGCCCTCACCGGAACTGATCGGCCCAGAACGGTCCTGATCGGTCTAGACCAGCCTAGACAAGATCTGATCGTCACGGACCAGATCTGATCGGCTCAGAACGGAGCTAATCGGCGTTGGCCGGGACTGGCCCGTCCTGAGCGGAACTGACCGGACTGATCACCCTTCGAGGAACTGACCGGACCTGGCTGCCACTGACCGGGTCCGGCGGCCTTGGCCGGGATTGGCAGTCTTGACTGGGGCTTGCCGGTCCTGACAGGGACTGACCGGTTCTGACCTGGAATGGCCGAACTAGCGATCCCTGACCGGAACGGAGCGGTCCTGGCGGAACTGACCGAACTGGCTATCGGTGACCGGACGTTATCGAACTGGCTATCTGTGACGAGAGCTGACCGAACTGGTTATCGGTGACCAGCACTGATCGAACTGACTACCCCTGCCGGGAACCGACCGGGCCTGGCCGGTCAGTTCCCGCGCGCTCCTGACCGCGGTCTCCCCGCACGTCGACGCGTGACGGGGAAGCTGCGCGATTTCCTCCAGCTACAGACGAATCCGAAGAAGGACACTGAAAATGACCAAGCTGAAGAACTCTGAAGTACTGACCGGGTCCGAGAAGGACATCCTGCAGGTCAGCATCGACCGGCATCGCGATGCCGTGCTCTGGAAGCTCGAGGGGCTGAGTGACGAGCAGTTGCGCACCCCGCTCGTGCCCTCGGGGACGACGTTGCTCGGGCTCGTCAAGCACCTCGCGGCGGTTGAGTACGGGTGGTTCTGCGAGACGTTCGGCGTGCCGACCGAGGCGCTTCCGTTCGACGACGAGGATGTGGATGCCGACCTGCGGGTCGAGGACGGGGAGACCAGCGAGTCCATCCTCGCCTTCTACCGGCGGGCGCGTGAGGCGGCGGATCGCGTGATTGAGCAGCACGATCTGGACCACGCCGGCACTTCGTACGGCGGCGATCCGGTGTCGCTGCGCTGGGTGCTGGTTCACATGATCGAGGAGACGGCTCGTCATGCCGGCCACGTCGACATCGTGCGCGAGCTGCTCGATGGCGTGACGGGGGATCATAATCGGGCTAAGTAGGCTCGGATTTATCCAAAATGGCTGTGATAGGTCTATCTAGGTCTAATTCGGCTGAGTGTGTCTGAGTCGGGCTGAGTGAGGGCGGCTGGGCGTTTGCCGCTCGATGTTCGGTGCTCATGCCGGGTATCGGAGCCGGGGGCCTTGCGGGGGTGCACGTCGGGTGACGTCGAGTGACGTGTCGGACGTGCATCTCCGCGTGCCCTCGCGTACGCTGCGCTCCGTGCCACGCCCTGCTCTGAATCTTGAAGGCCCTGCCGATCTGCCCACAGCGCGGCCGGGTATGCCTGAGGGCTTTGCGGCGATCCGAAGCGAGCACACGCTGCCCGAGAACTTCTCGGATGCGGTGCTCGCCGAGGCGCACGAGGCTGCCCGGGATCCACGGCTGCCCGCGCTCGACCGTACGGACCTGGAACTGATCACGATCGATCCGCCGGGGGCGCGGGATCTGGACCAGGCTATGGCGATCGAGCGGCGTGCGGACGGTGCGGGGTACCGGGTCTGGTACGCCATCGCGGACGTCGCGGCGTTCGTGATGCCGGGCGGGGAGCTCGACCGGGAGGCGCATCGTCGTGTCCTGACCTACTACCTGCCGGACGGCCGGGTGCCGCTGCACCCGGCCGAACTGTCGGAGGGGGCGGCCTCGCTGCTGCCGGGGCAGGAGCGTCCAGCGGTCCTGTGGTGCGTGGACGTGGACGCGCACGGGCGTAGGACGGCGGTGGACGTGCGTCGAGCGCGGGTGCGGTCGCGGGCGCAGTTGGACTACCCGACGATGGAGCGCGCTCTGGCCGACGGCACGGCGCCGGAGGTCATCAGTCTGCTGCGGGAGCTCGGCGGGTTGCTCGAGGCGCGGCAGACGTCGCGCGGCGGACTGATCCTGAACGTGCCGACCCAGGATGTGGCCGCGGCCGCGGAGGGTTGGCGACTGTCCTACGCGGTCGAGCGGCCGATCGAGCGGTGGAATGCGCAGATCTCGCTGCTGATCGGCGCAGCTGCGGCGTTCATCATGCTCGAGGGGCGAATCGGGGTGCTGCGTACGCTGCCCGATCCGTCGCCGGTGACGCTGCGGCGGTTGCGGCGGGCCGCGAGGGCGCTCGGGATGGCCTGGCCGGAGCGTCGCGGCTACCAGCAGGTGCTCAACGCTCTCACTCCGGACGACCCGCATCAGGCGGCGATGCTGTGGGAGTCGATGTCGCTGCTGCGCGGCGCGGGCTACACGCCCTTCGACGGCGAGCGCCCGGCCCATCCCCGGCACGCCGCACTCGCCATCGACTACGCGCACGCCACCGCCCCGCTCCGGCGGCTGATCGACCGCTACACGTCGGTCACGTGCTTGGCTCTCGCGGCCGGCGAAGAGGTGCCGGACTGGGTGCGTACGGCGCTGCCGACCCTGCCGGGGGAGATGGAGCGCGGCGATCGCGACTCCAAGGCGGTGGAACGGGCGTGCGTCGACCTCGCCGAGTCCGTGGTACTGGCGGACCGGATCGGCGAGGAGTTCACCGGCGTGGTGCTCGACCTCAACGACCGGATCGACTGGGACCAGAACGGCAAGCCCGACGCCGGGACCGTGATGCTGCGCGACCCGGCCGTGATAGCGCGGCTCGACGGTCATGATCTGCCGCAGGGTACGGAGGTGCGGGTGCGGCTGACGAAGGTGGACCTGACGAAGCGCAAGGTGTACTTCGACTGGATCGATGCGGAGTGACGACGAGCTGAAGAGCCGCTGCCTGAGCCGATGGACGACGGTCGGTGCGGGTGCGGGTGCGGGTGCGGGTGCGGGTGCGGGCGCGCGGGCGGGCCGACCGGCTGACGGGTCGACAGGTCGACGGGGGATGTGTCCGGTTTTGTCGGTGGGCGCAGATAGCCTGGCGGTATGGATGATCGGATGCGTTACGGGGTAGTGCTGCCGGGCGGCAGCGCGTCGGAGCAGCTCGAACTCGCCGTGCTGGCGGAAGAAGCGGGCTGGGACGGCGTCTTCGTCTGGGAAGGCGTGTACGGGGTCGATGCATGGGGGCTGCTGTGCGCGATGGCCGTGCGCACGACGCGGGTGCGCCTCGGCACGCTGCTGACGCCGCTGCCGTGGCGGCGGCCGTGGAAGGTGGCGAGTCAGGCGGCGACCCTCGACCAGCTCTCCGGCGGCCGCGCGATCCTGGCGGTCGGACTGGGTGCCTACCCCGACATGGAGATGGGCACAGGTGAGGTGGTCGATCGGCGTGAGCGGGCCGAGCGGCTCGATGAGGGTATTGATCTGATTCGGACGTTGTGGGC
>NZ_JAGSOG010000394.1 GCF_018139695.1 Actinospica durhamensis | reverse complement strand
GGCCGGCTGGGCGATCGGGGTCGCCTTCGGCTGGACCGCCGCGCGCCTGGCCCTGCTGGTCGGGCCGCTGTGCACGGTCGTCGCGCTGGGCCTGTACGTGCTGGTGGTGCTGCCGCTCGACGGCGCGCAGCTCACGCCGATGCTGGCCCGCTTCCGCGGCCGCGCCCGGCGGGGCGGCTGATGCGCGTCGTGCAGGTGCTCGGGCCGAGCACGGGCGGCATCGGGGTGTACGTGCGCGCGCTGGCGGCGTACTGCGTCGGCGAGGGCGACGACGTGCGGATCGTGCCGGTCGACCTGCGCCGGCACCCGGCCCGCATCCGAGGGCTTCGCAGGAGGCTGCTGACCGAGCGGCCCGACGTCGTGCACGCGCACGGGTTCAAGGCGGCTGTCGCGGTGAACCTGGCCCTGGCCGGGGTGCGCCGAAGCAGGGCGCCGCGGCGGGTGGTGACGCTGCACAACGCGGTCGGCGCGCGCCTGGTCGAGACGCTCGCGGTGCGCCCGGCGGACGTCGTGCTCGGCGCGTCGGCGGACCTGGTCGAGCGGGCGCGGGCCCTGGGCGCGAGGGAGAGCGCGTTCGTGCCGGTACCTGCGCCGCAGCTGCCGCCGCCGAGTCGCTCGAAGCCTGAGCTGCGGGCCGAGTTCGGTCTCGACGAGGACGAACTGCTGCTGTTGAGCGTCGGCCGGCTCGCCGCGCAGAAGAGCATGTCAGTGCTACTCGACGCGGTGGAGCTGCTGGAGAAACCGCCGGTACACCTCGTGATCGCGGGCGACGGGCCGGAGCACGACGCACTCGCGGCCCGCATCGCGGCGCGCCGGCTGCCCGTCACGCTGCTCGGACAGCGCACCGACGTCGCCGATCTGCTCGCGGCGGCGGACGTGTTCGTGCTCGCATCCCGCTGGGAGGCGCGGGCCCTGGTGGTGCAGGAGGCGCTGCGCGCGGGCGTTCCGGTCGTGGCCACGGCGGTCGGCGGGCTGCCCGAACTCGTCGGCGACGCGGCCGTGCTGGTGCCGTGGAACGACGCGCGCGCCCTCGCCGAGGCCGTGCGGGCGCTCGCGGCCGACCCGCGGGAGCGCGAGCGGTTGGCCGCGGCCGGCCGGGCCCGGGCGGCGACCTGGCCCGACGCCACCGAAGCGCTTGCCCTGGCGCGAGGGTGGTATTGCTGACTCGGGCGTTTGATCACAGGCCGTGCGGCTACAGTCACAGTATGGAAACCCTGGGGGAGGACCTGGTTCTGCTCGCCCTGCGGCCCAACGGAACCATGCACGCGCAGCAGAAACTGCGTTTCGCCGTGGCGGGATCCGAACTGCTCCGGCTCGCGGCGCTGGGCCGGGTGGAGATCGTGGCCGGACGCGTCTTCCTGCTCGACGTCACCAGCACCGGCCACCCGCTGCTCGACGAAGCCCTGCTCGACCTCGGCCGCCGCGGCGGCGGGGAACCGGCCGAGGCCTG
Organism: Actinospica durhamensis; assembly: GCF_018139695.1. GTDB lineage: Bacteria > Actinomycetota > Actinomycetes > Streptomycetales > Catenulisporaceae > Actinospica > Actinospica durhamensis. Next base: position 4,581 of record NZ_JAGSOG010000394.1, on the reverse strand, counting down.
GATCGCCCGGGCCAGGCCCGGATTGCGCGAACGCTATCTGGCCCACCTCGCCGCGCAGGAGGCGGTGCGGGTGGAGCGGCACAGGGCACTGGGACTGTTCCGGGTCAGCCGTTGGCACGTGCTCGACCTCGGCCGGGTCAACGAGGTCCGTGCCCGTCTCGACCGGATCGCCGCGTCCACCGGGGAACTGACGCCGGAACAGACCGCGTTCGCCGGACTCGTGCACGTCGCCGGACTCGACGTCGCCCTCTACCCCGCCGGCCCGGGCGCCGCCGCCCGGGCCCGGCTGCGCCAGATCGCCCGCAAGCGCCCGCTCGACACGATCGCCCCCTCCACCCCCACCGACCCGGCGAACTGGCTGGTCACGGCCGTGGTGATGGCCTCGCTCGACGCCGCCGCACCCGCCTCGGTCTCCAACGCCGCGAGCCACTCCGGCGCGGCCGGATCCATCGTGCACCAGCACAACAACACGCCACAGCACGACACGCACCACCACGGGACGGGCGGCTCGCAGCACGGCGGCGGCGCGCACGGCGGCGGGTCTCACGGCGGATTCGACTCCGGCGGCGGGGGCGGGCACCACTAGCGGCTGTCAGGACAGGGCGGGCACAGGAACCCGCTCCGCTTCCCGTTCGCGCTCGGCCTCGGCCAGCGCGGCGTCGATCTTGCGGTTGCTGGTCATCGTCCCGACCACGATCGTCATGCTGGCCAGGATTCCGGCGCCGACGAGGAACGGGGCGCGCGGTCCGGCGCCCTCGGCCAGCCACCCGCCGAGGATCGCGCCGGTCGGGGCGGCGCAGACGGCGATCAGGCGGCTGGCCGCGCCGACGCGTCCCATCAGCTCGCCGGGCACGATCGCCTGCCGCACCGAGGGCCCGAGCACGATCGTCGCGCCGATGCCCGCGCCGCAGAGCGCGGAGAACAGCCCGGCCTCGACCACGGTCGAGGACAGGCCCTCACCGAGGATGCCGAGCGCCTCGAGCAGTGCGGTCGTCGTCAGCGCCGTGCCGGTGCCGAGGGCCCGGCCCAGACGCGGGCCGAGGGTCGAGCCGAGCAGACCGCCGACCGACTCGATGGTCAGCAGCAGGCCGTAGCCCGCGGTGCCCGCGTGCAGGACAGCGTGGGCGAAGACGACGAGCACCGCCGCCATGCCGGAGAAGGCGAGGTTGCCGACCGCGGGGCGTAGCGCAAGGCCGAGCAGCACGCGGTTCTGCACGAGGTAGGACGCGCCCTGCTTCGCCTCCGCGAGCAGCGAGCCCTTCGGCGGCGCGGGCTTCGGGGCGGCCTTCGGCAGGGACCTGATCATCAGGGAGCTGAAGAGGAAGGACACGGCGTCGCCGAGCATCGGGACCGTCCGGCCGAGCACGAACAGCGCGCTGCCGACCGGCGGGCCGGCGAAGTCGGCGGCGGCCAGCTCGGTGCCCTGCAGACGGGAGTTCGCCGCCACGAGCACGTCCTGGTCGCGGCCGAGCAGGTCGGGGAGGTAGGCCATGGAGGCCGTGTCGAAAAGCAGGCTCCCGATGCCCAGCAGGAAGCCCAGGCCGAGCAGCAGCGGGACGCCCAGGAAGCCCAGCGCCGCGCCGAGGACCGCCGCGGCGAGCAGCACCGCGCGGCACAGGTCGGCGATCCACATCGTGGAGCGCCGGTTCCAGCGGTCCACCAGCGCGCCGCCGATCAGGCCGAACAGCAGCCAGGGCAGCAGCGTGCTCGCCCGGACGACGCCGAGCATGACCGGGCTCTGCGTCAGGTTGAACGCCAGCAGGGGGAAGGCCGTCGCGTAGACGCCGTCGCCGAGGGAGGAGACCGCCGATGCGGCCCAGATACGGCGGAAGGACCTGGGGAGCTCGGGCTTCGCGGGCGGGAGGGTGGTCGGGTTGTTCGTGGCCTGCTTCGACATACGGCTCAAAGCTTGTCTGCCTCTTCGTCTTCATCAGTGGGGTGCTCGCCGCTCGACGCGTCGGCGGGCTTGTGGTCCTTGGGGCGGAAGAACGCGATCGAGAGCGATGCGGCGGGCTGCGTCGGATCGCTCGCGGCGGTCATGTCCTCGAGCAGCGCGCGCAGCCGGTCCGCGTACTGCTCCCAGACCTCTGCGCTCAATCGCACGTGCTTGAGCCCGATCAGCTTCTGCCCGCCCTCCGGCGCCGCCTCGATGTCGGCGAGCGCGTGGCGCAGGATGATCTCGGGTTGGCCGGGGCCGGTGCGCGGCAGTTGCAACCCCTGCGCCGGGATCGCGTAGTAGCGCTCGACGACGCCGCGGACCTTGCGCGTCTCGACGACGTGCACCATCCCGGCCTTCTCCAGCACCCGCACGTGATAGCTGGAACTGCCCTTGGCGATCCCCAGCTGCGCGGCGATCTGGGTGATCGTCGCCGGGCCGTCGCGCAGCACCGCCAGCACCCGGTGCCGGGCGTGGCTGGCGATCGCGCGCAACTGCTCGTCGGTCTCGAGGTTGAGGAGTTCGGGTTTCTCATCGTGGGGCACGGGTCAATGGTCAACGATCCTTGACCGATGGTCAAGGGTTCTTGACCGTCTTGTGATCCCCGCATCAGCCCTCGAAGAGCGGCTCTGAGCGGGCGGCCATGGAACCTACACGCGATCGCGCGCGCGGCCGCAGTTCAGCGCGGTGCGACCGCTGAATACGTACCCTGACTCTTGTCGGGGCGGCGGGCTCGGCGCAGCCTGCGTCTGACGCAATGGCGTCCAGACGTGAACGAGGAGCGCTTATGCCGAATATCCGACATCGATTCCGGCGCCCGTCCCACGGATCCGTCGGCGTGCGCCGCGGCGGCGGTCCGTCCGGCCCGACCGCCCCGGCGCGTCGGCGCCGCGGGCTGTGCGCGGCCGCCGTGGCGGCGGCCACCGTGGCCGCGACGACTCTGCCCGCGCTGGCCCTGGGTGAGAGCGGCGCCGCCGCGGCCTCGTCCGCGTGCTCGGTCGGCTACGTGGTCGACCAGTGGACCGGCGGGTTCACCGCGAACGTGACCGTGACCAATGGCGGCTCGGCGCTGACCGCGTGGAGCGTCACCTGGAGCTTCGCCGGCGGCCAGCAGGTGACCTCGGCGTGGAACGCCCAGGTGGCCCAGTCCGGCGCCGCCGTCACCGCGGTCAACGAGTCCTACAACGGCGCCGTCGCGGCCGGCGGCTCCATCCAGTTCGGCTTCCAGGGCACCTGGTCGGGCAGCAACGCCGCGCCCACGAACTTCGCGCTCAACGGTGTGGCCTGCGGGGGCGGGGGATCGGCGTCTGCATCTGCATCTGCTTCCGCCTCGGCTTCGGCCTCCGCGTCCGCCTCCGCCTCCGCGAGTAAGAGTCCGAGTCCGAGCCCGTCAGTTTCGGCCTCCGCGTCCGTATCCGCGTCGGCCTCCGCCTCGCCCTCGTCCACCGCGACCGGCACCGCATCCTCCGGCTGCACCGTGACCGGCGCGGTGTTCTGCGACGGCTTCGAGAACCAGACGAGTTCGGTGCCCTCCGGCCGCTGGAGCGTGTACAGCCTCGACTGCTCAGGTACCGGCACCGCCGCGATCGACTCGACCACCGCGTACACCGGCATCAGGTCGGCCAAGGTGGTGGGCGTCGACGGGTACTGCAACCACGTGTTCATCCGCGACACCGCGGACATGGCCCTGGCCGGCCCGGTGTGGGACGTGCGCTTCTACGTCATGCACACCACGCCGCTGCCCACCGGCCACGTCACCTTCGTGGCGATGAACGACACCTCCGAGGGCAACACCGATCTGCGCTTCGGCGGCCAGGACGGCGCGCTGATGTGGAACCGGCAGGCCGACGACCAGACGCTGCCGGACCAGAGCCCGGCCGGGGTCGCGCAGAGCGCCGCGTTGCCGGTGAACACCTGGAACTGCGTCGAGTTCCAGGTCAACGGCTCGACCGGGGCCATCACCACCTGGCTCAACGGCAGCCAGATCGCGGGCCTGAGCGAGAACGGGACGGCGGTGGCCAACGTGAGCGATCAGTGGCTCGCGGGCGCCGGGGCGACCTGGCGGCCGAGCCTGACCGACCTGAAGTTCGGCTGGGAGAGCTACGGCGGGGGCGGCAACGACACCCTCTGGTTCGACGACATCGCGCTCAGCACCGGCCGGATCGGCTGCTGAAGCAGCGCGTCGCCCACGGGATGCGGGTGCGGTGGCACCGGACCCGCATCCCGCGGGCGACGAACCGGAACCGGAACCGAAGCCGGAACCGGAACCGGAACCGGAACCGAAGCCGGAACCGGAATCAGGACACGTTGAGCGTGAGCACGGCCGTGTGCACCGAGCCGTCCAGGTCGAACTGCGCGAACACCTGCCAGGTGCCCGCTTCCGGGAACAGCGCCTCCGCGGTGGTCTGGCCGGTCGAGGCGTCCACGCCGCCGAGCGAGAGGATCTGCGCGAACGCCAGGTCCCCGGCGTGGAAGGCGGTCAGGTGCACGTAGGAGTCGAGGAAGCGCTGGAAGGACTCGACCACGCTGCCGCCCTTGGACACCACGATCTTCAGTGGTCCGGACACACCTGCCTTGGGGCTGCCGGAGAGTGTGACCGCGTACCCGTCCACGCTCGTGCTCGCGGCCGGGGCGGGGGTGGGGGA
>NZ_JAGSOG010000393.1 GCF_018139695.1 Actinospica durhamensis | reverse complement strand
ACCCGCACCCGCCCGCGCACCCCAGCCGCCGCATCCGCACCCGACCCGCTGAAAGGCGGCCCATGACCGCGACCGGCATCCTCGACCTGTTCGCCGCGAACCTCGCGCGCGACCCCGACCAAGCCCTGTTCACCTTCGTCGACGGCGCCGGGGCCGACCACGCCGCCTACACCGCCCCCGCGCTCACCCGGCGCGCCGCGGGCGTGCGCGATCTGCTCGACGGGCTCGGCTGGCGGCCCGGGGACCGCGCGGTCCTGGTCTATCCGCCCGGCCCGGACTTCGTCGTCGCGCTGGTGGCCTGCCTGATGGCGGGGGTGATCCCGGCCGCGGTGCTCCCGCCCGGACCGGCCGGCGGGCGCGGCGGGGAGCAGGCGTTCGCCGCCGCGGTCCGCGACTGCCGGGCGCGCGGGATCCTCACCTCGACCGAGTTCGACGCCCTGCGCCGCCTCGCCGCAGCCTCGTCCGCCTTCCCCGGACTCGACTGGCCCGACGCAGTGCCCTGGCACTGCACCGACACAGCGGGGGACGGCGACCCCGACCCCGGCCGCTGGCACCGGCCCGCCGCGCCGACCGACCCGGCCGTGCTGCAGTACACCTCGGGCTCCACCTCCACGCCGCGCGGGGTGGTCATGACGCACGGCAACCTGCTGGCCGAGATGCGCTGCAACGCGGTGGACTTCCACCTCGGCCCGGCCACGGTCGGGGTGTCCTGGCTGCCGCAGTACCACGACTTCGGGCTCGTCAACGCGATCCTCAGTGCCCTGAGCGGCAACATGCGGCTCTACTCGCTCTCCCCGCTCGACTTCGTGCGCCGGCCGGCACTGTGGTTCGAGACGATGGCGCGGGTCGGCGCCACGCTCACCGCGTCACCCAACTTCGGGCTCGACCTCGCCGTGCGCAAGACCACCCCGGAGCAGCGCGCGGCCTGGGACCTGAGCCCGCTGGCGACGCTGGTGTGCGCGGCCGAGCCGATCCGCGCGGCCACGGTGGACCGGTTCCTCGACGCGTTCGCCGCCGCCGGCCTGCGCCCGGAGTGCTTCTGCCCGACCTACGGACTGGCCGAGGCGAGCGTCAGCGTCAGCTCCTGGGGCCGCGCCCGGATCGCCGTGGACGCCGAGGAACTCGCCGGCGGCCGGGTCGCGCGCGAGATCGCGGACGGGCATCGGGAGAGCGTCTACGTGGGCTGCGGTCCGATCACCAAGCCGGGCTCCCGGGTGCGCATCGTCGACCCGGACACCTGCGTGCCCTGCCCGGAGGACCGGGTCGGGGAGATCTGGGTGGACTCGGCCACCAAGGCCGCCGGATACTTCGGCCGGCCCGAGGAGAGCCGCGCCGGCCTGTACGCCGAGGTACGCGGCGAGCCCGACGCGCGCCGCTACCTGCGCACCGGGGACCTGGGCTTCTTCGCCGACGGAGAGCTCTTCGTGACCGGGCGGCGCAAGGATGTGATCATCCTGCGCGGGCGCAACCACTACGCCGAAGACCTCGAGGAGTCCGTGCGCCGCTGCCACCCGGCGATCCGGCCCGGCGGCGTCGCGGCCTTCGCGCTCGAGGCCGCGGAGCAGGAGTCGGTGGCGGTGCTGCTGGAGGTGGCCGCGTTCGAGGCCTGCGACACCGGGGCGGCCGAGCAGGTGGCCGCCGCGGTGCGCCGGAACCTGGCCCTGGCCCACCAGGTGGGCGCCGCCACCGTGGTCCTGGTGCCGCCGGGGACGGTGCCCAAGACCACCAGCGGGAAGGTGCGGCGCCACGCCTGCAAGGCCCTGTACACGGCCGGGGAGATGGCGGGAGCGATCACCGTGCCCGTTCGGCGGTGAGCCGGTCGGCCAGCTCGCCGAGCCGGTCCTCCATCGTGATCACCCGCCCGGTGAAGTCCACGTCGAAGTGCTCCTCGAGCGCCACCGCAAGCTCCACCAGGCCGATCGAGTCGAGGTCGAGCTCGGCCAGCCGGGTGCCCGGCCCGATCAGCTCGGCCGGGACGGAGAACCGGCTGCGCAGCAGGGTGGCGATCGTGTCGAAGACGAAGTTGTCGCTCATGCTCTGATCTTGCGCGGGCACCGGGCGGCGGCCAACGGGAACTACGGACTGGAACGGAAGGACCATGGCCGTGCGCGCACACCTCGCCGGATCGCGGACCCGCCGCCGGCGCTGGGCCGAACGCCTGCTTGCGGCGCTCACCCGGCCGCCGCTGCGCCACCTGCGGGCGGTGTACCTGGACCCGGCCTGGGCGGCGGCCGCGGGCACGGTGGGCGGGGCCCCGCTGGTGTTGCTCCCGGCGCACCGCAGCTATCTCGACACCCTCGTGCTCGACCGGGCGCTGCGCGAGGCGGGACTGGCCCGGCCCTGGCGGCTGGCCGGGGCGAACCTGGCGTTCTGGCCGCTCGGCGCGCTCGGCCGGCGCAGCGGGATGATCTTCATCCGGCGCGAGTTCGGCACCGATCCGGCCTACCACGCGGCCGTGCGCGGCTACCTCGCCGCGCTGCTCGCCCGCGGGCAGGGACTGGAGTGGTACCCCGAGGCCGGGCGCACCCGCACCGGCCGGCTGCGGCCCCTGCGCAACGGGATGCCGCGCCTCCTGGTGGGCGCCTACGCCGACTCGGGGGTCGAGGACGTGCTGGTGCTTCCGGTCTCCATCGTCTACGACGCGCTGCCCGACATCGAGGCCGTCACCGCCGAGGACGCGGGCGCGGCCAAGCCGCCCGAGGGAATCCGCGCCCTGATCCGCTACCTGCGCGCAGGCAGGACCGAGGGCCCGCGCCAGGCCTGGATCACCTGCGCCGAGCCCATCTCGCTGCGCGCGCTCACCCACGATGCATCAGGGGACTGGGACGCGGCGCGCACGCTGACCCGACGCGTCGCCATCGGCCTGCGCGAGGCGACGGCGGTGACCGCGGAGTCGTTGCTGGCACTGGTGTTCGCGGCGGACGGCGGGGCGATCGGGGTGAACGCGGCTGTGGGCGCCGACGAGGTGAGTCGACAGTTCGATGCCTTACTCGCGCACGCGCAGGCGCGCCGGATCCCGCTCGTACGGCCGTACTCGTTCGCGGCGGCGCTCGAGAGCCTGGTGCGCACCCGGCTGCTGGAGCAGCGCGCCGACGGTTTCGCCGTGGTGGCCGGCCGGGAACGGATCCTGGCCTACCACCGCGGCGTCGTCGCCCACTGGTTCCTGCCGCGCGCCGCCGCCGAACTCGTCGCGGGCGGCGCCGTCACCACCGCCAGAATCAGTACCCTGCTCGGCCGGCCGGACGGCTTCGCACGGCGGGTGGAGGAGGAACTGGCCGTGCTGGACGAAGGCGGGTGGGAACACCAGCCGTTCCTGCTCGCCCCGCGCCTGCTCGGCCCGGTCCTCAGCGCGTACCACGACGCCGCGGGCGGCCCGCGAACGCCCACGCCCTCGGCCGAACTGCGCGCGGCCGCGTTCGCGCTGATGACCGCCGAAGGGCTGCTCGAGCCCGGGGCCGACGCGGCGGCCGGAGACGACTTCCAGCGCGAACTCGCCTGCCTCACCGCGCGCCTGCGCGTCATGGCCGTGCTCGACCGCTCCCGCCACCCCGGGACCGCCGATGTCCGAGGCTGACACCCGCGTCGCCGCGATCCTGCGCGGCCCCAACGGTCCGCACGTCGCAGCGTTCTTCGACTATGACGGAACCCTGATCGACGGCTTCTCCGCCACCTCGTTCCTGCGCGGCGCGATCCCGCTCCCGCGCCTGGCCCGCGCCGCCCTCGGCCGCGGCCCGCTGCCGCTCGCGCGCCTGCTCGCCGCGCACCTGCTGGGCGAACCGGCCGACCGGGACATCCGCTTCGCGCACGAGGCGGCGCGGCGGGCCGGGGCCGGCATGTCCGAGGACGAACTCGCCGCCGTCGCCGCCCGCGTCTTCACCGAACGCATCGCCGCCCGCCTGCGCCCGCAGCTGTGGGCCCTGGTCCAGGCCCACCGCCGGGCCGGCCACCGCGTCGCCGTCGTCACCGCCGCCACCCGCTGGCAGGTCGAGCCGCTCGCCGCGAGCCTCGGCGTCGACGACGTGTTGTGCAGCCCCAGCGCGGCCGAACCCCTGCGCGGCGAAGCCAAGGCCGTCGCCGTGCTCGACTACGCGCTGCGGCACGAGATCGACCTCGCCGCCAGCCACGCCTACGCAGATTCCGGCGACGACGTGCCGTTCCTCGAGGTCTGCGGCCGGCCCTGCGCCGTCGCGCCGCGCCCCGCGCTCGCCCGCGCCGCGGCCGAACGCGGCTGGCCCATCCTGCGGCCCGACCCGAAGCCGGGCACCGGCCCGGTCGCCGCCGCCCGCACGCTCGCCGCGTGGAGCGGCACCGCAGCGGGCGTCGGCACCGCGCTCGGGCTCGCCGCCGCCGGACTCGACCGGCGCGAGGCCGCCGAGTTCGGCATGGCGCTCGCCAGCCGCGCCTGCCTGGAACTCGCCGGGGTGCGGGTGAGCGTGCAGGGCGCCGAGCACCTGCGCACCCGGCCCGCGCTGTACCTGTTCAACCACCAGAGCTGGCTCGACGTCGCGGTCATGGCCCGGCTGCTGCGCCGCGACTACACCGGCTTCGCCAAACACGAACTCGCCCGCCTGCCCGGACTCGGCGACTTCGGCCGCATGTTCGAGGTCGTCTTCATCGACCGCGGCGCCACCGCCGAGGCCTCGGACTTCCTCCGGCCCGTGCTCGACCTGCTCGCCCGCGGCGTGTCCGTCGCCGTCGCCCCGGAGGGCACCCGCTCGCCCACCCCCATGCCAGGGCCCTTCCACAAGGGCGCCTTCCTCGCCGCCCGCAAGGCCCGCGTCCCACTCGTCCCGGTCGTCATCCGCAACTCCGGCCGCCTCATGCCCCGCGGCGGCAAGACCGTGCACGCCGGCCGGATCGACGTCGTCCTGCACCCGCCGATCGACCCCGCGGCCTGGCCCCTCGGGCAGTTCACCCGCCACATCGAAGAGCTCAGAGACCTCTACCTCAGCACCCTGACCACCGGAGAGGGGTGCCGGTGAGACCGTCGGACCACTTCGGCCGGAACGCCTGGACGCTGCCGCGCCGGCCCGACCCGCTCAGCACCCTGATGTGGCGCTGCGACCGCGACCCGAGCCTGCGCCCCGCCCTGGTCCTGGTCGTGCTACTCGACCGCGCGCCCGAACCGGAACGCCTCCGAGCCGGGCACGAGTGGGCCACCCGGATGATCCCGCGGCTGCGCGACCGACTCGTCGCACCCTTACTCACCCCGAGAACACCGATCTGGACGCCCGACCCGGAATTCGACATCGGCCGGCACCTACGCCGCGCCGCCCTTCCCCGCCCCGGCGGCCGCCGCGCCCTCCTCGACCTCGCCGAACAGCTCGCCGCCGCCCCCTTCGACCTCGACCGCCCGCCGTGGGAGAGCGTCCTGGTCGAAGAACTGCCCGGCGAGAGCGAACCGTACCGCGCCGCATGGCTGGTGAAACTCCACCACTGCCTCGCCGACGGACCCCAACTCGCGTTCTGGTTCGCCACCCTGCTCAGCCGAACCAGAACGCCGCGCACCGACAAACCCCAGCCCCCCGCCCCACCGCGCTGGCTCGACACGCCCCTGACCGAACAGCTCGTCGGCACCCTCGCCGACGACGCCACCTCAGCCGCCCGCGGCCTCGCCCGAGCCGCACGCGCCGCCGCGGGCTCCCCGGTGCGCTCGACACTCGGAATCGGCACCATGGCGTACAGGCTGATGGAGGTCACCACCCGTCCGGCAGGCAAGCCCTCGCCGCTGCTGCGCCCCCGCGGCACGACCCGCCGCTTCGAAGGCGTAGAGATCGACCTCGACCGCCTGCGCGCCACCGCCCGCGCGAACGACGTATCCGTCAACGCGGCCTACTGTGCCGGCCTGTTCACCGGCCTGCGCCTCTACCACCAGGCCCACCGCGTCACCACCCCGAGCACGTCCGCCGCGATCACACTCCCCGTCAGCCGCACCGGCCCGCGCACCGGAAACCAGTTCAACGGCGGCAAGTTCGCCGGCCCCCTCGACGATCAGGACCCGAAATCCCTCTGCCGCACCCTCGAGCAAAGCCTCACCCGAGC
>NZ_JAGSOG010000392.1 GCF_018139695.1 Actinospica durhamensis | reverse complement strand
CCTGCCGGCCGCACCGCGCCGCGCGTCCCGGAAACGACGACGCACCGCCGCGGGCGCCGGGCCCCGCCCGCTCTCAGCCTGCGTCAGGTCACTGCCGTACGCAGGGGGGAGACTCACGCGCGCCCGGCGCCGGGGAAGGGGCGTCGGTCGCGGGAGCGGGTGGAGGCCGTCGGCCACGGCGGTGCGGTGGCTCGGGTGCCGCTCCGGGCAAGGTGCTGCTCGGCGGCGGTACTCGGTCGTGCTCGCGCTCAGTCCGGGCGGTCGCCGGCGAGCTGGGCGGCCACCTCCTCGGTGAGGTCCGCGAAGGCGGGTTCGCGGGCGTCGAGGTACTCGCGCCAGCGTCCGGCGTCCCAGATCTCGAAGTGCGTGTCGGCACCGATCACGGTGACGTCGCGCTCGAGCCCGGCGTAGTCGCGCAGGTGCGCCGGGAGCGTGATCCGGCCCTGCTTGTCCACCCCCTGCTCGCTCGCGCTCGCGTAGAGCACCCGCAGGTGATCGCGCACGGCCTTCGGGGAAGTGAGGCCGTTCGCGGCCGGCAGTGCCCTGATGCGTTCGGCGAGTTCGGCGAACCGTACGGCAGGCCACACCGTGAGACAGTGCTCCTGCCCCTTGGTGATCACCAGCCGCTCCGTTCCGTCCACTCGCGCCGCCTCCTCGCGCAGCCGCGCGGGCAGGATCAGCCGTGCCTTCTCGTCCAGCCGCGGCTGGAAGGTGCCGAGGAACACCGGCCACCTCCCGATCCGGACCCGCGGGACCCTGGAGAACCCGACAGGCCCCACTTTCCCCCACTCTACTCCACTACGCACCCACTGGGCCGTATGGAGGATGAGGCCGACGATATGCCCGCACCGGCCCGCCGGCCGCGGCCGCTCGTGGCCCCAGCGTGTCCGACGCGTGGCCCGCACGTGGCGGTCCCGTCGCCGAATCGAGGTCTCATGCTCTTGCGCACAGTCCGCCCGCGTCGTGCACTATGTCCGAGGCGGCGTTCATCCGGGCGGCGTGTAAACGTTTTTTCGCTCATCATTGCGGAGTAAGGCGAGGGGAGGGTCCGTTGCCGAGCATCGTGGGGCAGCAGGGACCGCAAGGTCTGGACCGTACACAGGTGGACTGGCTGGCCTCCACGGCGCAGCGGATCCAGGACCGGATCGAGACGGTACTCGAGGGCAAGAGCGAGGTGGTGCGGCTGACCTTGACCGTGCTGCTGGCCGAGGGCCACCTGCTGATCGAGGACGTGCCCGGGGTGGGCAAGACCCTGCTGGCCAAGGCCCTGGCCCGGGCCGTGGACTGCACCGTGCGCCGGATCCAGTTCACGCCGGACCTGCTGCCCTCGGACGTCACCGGCGTGACCGTCTACGACCAGCACCGCGGCGAGTTCGAGTTCAAGCCGGGCGCGGTGTTCGCGAACCTGGTGGTGGGCGACGAGATCAACCGGGCCTCGCCCAAGACCCAGTCCGCGCTGCTCGAGTGCATGGGCGAGCACCAGGTGACGGTGGACGGCACCACCTACGTGCTCGAGGCGCCGTTCATGGTGGTGGCCACGCAGAACCCGGTGGAGATGGAGGGCACGTATCCGCTGCCCGAGGCCCAGCGCGACCGGTTCATGGCCCGGGTGGCCATGGGCTATCCGGCGCCCGCGGCGGAGCTGCGCATGCTCGAGGGCCACGCCGCGGCCAACCCGATCGACGACCTGCAGCCGGTGGCCGACACCGCGGACGTGGTCAAGCTGATCGAGACGGTGCGCGCGGTGTACGTCTCGGACGAGGTCAAGCAGTACGTGATCAACCTGGTCAGCGCCACCCGGGACCACCCGGACCTGCGCCTGGGCGCCTCGCCCCGGGCCTCGCTGCACCTGATCCGGGCGGCCCGCGCGCACGCGGTGCTCGGCGGGCGCGGGTTCGTGCTGCCGGACGACGTCAAGACCCTGGCCGTGGCGGTGCTCGCGCACCGGCTGATCCCGACCGCCGAGGCGCGGATCGGGCGGCGCGACGCCCAGCAGATCGTGGCCGATCTGCTCGACCGGGTGCCGGTCGCGGTCTCGTCCGGGGGGCAGCGCCGCTCGTGAGCGCACGCAGCGTCCTGCACACCTTCTCCACCGGGCTCACCGTCCGCGGGCGCGCCTTCCTGGTCGCGGGGATCTCCTCGATCGCCGCCTCCCTGCTGGTGGGCTATCCGCCGCTGCTGCGGATCGGGGTGCTGCTGACCGCGATGCCGGTGGCCGCGGCCGCGATCACCGGCGCCTCGCGCTACCGGATCTCCTGTCGCAGGGTGCTGCAGCCGGCCCGGGTGCCGGTGGGCACCCCGGCCCAGGTGCACCTGCGGCTGCAGAACGCGGCCCGGCTGCCGAGCAGCGCGCTGCTGGTGGAGGACCGGCTGCCGTACACGCTCGGCAGCCGGCCGCGCTTCATCCTGCGCCGGATCGAGCCGAGCGGGCACCGGCGGGTGGCCTACCGGATCCGCTCCGAGCACCGCGGCCGCTTCGAGGTCGGCCCGCTGACCCTGCGCAGCGCCGACCCGCTCGGCCTGTTCGAGCTCAGCCGCTCCTTCTCCGCCCGGCACACCCTCACCGTGGTGCCCCGGGTCCAGCACCTGCCGCCGGGCCGGCTCGGCGCGCTGTGGGCGGGCCGGGGCGAGGGCCACGCGGCGTACGCGGCGGCGGCCGGCGAGGAGGACATCGGCGTGCGCGAATACCGGCACGGCGACGACCTGCGCCGGATCCACTGGCGGGCGACCGCGCACCACGGCGAGCTGATGGTCCGTCGGGAGGAGCGCACCTGGCACAGTCAGTGCACGGTGTTGCTCGACAGCCGCAGCCCGGCGCACCGCGGCTCGGGACCGGCCGCGTCCTACGAGTGGGCCGTCTCGGCCGCCGCCAGCACGGCGGTGCACCTGCTGAATCTGGGTTACCAGGTCAGGCTTTCCACCGGCACCGGCACCGGGCTGATCCCGGCGGAGAACCAGGACACGGTGCTCGACGCGCTGGCCGTGGTCAAGCCGGTGCACCGGCTGGCGCTGAGCCTGGACGAGTGGGCCGGGGCGTCCGCGATGGCCGGCAGCGACCACCTGGTGATCGCGTTCCTGGGCGACCTCGGCTCCGGGGACGCGGCGGAGCTGGCCCGGGCCAGGCCCGGGGCCACCGGCGGGATCGCCTTCCTGCTCGACACCTCCACCTGGGCCGGTCCGGTGGCCCAGTCCGCGGACCGCTACGCCCACCGCGAGGCGGCCCGGATGCTGCGCTCGGCCGGCTGGCACGTGATCTCGGCCGGGGCGCAGGACGACTTCGCCGAGCTGTGGGGTCAACTGGGCGCACACCAGGAGGACCTCGGCGAGCGGTTCGGGGCCCGGCGCGGCGGACCGACCCTGCCGGAACCGTCCGCCGCCGCTGCCGCCACCGCCGCCTCCGCGCCGGCCCGGGACGGGAGGGCCTGATGCCGAACGCACTCGACTCCACCCGCTCGCTGCGGCTGCCGGCCGCGGCCGCGCTGGCCACCGTCCTGTCCACCTTCGGCCTCGAGCGGCTCATCCACACCGGGCCGTGGCTGGCCCAGATCATGCTGATCGCGATTCTGATCGCGGCCACGGGCGCGGGTCTGCGCCGGATCAACACCCCGCGCCTGCTGATCGTGCCGGCGCAGGCCGTGCTCGTCCTGGTCGTGCTGGTCGCGATGCTGGTGCCGCACTCGGCCCCGGCCCATCTGCTGCCGACTCCGCACGCGCTCAGCGCGCTGGGCGATCTGATCAACCGGGGCGGGCTCGACCTCAAGTCGTACTCGCCGCCGGCCCCGGCCACCCTCGGGATCACGGCCCTGCTGACCGTCTCCGGAGCCGGGTTCGCGCTGCTGATGGACGTGCTCGCGGTCACCGGGCGCAAGCCGGTGCTGACCGGGCTGCCGATCCTGGCGGTGTACCTGATCCCGGCCACCCGCGAGCCCGGCGGGATGAGCTGGCTGGCCTTCGCGTGCAGCGCGATCGGCTACCTGGTGCTGCTCGGCACGGACGGGCAGGACCGGCTGAGCCAGTGGGGCCGCACCGTGCACCGGCGCTCCGGACGCCAGCCGTCCGGGACCACCAACACCGGGCTGACCCGGCTGATCGCCACCTGGGCGATCGGCGCCGCGCTGGTGGTCCCGATGCTGGTGCCCTCGTTCCCGAAGCTGATCACGCTCGGCTCCGGCGGCGTGGGCGGCGCGGGCTCGGGCAGCGTGATCTACCTGGACCAGTCCGTCGACATCAACCGGGACCTGACCACCACGACCCCGGTGCCGCTGCTGGACTACCGCACCGACGCCCCGGCCGAGCAGGTCTCGAGCGACTACCTGCAGATGACCGTGCTGACCGAGTTCGACGGAGAGGGCTGGTACCCGCCGAGCAAGGCGAGCACCTCCCCGGCGGGCACCACCGGCATCCCGGGGCTGGCGAAGAACTCGCCGGTCCAGGTCAGCACCGTGCACACGAGCGTCTCGGTGATCGGCAACATGGGCTTCAGCACGGTGCCGGCGCCGGCCGCGGTCACCGATGTCACCGACATGTCCGGCCTCGGCGGCATCGAGATCGACAACGACACCGCCACCACGTACGCCAACGACAACGACGGCGGCTCCCGGCTCAACGCGCGCTACACCGCGGTGAGCAAGGTGGCGGTCCCGACCTCGAGCCAGCTGGAGACCGCGACCGAGGGCCAGGACCCGATCGGCCAGAACTACCTGTCGCTGCCGCCTGAGATCAAGGATCTGATCACCAAGGACGCCGAGCAGATCACCGCCGCGGCCGACACCCCGTACGAGAAGGCGGTGGCGCTGCAGAACTACTTCCTGGACGACGGCTTCAAGTACTCGCTCACGGTGAAGGCGCAGGACGGCGTCCCGGCGATCGAGAGCTTCCTGCAGACCAAGGAAGGGTTCTGCGAGCAGTTCGCCGCGACCATGGCCGCGATGGCCCGGGCGCTGGGCATCCCGGCGGTGGTGGCCGAGGGCTTCACCCCCGGCGACGCGCAGACCGACGGCAGCTACGAGGTGACCACGCACGACGCGCACGCCTGGCCGCTGCTGTACTTCGACGGCTTCGGCTGGGTCCGGTTCGAGCCGACGCCCACCGTCGTCGCCGACGGCCGGGCCGCGACCCCGCCGTGGACGGTGGCCCCGGCCAAGGGCCTGGGCACCGGCACCGCCGCGGGCACCGCGGTGGCCACCGGCCGCAGCACCCCGAAGGCCACCGCGAGCGCCTGCGCGAACGGCTCGGCCCCGGTCGACGTGCCGCACAACATCGCCATCGACGGCGGGCAGGGCGGCGGCTGCGCGAGCAAGGGCTCGGGCCTGGGCGCGGCGGCGAAACCGCCGTTCTCCTCCTGGGGGCCGTTGGGCGTGGTGCCACGCACCTTCCAACGCTGGTTCCTGACCGGCAACGCGGCCCAGATCGCGGTGAAACTCCTGCTGGCCGCGCTGGTGCTGCTCACCGGCGTACCCGGCGTGGCCCGGCTGCTGCGCCGACGCCACCGCCGCAAGGTGATGCGCACCGCGGCCGCGGCCGGAGCCGCCGTGCCGAAGCCGCGTGCCGGGCTCGACTCGGGCGAGGGCGAGGAGCAGGTGCGCGGGTTCGGCTCGAGGTTCGGGCCGGGCGGCGCGCGCCGGGAGGCCGCGTTCACCGCGTGGGCCGAGCTGCGCGAGTACGCGACCGACCTCGGCTTCGGCTGGCCGGACTCGGACACCCCGCGCGAGCTGGCCGGACGGCTGAGCGCGCAGGCCGAGTTCGACGAGGCGAGCGAGGCCGCGGTCGGCCGGGTGACCACGCTGGTCGAGCGGGCGGTCTACTCCCCCGAGCCGGACGTGATCGCGCCGGAGGAGGCCCGCAGCCTGCCCGACGACGTGCACCGGGTGCGCTCGGCCCTCGGCACCTCGGCCGGACGGGCCGCGCGGGTGCGGGCGGCGATCCTGCCGAGCTCCTCGCTGGACTACCTGATGCGGCGGGGCCGGCGGCACTGAGCCGACGGCGCGACGACGACGCCCGCGTGCCGGTTCTCGGCACGCGGGCGCGTCACGTCCTCGACGGGGCGGGGCGGGTC
>NZ_JAGSOG010000391.1 GCF_018139695.1 Actinospica durhamensis | reverse complement strand
GGACGAGGGTGGGCACGCCGGGCTGCAACACCGGCACGAGCGGAGGCTGGGCGGGGATCGGCTTCGGCGTCAGACCGACCACCCACGCGGTGCCCAGCGCGCCGGCCAGGACCACCGCCGAGGCCGACAGCGCGATCCGCAGTCTCGGCCGGTCCGCCGAGGAGCGGCGTGCGGCGCGGATGAGCCGACCGGTCATGCGCACCGACAGATAGGCGGTGCCGGCCAGCGGGAAGATGAGCATCAGGGAACCGATGACGCCGGCCAGGCCCGCCGCGATCTGCCCGTTCGCCAGCGCCTCACCCGTCCCCGACACCTGATCGGCCAGGGATTTCGCCCCTGTCGAAAGGATCCGCGGGAGATTCCACAGCGCGTAGCCGAGATCCGCGGCGAGCAGCGGAACCATCGTGGCGACCCAGGCGGTGACGATGACCCGGGCGGAGCGCCGCAGCCCCGCGACCTCCGGCGCCACCGGCCGGCCCGGGATCGCGCTGCGCAGGATCGGACCGATCTTGCCGTACAGGTCCGGCACGCCGGCGAGGTCGCCCAGGATGTAGTACCCGTCCAGCCGTACCGCGGGCATCAGCTGCTCGAGCACCTCGAAGTGGCCCAGGTAGATCGCGCTGAGCAGGAACGTCTGGCCGCTCAGCCCGTAACAGCCGAGCAGGACCAGCATGAACACGACGTTGAAGTAGATCCCGCCGAGGTCCGTGCGGATCCGCCCGCCGCGCCCGATCCGGTAGACGTCGGTGACGTCGGTGTACATCGACGGCCAGATCAGGAACAGTCCGCAGCCGATGCAGCCGGGGCACGCCCCGCTGTAGCGGCACGCGGAGGCGTGTCCGAACTCGTGGAAGAACAGTGACGCGACGGTCAGGGCGAAGACCGCGAGCATGAGCACCGGCTGGTTGAGCACGGCCAGCACCGGGGTGATCGCGCCGTGGAAACCGAAGAGCCACACGTCCATGGCGACGGCCCCGAGTAGGACCATGGCGACGATGAGCGGGTGGTGCAGCCAGGCGAACACGCGGGCGATCACGCCGACGCGCGGCTCGTCGAACAGGACCTTGTGGGCTTTGAGCGCGAGGAGGAGATCGGTGCGCGGAGCCTGGACCTCGTCGCACTCCTGGCCCCAGGGCACGATGATCCCGAGCGGGATGAGCTTCTCCTCGATGAGGAAGTTGACGTTCCCCTCGCTCACCTCCCGGCCGTACTCGCCGCTGACGCGGTGCGAGATCGCCTCGGTGTCGCGCACGCCGTCCGCCGCGCCCGCGACCAGGTAGAGCAGTCGGGAGAGCTGGACGACCTGCCCGTCGCCCCGGCGGGCGATGTAGCGCGGCTCGGTGAGCCCGGACCCCTGGTACTCGCCGTGCAGGCGCAGCCCGAGGCTCCGCCTGGGTGTGGGGAAGTCAGGGTCCTGCGTGAGCTGGGGCTGCGGCCACCACAGGGCCGTGGCGAACCCGCCCGGTCCCGGAATGGACGCCTGGGGTGTCCCCGTGGCAGTCATGCTGGCTCGATCCTCCACACATCTCGTTCCGACGGCACGCAGCACGGGCGGCCCGGCCGGCTGCGGGGCGGTGGTGTCCGCTGCCGGAAAGGCGGGCGCTGCGGTCTAACTGGACGACTGTGGGTGCCCCCGGGTGCGGCGGGACCGGGTGGTCCGCGCCCGATGAAGCCCGGTTGAGTTCTGGACAAGGCTCGATGCGGTCGGGCAGGGCGCGCGGTTGGGTGGACGCGCGGCCTGGAGACGCCGGCTGACTGCGCTGTGCGCCCGCTGAGGCAGCCGGCGGCAGTCGTGCCTGCCGTCGGACTGGCTCAGCGGGCTCGCGCAGCCGCTACTGGGTGATGCTGATGGCCTGGCCGGCGGCGGACTCGGCGTCAGCGCCCCACGACTGGTAGTTCACCGCCGCGGACAGGTTGGTGGCGTTCACGTGCGCGACGTGCTTGGTGACGTTGACGTTCTTGGTGAAGTTGAACTTCAGCGTGCTCAGGGCCTCACGGCCGGGGAGCAGCTCGGCCGACTCGGCGTTCAGCTCGTCGATGTTCATGCTCATGGGAATGTCCTTTTTTTCAATGGGAAAATTAGAAAACGGGAATGGAACAGTGGATCCGGGGGAATCCGAAAAGGAAGAACAGGAAGAACAGGAAGAACGCGCAACAGGTAGAACGTTGCGCCGGCCGCGACCAGCAGGGCATTGCTCGGTCCCGCGGCGGTGGGCCGCGAGGCGGCCCACGCGGACTACTGGGTGACGCTGATGGACTGAACGGCCTCGCTGGCGGCGGTGGCGCCGGCGGACTGGTAGTTCACGGCCGCGGACAGGTTGGTGGCGTCCACGTGTGCGACGTTGACGTGCTTGGTGACGTTGACCGTCTTGGTGAAGCTGAACCGCAGGCGACCCAGCGCCTCACGGTCGGGCAGCAGCTCGGCCGACTCGGCCTCGAGTTCGTCGATGTTGATGCTCATGAGTTCTCCTTGCCGTGACGCGCCAGGCGTCTAATCTTGCGGAACGATTCGTCCGGTCTGGACGAACGAACGTTATCCCCTAAACCCGACACACGCAAACGACACGCCCATAACCCCGGTACAATCGCGGTGAGCGGAAGGGGATGGATACGTGCCAGCAGCGCGCGCGGGTCGAAACAGAGTCAGCTTGGAGTCGAGCCCTGCGAACGGCCGTGGACGTCCTCGATCGAGTTCCCACGGTGAGGGCGCTCCCGCGGGCGACGAGCCCGAGACGCCCAATCCCCTTCGATCGCTGATGCGTGATCGGATGGAGGAGAAGCGCTGGTCCTACGGGGACGTGGCGCGGCGCGGAGGGATCTCGAAGTCGACCGTGCACCATCTGGTCTCGGCCGAACGGCCCCTGCGCATGCTGCAGTCCGCGACGCTGCGGGGTCTGGCGCGGGGCCTGGAGCTGCCGCTGGACGTGGTACGGCGCGCGGCCGCGCAGTCGGTCGGGATCTACATGTACGAGCCCGAGTCCGCGCCCGAGGTGGACCTGCTGATCGCGAGCCTTCAACAGCTCTCGGACAGGGACCGCCAGCACGTCGCCGCACTCGTCGAATCCCTGCTCAGGCACAGCCAGCAGGCCGACGAGGACGAGTACGAAGACGAAGACGAGGGCGAAGACGGGGGCGAGGGCCCGCAGCCGTAGTCTGCGCCCGGCCCGGCCCTCGACCCGTCGGTGTGCGGCCGTTGCGCTGCGCCGAACGGCCCTGCCCACGTTACGGGGCCGGCACATCGTCCGAAGCCGTTCGACGCCACCGAACGCCCTCGGCTTCGAGGATCCGCAGCAGCTGCCCCCGATCGACCTCGATACCCTCGCCGCGCGCCGCCTCGGCCAACGCGTCCAGGGTCTGGCCGGCCGCGGACCGTGCTTCGTCCGCGGCCGGCGACACGCCCGGGTCCTCGCACGAATCTTCGGTGGCCAGGGCGGTGATCCGAGCGATGTCCTCGCGGCTGATCACAGGCTTGCGCCCGGGCCGGGCGGCGTCGACGAGCCCGTCGATGCCCGACGTCCGGAAGCGCGAGCGCCACTTGCCCACCGTCGGCATCGAGATCCCGAGGTCCTGGGCGATCCGTATGTCGGTCGCGCCGTCCGCGCTCGCCAGGACGATCCGGCAGCGCAGCACGTAGCTCTGCCACGACTGCGCCGCCCGGACCGTTCGGACCAGTTCCGCCCGCTCCGCCGCCGTCAGGCTCAGCTCGGCCTTCCGGCGGCCTCTGCCCGGCATGCGATCACCCCATCCAGCTATCCGCGCTCACGGGTTCGGGCGCCGGCTAGGCGGTGACCCGGCCCACGCGCACGATCGGGCCGACGGTGAAGACGTTGCCGTACTGGACATCCTCGCCGGGCCGCGGGGAGTGCACGACCAGCCCGTTGCCGACGTAGACGGCCACATGCTCGATCGCGCCGCCGTCGTAGCTGTAGAAGACGAGATCGCCGGGCTCGAGCTGGGAGACGTCCACCGCGGGCAGCATCGAGGCCTGGGCGGCGGCGTTGTGCGGCAGCGCGACCCCGCCTCGGGCCCAGGCCGACATCGTCAGGCCGGAGCAGTCGAACGCGGCGGGACCGGCGGCGCCGTACACGTACGGATCGCCCACCTTGGACTCCGCGTACGCCACCGCGGCGGCGGCACGGGCGTTCGGCGCGACCGCGGTCAGGTGCACCCGTCCCGGATTCACCCCCTCGCCCGCCTGGGTGACGGCCTGCTGCCCGGCGCCACCGAGGGCGTCGAAGATCTCCTGCGCCCGCCGAGCCGCGGCGAGCGCCGCGTCCTTCCGGGCCTGCGCCGCGTCGACGGCAGCCTGCTGCTGGGCCAGGTCGGCCTGCACGAGCCCCTGCTCCGCGGCGAGCCGCGCCTCGTCCTGGTCCAGGGACCGCAGGCTCCTGGTGTTCTCGTCGGCGATCTCGTTGCCGACCAGGGCGTCGTTGAGGTAGGCGGAGGGGCTGGCGTCCAGGACGAGTTCGAGCCCGGACATCGCGCCGCCCTGGTACTGCAATGCGGCCTGCAGCCCCAGGGTGCGCTGGAGCGAGTTCTTCGCGCAGGTGTCGGACGAGATCTGCGCCTGCAGCGCGTCGATCCTCTGCTGCAGCTTCGCGGCCTGCGTCAGGGCCGCGTCGTAGGCCTCGTCCGCGGTCGCCGCGGCATTGAGTTCCTGCTCGTATTCCGCCTGCGAGATCGGCTCCGCCACTTCGGCGTGCGCGTCGGCCTGCATCAGCAGGGGGGAGATCAGTGCGCTCGCGCCGACCGCGACGGCCGTGAAGGTCTTGCGTGCCGGGCGCTTCTGGGGACAGTGAGCTGACATGCGGTCCTCTTCCGATGACGCCTGGCCGCGAGCGCCCGCCGTCCTCGGAGCGAGAGGTCGCTACCGACGTCTCACCCCGGGCATCAGCGAGATTCCCGGTCCTGCCAGGCGAAGGGGCCCCAAGCGGGGATGGAGGTCCGCGGTGCACGAGCCGCGGTCACGCTGGAAACGCCGTCGTCGAACGCACGGCGCAGATCTCCGCCCGAGGCCTGGAGCCTCGCAAGCACGGACATCTGGTCCGGAACTCTAGCCATATGACCGTCTCCGATCAAGTTCTTCACGATATCCCCTGTTCTTCAGCGTTTTCGTCCCAAGTGTTCCCTCGCCCACACCAGGGGACGCCGCAACGCCGAGAGGCCCCAGCCGAAGATCGGCTAGGGCCTCCACCTGCTCTGTCGACGCGCAAGCTTCACAGGTGCACGCCTGGCCGCCGTCCTCGGAGCGTCTGCCTGCGCTCCCGCAGCGCCGCGCGGTCGAGGTGTCGCAGATACGGCACGACCAGGAATCGCGGCTGGTTGAACCAGGTGATGGCCACCAGCAGAGGGAAGCCGGCCGTAAAACACACCAGCAGGGCAACGGCCACCCAGCGAAACCCGCCGTCTTGGCGGCTGGGATCGCCCAAGCCCACACACGCGCACATCAGCAACAGACACACGAACTGGGCCGCGTAGACGACAAAACCGC
The DNA here is from genome assembly GCF_018139695.1 of Actinospica durhamensis. Taxonomy (GTDB): domain Bacteria; phylum Actinomycetota; class Actinomycetes; order Streptomycetales; family Catenulisporaceae; genus Actinospica; species Actinospica durhamensis. The sequence goes on along the minus strand of NZ_JAGSOG010000391.1, from coordinate 591 downwards.
GCACCAGGCCATCGGCCGCCGTAGGACCGAGCCCCGAGCTCATGAAGGCCGTCCCCCGACCGAACTGCCCCGGGTCCCGCCACTGACGCACAGCCAGCCAGCACATGCGCCCCGCCAGCAGGCCGAACATGGCCATGACGAAACAGAACCCCACCGGGCTGGCAGCGGCATAGCTGGCCTCAGCCTGGAACGTCTCCCCACCCCTCCAGTCTTCACCCCACGCCGAACCCTGACGCCACCAGATCCGGCCCGTCATCCGCCACGGCGCACTGGTGATGGACCGGATCTTCCCCGAGTCCGGAGCGGCTTGGCCACCCACTTCAGCCACCCTAACGAATCAGGGCCGTACACCTGTTACCGGTGTACGGCCCTGAACTGCTACTACAACCGTCGGGGTGGCGGGATTCGAACCCACGACCTCTTCGTCCCGAACGAAGCGCGCTACCAAGCTGCGCTACACCCCGGCTGTGCCCAGTCGATGGACCGGATCTTCCCCGAGTCCGGAGCGGCTTGGCCACCCACTTCAGCCACCCTAACGAATCAGGGCCGTACACCTGTTACCGGTGTACGGCCCTGAACTGCTACTACAAC
>NZ_JAGSOG010000390.1 GCF_018139695.1 Actinospica durhamensis | reverse complement strand
GCGGGCGGGTTGGGTGAGCAGCGCGGTGAGCAGGCGGCGCAGCCAGGCGCGGGCGGCGTCGGTGTCGCGATCGAGCAAAAGCTGCACGGTGACGCCGTCGTACACGGCGACGACGGCCGCGGCGGCGCTGTCGGCGTCGCCGAGCACCGGCGGGAGCGGGTGGTGCGCGGCCAGTTCGCGCAGCCGGGCGGCGACGGCCTCGCGCAGCGCGGTGCGGTGGCGGGCCAGGGCCTCGGCCACGGTCGGGCGGCGCGCGGCGTGCAGCAGGAACTCGGTTTTGACGAGCAGCCAGTCCCGGTCGAGCAGCAGCACTTCGGTGACGCGGGCGACGAGTTCGGCCACGGATGGTTCGGGGGCGCCCTCGATCGCCAGCGAGGCGGCGAGCTGACCGGCGATCAGGCCGGCCCGGTCGTCGTAGAGGGCGAAGAAGAGCTCGTCCAGATCGGTGAAGTTGGAGTAGAACGCGCCCCGGCTGTAGCCCGCCGCGTCGCACACCGCCTCGATCGAGGCCTGGCCGAAGCCGGCGGCGGCGAAGACCGCGAACGCGGCGTCCAGCAGCCGGGCCCTGGTCTGCGCCCGGCGGCGGGTGACCCGGACGACGGGGGCGTCGGTCGCGGTCGTCATGCGGCGGCTCGATTCGATACGGCGGCGTATCCGATACGGCAATGTATCAATCGAACCGGGCCGCGGCCAGGGTCCGGGTCGCGGCCGGGCGCCGCGGTCAGCCGCCGAGGCCGCTGAGCCGGGAGAGGGTGTAGATCAGCAGCCCGGCCAGCGCGCCCACCACCGTGCCGTTGATCCGGATGAACTGCAGGTCCCGGCCCACCTGGATCTCGATCTTGCGCGAGGTCTCCTCGGCGTCCCAGGCGTTGACGGTCTCGGTGATCAGGGCCGTGATCTCGTCGCGGTAGCTCGTCACCACGTGCACGGCGGCGTCCTCCACCCAGCCCTCGGCCCGGGCCCGCAGCTCGCCGTCCTCGGACAGCCGGGTGCCGAGCGTGACGATGGCGTCGCGCAGCCGCAGCCGCAGCGCGCCGTCCTCGTCGGTGAACCCGGCCTGCACGATCTGGCGCAGCTCCGCCCACGCGGCGGTGGCGGCGCGCTGGGTGGCCGGGTGTTCGAGCAGCTCCTGCTTGAGCCGGTCGGCCCGGTCCATGGTGGCCGGATCGGTGCGCAGGTCCTCGGCCAGCTTGGCCAGGTAGGAGTCGATCGCGCGGCGGGCGACGTGGTTGGGGTCGTCGCGCACGGCCGTGGTGGCGCGCAGCAGCTCGCGGTGCAGGCGGCGGGCCATCCGCTCGTCGATGAACCGCGGCGTCCAACCCGGGGCCCGGCTCTCCACCGCGATCTCCACCGCCTCGGGGTGCGCCTCGAGCCACTCCAGCGCGCGCTCGGCCAGCAGGTCCACGATCGGGCGGTGCGCGCCGGACTCGGTGAGCCGGGCCAGCAGCCGCCCGGCGGGCGGTCCGGCCGGCATCCGCTCAAGGCCGCGGGTGAGGGTGTCGGTCAGCGACTGGCGCACCTTCACGTCGTCGAGTATCGACAGCGCGCCGCGGACCAGGCCGGAGGCCTCGGTGGCCAGGCGCGTGGCGTGCTCGGGATCGGTCAGCCAGGCGCCGAGCCTCCCGGCCAGGCCGACCGCGCGCAGCCGGGTGCGCACCACCGACTCGGACAGGAAGTTCTCGCCGACGAACTCGCTGAGCGAGCGGCCCAGGGCCTCCTTGCGCCGCGGGATGATCGCGGTGTGCGGGATGGGCACGCCGAGCGGATGGCGGAACAGGGCGGTGACCGCGAACCAGTCGGCCAGCGCGCCGATCATCGCGGCCTCGGCGGCGGCCTGCACGTACCCGGCCCAGCCGGCGCCGTGCCCGCTCTGCCAGCGGGCCACCACGTAGACGACGGTGGCGAGCGCCAGAGCGGCGCTCGCCACGGCCTTCATCCGGCGCAGGCCGCGCAGCTTGCTGGTCTCGGAGGGTGACAGGGCTCGCACCCGATCATTGTCCCCCGTCCGGGGCATGCGCGGCGTCAGCGGGGCCGGACCGTGCGGTCCGGACCCACCGGGGGCACTTCGTCAGCAGGCGCCGTCGTCGTTCCAGGCGCCGGAGGCACCGCCGGGCACCTCGTTGTAGTTCCACTGGTTCGCGGTCCAGTCGTGCCCGTTGTAGGAGACCTCGTTGCCGGAGGAGTACGAGCTGGTCGAGCTCCACGCCGTGGCGCAGCTGCCGCCGCCGCCCGAGGTGGCGGTGGCGCTGGCCGAAGCCGAGGCGGAGGGCGAGGCCGACGCGGACGCCGAGGGGCTGGAGGTGGTCGGGCTCGAGGTCACCGGCGGGGTGGCCCCGGCGAACTCGGCGTCGTACTTGGTGAAGTCCCAGCTGTTCTGGGTGACCGAGGAGCAGGTGCCGGAGAGGGTGCCGTTGTTGTCCGGCGGGTTGCACTCACGGTCGCGGTTGACCGCCCAGAACGAGTACCGGCCGAGGCCCACGCTCTCGGCCCAGGTCAGCACCGACTGGAAGTCGGTCTGGTAGAAGTACTCGGCCGAGTCGGTGCGCCCGTTCATCGAGGAGACGCCCTCATGCGCGTACGCGGTGGCCGAGCTCCAGCCGAAGGTCGACGTCAGGATGCTGTTGAAGCTCTCGAGCGCGGAGATCTGGCTGGAGGCGCCGGAGAAGCCGCCGTCGAAGGGCATGATGGTGAAGCTGTTCGGGGTGAAGCCGAGGGACTTGGCCTCGTCCAGCAGCTGCTCGCCGAACCAGCCGGTGCCCGAGGTGGTGCCCGGGATGGTGACGGAGATGTAGATCCCCGGGTTGTTCGCCTGCAGGATCTGCGCCGCGCCGAGCTCGTAGGCGATGGCGGTGGTGTTCTCGTATTCGGGCTCTTCCAGGTCCAGGTCGATCGCGTGCAGCCCGTAGGCGTTGATCACCTGCTGCTCGGCCGCGGCGGTGGCCGCCGCGCTGCCGCAGACCTGGCCCAGCTTGGTGCCGTTGTAGCCGCCGAAGGACACCGCCACGTCGCCGCCGACCGCGCGCAGGGCGCTGATCTGGCTCGCCACCGCGTCCGAGGAGGAGACCGGGCTCGAGCCGCCGTCCCAGGCGGGCGCACAGGTGGTGCCGTTCTCGGCCAGCACGAACGCGAGCACGTAGGCCTTCTCGCCGGTGGCGGCGAGTACCTGGGTCAAGTCTGGCGGGTTGTTGTCCAGCGGCATGTCGTAGGGCGCCGAGGCGTACCAGTTGCTGCCGAGCGCGGTGCTGGCGTACGCCGGGGAGCTGGAGACCGTGACGGCGGCCAGGGCTCCGGCCGTGATCAGGGTCGTGGTGGACACCGCGGCGATCGCGGCTCGGTATCTGCGCACTGCGTTGCTCCTTCAGGTGGGTGCGAGCGGCGACGGCGGCGTGCGCGTGGGACGCACGACACCGCGCCCCCTTGAGCCGTGAGAATGGACTAGACCAGATGAGCTGTCAAGAGATCCGTGGCCACGCAGCAGGTTTGCGGCCTGGGCCTTGCCGCGCGCAGGTGGATCAGTCCTGTGTCGAGGGCGCGCCGAAGCGCAGAATTCGATCACTCTGAGCTTTATGCCCCGTGCCGGTCATTCGCCGGCGCGCGCCTCGTCCTTGCTCTGATCACATGGCGTGATACAGGGGTTGACCGACTCGCCGAGGGCGCAGGCGACCGCCTCGTCCAGGTCGACGCTCAGGCCTCGATCGTAATACTCCTGATACTTGACCGGGCCCAGTGCGGCCGAGGCGAGCTCGCGGCACTTCTGGTGCGCCGCGCCGAAGTAGACGGACCCGAACAGCGGGGTGCCGACCGTCTTCCAGACCCGTCCGGCCGCGCCCTGCAGCGCCGCCGCGTGCTCGCTCTCGCCGTCGTTCGCCGCACACAGGGCGAGCAGCTCGATCGGCAGCACGATGCCGATCAGGTCGCGGAAGGCGTGGTTGATCCGCAGGCACTCGCGCGCCAGGGACGCGGCCTGGTCCGGGGTGCCCCGGGTGAAGGCGACGAAGGCGGAGACGTAGAGCACGTACGCCTTGGCCCAGCGCTCCCCGTACTCGTCGCACAGGGCGCCGGCCTGCTCGCACAGCCGCAGCGCGCGGTCGAGGTCGCCGGAGAAGGCCGCGGCCATGGCCAGCTCCACCCAGGCCATGATCACGTTGCTGTTGAGCTCGCCGAGGGCGCAGTAGCGGGCCAGCGCCTCGGCGAAGAGGGAGGCCGCGCGCACGTGCCGGTCGCCGATCAGGGCCGCGCAGCCGAGCCGGTGCACCGCGTACGCCTCGGCCCGCTCGTCCCCCTCCACCTTGGCCAGCGCCCGGCAGCGGATCAGCATACTGATCGCGTACGGCAGGTCGCCCTGCAGCACGCAGATGTAGCCGACCACCCACAGCGCCTTGGTCGTGGCCGGGCCCGCGCCCGGGGCCGTGGCCGCCTCCAGCGTGCGCTCGAGGTAGCGGCGGCCCTCGGCCAGGTGTCCCGCGCCGATCCAGAAGAACCAGAGCGTGCCGACCAGGTCGAGCGCGATCTCGGCCTCGTCCAGCTCGCCCAGGCTCAGCTCGACCGCGGCCCGGACGTTGTCGTGCTCCAGGGTCATCCGGGCGAACCAGCCGGCCTGGTCCGGGCCGAACCAGGCCTGCTCGCCGCGCCGGGCCAGCAGCAGGTAGTGGTCGCGCAGCCGGCGCGCGGCCGCCTCGGCCTGGCCCAGCTCGGCCAGCCAGCGGGCGCCGTAGTCGCGGATGGTGTCGAGCATCCGGTAGCGCGGGGAGCCGGCCGCGCCGACGCGCATCAGCAGCGACTTGGCCACCAGCCGGTCGAGCACCTCGTGCACGGCGTCGGCGGGCAGCGACTCGTCCGCGCACACCGCCCGCGCCGCCTGCACGTCGAACGCGCCGGGGAAGACCGAGAGCCTGGCCCAGGCCAGCCTTTCGTCGCCGCCGCACAGTTCGTGGCTCCAGCCGACCGTGGTCAGCAGCCGCTGATGCCGGTCCGCGGCGCCGCGCCCGGCGCCCGCCTCGCGCTCGGGCCGGTGCAGCAGGGCGAAGCGGTCCTCGAGCCGGTCGAGGATCTGACCCGGCGTCATGGTGCGCACCCGCACGGCCGCGAGCTCGATCGCCAGCGGGATCCCCTCGACCCGGTCGCACACCAGCGCCACCTCGGCCCGGTTCTCCGGGGTGAGCGCGAACTCGGGCTTGACCGCCGCCGCGCGCGCCAGGAAGAGCTCCACGGCCTCGGACGGCGCCGGGTCCTCGGAGCTTTCCGCCCGCGCGGCGCCGTGCGCGCCGTTCCCGCCGTCCCCGCTCGCAGCGTCCGCGGCCGCGCCGTCCTGTTCGGGGTGGCGCAGCGAGAGCGGGGCCAGACGCAGGGTCCGTTCCCCGAGCGCGCCGAGGGACTGGCGGCTGGTGGCCAGGATGACGAGCTCCGGGGCGGCCCGCAGCAGCCGTTCGGCCAGCTCGGCGCAGGCTTCGAGCAGGTGTTCGCAGGTGTCGAGCACGAGCAGCATCCGACGGTCCGCCAGATGGTCGGTGAGCACCTCGAGCGGCGGGCGGATGGTCTGGTCGGTCAGCCGCACCGCGGCGGCCACGAGGTAGCCGAGCAGGTCGGGGTCGGTGACCGCGGACAGGCGGACCAGGTAGACCCCGTCCCGGTAGTGCCCGGCCGCGTGCGCGGCCGCGGCCAGGGCGAGCCGGGTCTTGCCCACGCCGCCCACGCCGGTGACGGTGACCAGCCGGGAGCCCGCGAGCAGGTCGCCGAGCTCGGCGAGTTCGGCGCGGCGCCCGACGAAGCTGGTGGTGCCGATGGGGAGGTTGCCCCGCGGTCCCCCGACGCCGTCCACCCTCACCCCGACTCCAGCCTCCCGTCGCATACCTTTCCGAGCTTAGGCCGCGTGGCCGCCGCGTTGGGCGGTTTCCGGCAAACGTAACCCGATCCAGTGAAAGAACTACGGTTTTTCACCCCGCGCGCCGGGCCCTGGCGCTGGTCCGCGCGGCGGCGTCGGGCGGGGCCGTCCGGCGCCCTGGACGCCCCCGGACGCGTCAGTAAACTGACGCCGCGCCGTGAGAACATCCGACCTTCGGCCGGTTGCGCGGCCGGACGCCCGGGAGGACCCGTGATCCACCGCACCGCCCCGACCCGCCCGCGCCGCCCGCGCCGCCT
>NZ_JAGSOG010000038.1 GCF_018139695.1 Actinospica durhamensis | reverse complement strand
GGGGTGGCGGGCTTGGGCGCGCCAGGACCCGGCTTGACCGCTGCCGCGGGACCCGGCTTCGGGCCGGGGCCCGGTACCACGGGACGCGGCTGGGGGGTCGGCCGCGGGGCGTTCGACCGCGAAGGCGCGGACGCTCCCTTACCCTCGGCCGCGAGGGAATCTCTCAACTTGCGCTCGACGGGCGCCTCGATGGTCGATGACGCCGAACGGACGAACTCACCGAGGTCTTGGAGCTTGGCCATGACGACCTTGCTCTCAACACCCAAATCCTTGGCGAGCTCATAGACCCGGACCTTGGCCACTTCACTCCTGTCTTCGGTCCGCGTCTTCTCAGTCCGCGCGACCGTCGCTGTCACTTCATGGGCGTGCTCATCGCTGTGTGCTCATCGCGTGCTCATGATGTTTCTCAACCTGCTTCCGCCTGATATCGCCGTACCCGCATGCACTCCCGACGGGAACGCATGACCTGTCTCTCCTCCGTCAGCCTGCCTCACTCACCGCTCCGTCGCACGTCGAGTACGACGTGCAACTGGCCGAGGTCAAGCGGTCCAGGCAGGCGCAAGGCCCGCGGAAAAGCCCGCTTCCGCTCGGCGAGGGCGAGACACTCGGGACGCGGATGCACGTAGGCGCCTCGTCCCGGCAGGCGCCGCCGCGGATCAGGCCGGACCTCGGACCCACCCGAGACTCCAGCCTCCGCAACGACACGGAGCAACAGGTCCTGCGCACCCCGCTCCCGGCATCCGACGCACATGCGCGTCGGGACGCCGTGGACTTCGGGGGTTACCGGCAGGCCAGTCACACTCCATGCTACCGCTAATCATGGCCGACTCTTACCGGGGCAAGATCGGCCTTCGCACCCACAACGCCTCGGCCCCGGCGTTTGTTCCCGCCGGGGCCGAGACTGACGAAGCGTCAGGGATGTCAGGGCACGGACTCAGCGCTCCGGATCGGCGTCCGACCTGATGTCGATGCGCCAGCCGGTCAGCCGCGCGGCGAGCCGGGCGTTCTGCCCTTCCTTGCCGATGGCCAGCGACAGCTGGTAGTCCGGCACGACCACCTGGGCCGAGCGGTTCTCCAGATCCACGATCTTGACCCGGGAGACCTTGGCCGGCGAGAGCGCCGAGGCCACCAGCTTCTCCGGGTCCTCGGACCAGTCCACGATGTCGATCTTCTCGCCGTGCAGCTCGGTCATCACGTTGCGCACGCGCGAGCCGACCGGGCCGATGCAGGCGCCCTTGGCGTTGACCCCGGGCTTGCGCGAACGCACCGCCATCTTGGTGCGGTGCCCGGCCTCGCGGGCCAGCGCGGCGATCTCCACCGTGCCGTCGGCGACCTCGGGCACCTCGAGCGCGAAGAGCTTGCGCACCAGGTTGGGGTGGCTGCGCGAGAGGATCACCGCAGGGCCGCGCGGGGTGCGGCGCACCTGCACCACCAGGCACTTGATCCGCATGCCGTGCGCGTACTGCTCGCCCGGGACCTGCTCGGGCGTGGGCAGCATCGCCTCGAAGCGCTCCTGCTTGCCCGAGTCGATCTCCACCAGCACGTGCCGGGGGTCGTCGCTCTGCTGCACCCGGCCGGAGACCAGGTCGCCCTCGCGCGCGGCGAAGTCCTTGAACACCGCCTCGTCCGAGGCCTCGCGCAGCTTCTGCGCGATCACCTGCCGGGCGGTGGCGGCCGCGATCCGGCCGAAACCGGTCGGGGTGTCGTCGAACTCCAGCCCGACCGGGCTGCCGGCCTCGTCGGTCTCCTTCACGAACACGCTCACGTGCCCGCTCTTGCGGTCCAGCTCCACCCGGGCGCCGGACCTGGCGCCGTCGGTGTGCTCGTAGGCGTGCAGCAGCGCCTGCTCGATGGCCCCGTACAACAGGTCCAGCGAGATCTCCCGATCCTGCGCGAGATCGCGCAGCATCCTCATGTCGATGTCCACCGGTACCTCAGTTCTGCTCGTCCACGTCCACGTCTTCGTCGGCCTCGTCGTCCAAGGCCTGATCCCCGTCGGCGCCGGGGCGGTTGAACTCGATCTGGACCCTGCCCTTGCCCAGTTCCGAGTACCCGAGTCGGCGCCGTTCACCGGGCTGTCCCGGCTTCTTCCCGGGCAGTTCGAGGGTGACGCCCTCGTCGTCGGCCTCCACCACCCGGCCGGTGATCTCGCCTCCGGCCGTCAGCGTCGCCTGCACCAGCCGTCCGGCGGCCCGCCGCCAGTGTCGCGGCTCGGTCAGCGGCCGGCTCACCCCCGGCGAGGTGACTTCGAGGTCGTAGGCGTGCTCGCCCATCTGCTCGCCCTCGTCCAGGGCGGCGGAGACCGCCTGGCTCACCTCGGCGATGTCGTCCAGGCTGATCCCGCCGTCGGCGTCCACCACCACTCGCAGCAGCCGCCGGCTGCCGGCCCGCTGGACCACGACCTCCTCGAGGTCATAGCCCAGCTCGGAGACCACCGGCTCCAGCTGGACGCGGAGCTTGGTCCCGTCGAATTCGGCGCGGGCGGCGGGGCTCATCGGACTTCTGCTCCTCGATGGTGCGGGGGACGGCGGGAGGGAGAGCGCAGGGGCACGCCTGCGCACGCCCGCATTTCCGGGGCGCGGCGCGGACCTCGAACCGCGCACCCAACAGGGTAGTCGCTCCCGGGGCCCCGGAAAGCCAGTCTCCGCTCGTCAGCCCGCGAGCGTGGCGACGAGTTCGGCCAGCGGCACGTCCCGGCGCTCGCCGGTCGCCCGGTCCTTGACCTCGATCACGCCGTCGGCCAGGCCCTTGCCCACCACCACGATCGTCGGCACGCCGATCAGCTCGGCGTCCTTGAACTTCACCCCGGGCGAGGCCGAGCGCCGGTCGTCGAACAGCACCCGCAGGCCGGCCGCGTCGAGGTCGGCGGCGATGCGCGCGGCCGCCTCGTACACGGCGTCGTCCTTGCCGGTGGCCACCAGGTGCACGTCCGCCGGAGCGATCTCGCGCGGCCAGACCAGGCCGAGCGCGTCGTGCCGCTGCTCGGCCACGGCCGCCACCGCGCGCGAGACGCCGATGCCGTAGGAGCCCATGGTCACCCGCACCGGCTTGCCGTCCGGGCCGAGCACGTCGAGCCCGAAGGCGTCGGCGTACTTGCGCCCGAGCTGGAAGATGTGTCCGATCTCGATCCCGCGGTCGATGCTGACCGGCGAACCGCAGCGCGGGCACGGGTCACCGGCGCGCACCTCGGCGGCCCCGATCGTCCCCGAGGGGGTGAAGTCGCGCCCGTACACCACGTGCGCGGCGTGCCGGCCCGGCTCGTTCGCCCCGGTGATCCAGGACGAGCCCGGCACCACCAGCGGGTCCACCTGGTAGGTGTATCCGGCCTCTGCCAGGGCCTGCGGGCCGATGTAGCCGCGCACCAGGGCCGGGTGCTTGGCGAAGTCCTCGGCCTCGAACAGCTCGATCTCGGCCGGGCTCACCGCGGCCTCGAGGCGCTTGAGGTCGACCTCGCGGTCTCCGGGCACGCCGACGACGAGGATCTCCGGGTCCTTCTTCCCGGGGTGGCGCAGCTTCACCACCACGTTCTTGAGCGTGTTCGCCGCCGTGGTCTGCTCGAAGCCCTCGAAGCCGCGGAACAGCGTCACCAGCGACTCGATCGTGGGCGTGTCCGGGGTCTCATAGACCTGCGCGGCCGGCTCGGCGGACGCGTCGATCTCGGTGCCCGGGCGGCCTTCGAAGGCCTCGGTGTTGGCCGCGTAGTCGCAGTTGCCGCACTGGACGAAGGTGTCCTCGCCGGTCGGCGCCGGGGCCAGGAACTCCTCGGAGGCCGAGCCGCCCATCGCGCCGGACATCGCCGAGACGATCCGGTAGTCCATCCCGAGCCGCGTGAAGATCCTGATATAGGCCTCGCGGTGCAGCTCGTAGGAGCGCTTGAGGCCCTCGTCGTCGAGGTCGAACGAGTACGAGTCCTTCATCACGAACTCGCGCCCGCGCAGGATGCCGGCCCGCGGACGGGCCTCGTCCCGGTACTTGGTCTGGATCTGGTAGAGGTTCACCGGCAGGTCCTTGTAGGACGAGTACTCGCCCTTGACCAGCAGGGTGAACATCTCCTCGTGGGTCGGACCGAGCAGGTAGTCGTTGCCCCTGCGGTCCTTGAGCCGGAAGAGGTTCTCGCCGTACTCGGTCCAGCGGCCGGTGGCCTCGTAGAACTCGCGCGGCAGCAGCGCCGGGAAGTGCACCTCCTGCGCGCCGAAGCGGTCCATCTCCTCCTTGACCACGCGCGCGACGTTGTCGAGCACCATCTTGCCCAGCGGCAGCCAGGAGTAGATGCCCGGGGCGACGCGGCGGACGTAGCCGGCGCGCACGAGGAGCTTGTGGCTCGGCACCTCGGCGTCGGCCGGATCATCGCGAAGGGTGCGAAGGAACAGCGACGACATGCGCGAGATCACTGCGGGACTCCTCGGAGACGGAACGGACAATCGACACCCGAGGATATCGGGCCCGGGGCCGCGCGCCGAACGGATCACCCGATCCGCCGCCGCGGCAGGCCTCTCACCGGACTTCCACGGGGGCGTGCAGGGTGCGGGAGCTCAGAACAGCACCGAGGCGAACTCGGAGACCTCGCGGAAGCCGACGCGGTGGTAGGCCGCGCGGGCCGGGGCGTTGAAATCGTTGACGTACAAGGAGACCAGCGGCGCGAAGTCGCGCAGCGCGTACTCCACCACGGCCGACATCCCGGCCTCGGAGATGCGCTGGCCGCGGAAGCGCGGGTTGACCCAGACGCCCTGGATCTGGCACGCCTCGCGGGTGACGGCGCCGATCTCGGCCTTGAACACGACCTCGCCGCGGTCGATCCAGGCGAACGCGCGCCCGGCGCCGATCAGCTCGGCCACCCGCTGCCGGTAGCCGTGGCCGCCGTCGGCCCCCACCGGGGAGACGCCGACCTCTTCGGTGAACATGGCCACGCAGGCCGGCATGAGCGCGTCGAGCTCGGCCGGGCGCACCGGGCGTACCCGGAAGTCGGGGGCGACGGTGGGCGAGGACTCGCGGATGACCATCACCGGCTGGCTGGCCCGCACCTCGCGCGGCCGGCCCCAGTGCGCGCCGAGGTAGGACCACAGGTCGAGCACGGGTTCGCGCGGGCCGACGATCGAGGAACAGCGGCGCCCCTGCTTGCGGGCGCGGTCGGCGAAGGCGCGCACCGACTCGGGCGTCGCGCACACCGGCACCAGGTTCGCCCCGGAGAAGCACATGGACGCGAGCCGGCCGCCGACGTGGAAGCCCCACAGTTCGCCGCCGAGCTGCCACGGGTCGAGGCCTGCGGCGGCCACCCGGGAGGCGATGAAGACGTTGTCGACCGGGTCGCGGGCGAGCAGGTCGAGCACCTCGCCGAGATCTCCCGGCCCGAGTACGCGGGCGGCGGAGGAGGGCGAGAGCAGCCGCGTCACCATGTTCACCGCGGGCTCACCCCCGGGGCGCGACGCGGCGCGGACGACGGGGACACGGCGCCACCCGTGCGGGCGCGGACCGACTCGAAGGGCACGGGACCACTCTAAGCCCTGCGTCGGTTCTTCGGACGGGACTCGATGCCGGACTCGGGCCGGACTCGGCGGCGGCCGGGGCCGCCGCCGAGCACACCAAGACGGTCAACGAGGCGTTTCGGCCAGGTGACCGGGGCGTTTCAGCCCGCCGACACCTGGGGCTCGCCCTCGCCCAGGTCCGCGCCGAGTTCCTCGGCCAGGCGGGCGGCCTCCTCGACCAGGGTCTCGACGATCTTGGCCTCGGAGACGGTCTTGATGACCTCGCCGCGCACGAAGATCTGGCCCTTGCCGTTGCCCGAGGCCACGCCCAGGTCGGCCTCGCGGGCCTCGCCGGGTCCGTTGACCACACAGCCCATCACGGCCACCCGCAGCGGCACGTCCAGGCCCTCGAGCGCCGCGGAGACCTGGTCGGCCAGGGTGTAGACGTCCACCTGAGCCCGCCCGCAGGACGGGCAGGAGACGATCTCGAGGCCGCGCTTGCGCAGCCCGAGCGACTCCAGGATCTGCGTGCCGACCTTGACCTCCTCCACCGGCGGGGCCGAGAGCGAGACCCGGATGGTGTCGCCGATGCCCTCCGCCAGCAGCGCGCCGAAGGCCACCGCGGACTTGATCGTGCCCTGGAACGCCGGGCCCGCCTCGGTCACGCCGAGGTGCAGCGGGTAGTCGCAGGCGGCCGCGAGCTGGCGGTAGGCCTGGATCATCACGACCGGGTCGTTGTGCTTCACCGAGATCTTGATGTCCCGGAAGTCGTGCTCCTCGAACAGCGAGCACTCCCACAGCGCGGACTCGACCAGCGCCTCCGGGGTCGCCTTGCCGTACTTCTCGTAGAGCCGCGGGTCGAGCGAGCCGGCGTTGACCCCGATCCGGATCGGGGTGCCGAGGTACTTCGCCCGCCGGGCGATCTCCCCGACCTGGTCGTCGAACTTGCGGATGTTGCCCGGGTTCACCCGCACCGCGGCGCAGCCGGCGTCGAGGGCGGCGAAGACGTACTTGGGCTGGAAGTGGATGTCGGCGATCACCGGGATCTGCGACTTCTTCGCGATCGTCGGCAGCGCGTCGGCGTCGTCCTGCGAGGGCACGGCCACCCGCACGATCTGGCAGCCCGAGGCGGTCAGCTGGGCGATCTGCTGCAGCGTGGCGTTCACGTCCGAGGTGAGCGTCGTGGTCATCGACTGCACCGACACCGGCGCGTCCCCGCCCACCGGGACGGAGCCCACGTGGATCTGCCGCGAGACGCGGCGGGGCGAAAGCGGCTTGGCCGGCACGGACGGAGTGCCGAGTGCGACAGCGGTCATCGGGTCGGGTTCTCCCTGGGTCGTGGCGGTCGTGCTCTAACCAAGATTCTGATCGGCAGACGAGGCTGCTACCCATCCACGCTACGGCACGTCCTTCTCAGCGGTGTACTCCGGTCGCCGAGCGGCACCCGGTCTTCACCCGATCTTCACCGGGAGACGGGGTGCCGGGATACCGCCGACTAGCCCAAGCGGATCGGGTTGGTGATGTCCGCGGCGACCAGAAGCACGGTCAGGCAGACGAAGACCATGAGGAAGACGTAGGCCACCGGGATCATCTTGTTGATGTCCACCCGGCCGGGTTCGGGCCGGCGCAGCAGCCGGTAGATCCGCCGGCGGCCCTCCTCGTAGAGCAGGATCGCGATGTGCCCGCCGTCCAGTGGGAGGATCGGCAGCAGGTTGAACACGCCGATGAACACGTTGACCTCGGCCACCAGCAGCAATACCGCCCCCACGCCGCCCTGCTGGAACAGGGTGCCGCTGGCCTGCGCCATGCCGACCACGCCCACCGGGCTGTCGGTCGAGCGCTGGGAGTGGTCCACGGTGGACTGGAACAGCTTCGGGATGGACGCCGGGATCGAGGCCAGGCCCTGGAAGGTGCCCTTGATCGAGATCCAGAAGTCGTCGCCGCTGGTCTTGACCGCGGCGACCGGGTTCTGCCGCACCTGCACGGTGCCGGGGATGAACCCGATGACGCTGCCGGTGCCGGTGCTGCCGTTCGTCTCGGTGACCGTGGCGCCGCCGACGGGCTTGACCTCGAGCACCTTGGTCTGCCCGGACGGCTCGAGCACGGTGATCCGGGCGACCTTGCCGCCGGGCAGCGCGTGCAGCGCGTCCACCATCGAGGTCGCGTCCGTGACGGTCTTGCCGTCGACGGCGGTGATCTTGTCTCCGGCGACGAGGCCGGCCGCGGCGGCGGGGCTGACCTGGCCGGCCGTGCAAGCCGTGGTCGATCCGGCGTTCTTGCCGCTCGGCACCATGCACGCCGAGACGGTGCCCACCGTGTTGGTGCTCTGCTGCAGGCCGAAGAGCATCGGCACGAAGGTGAAGAGCAGCAGTGCGATCAGGAAGTGCATGAGCGAACCGGCGGAGAGCGTGAGCAGGCGGTTGCGGGCGGGCTTGTTCTTGAGCGCCCGCTCCTCGTCGCCCGGCTCGATCTCGTCGAGATCGGTCATGCCGACGATCTTGACGTAGCCTCCGGCCGGGATGGCCTTGACCCCGTACTCCGTCTCGCCCTTGCGGAAGGACCACAGCTTCGGCCCGAACCCGACGAAGAACTCCGTGACCTTGCCGCCCGACCAGCGCGCACACCACATGTGGCCCGCCTCGTGCAACACGATCGAGAGCAACAGAGCGAGCACGAACAACAGCGCGCCTACGACACCCACGCTCGATTTCCCGCCTTCGCTTGCCTGTTCACCAGTCTCCCGCGCCCCTATACCCGTCACAGGGACAGACGCGCGAGGACCATCGGAAAGTTCCTCCGACCGTCACCGCAGCGGCGTAACGCGGGTCACCCACTTCGCCGACGGCGGGCGGCGCAGTGCGCCGATCGGGCCACCCTACCGAGCCAGGGCGAGGCGCGCCGCCCGTTCCCGCGCCCACGCGTCCGCCGCGAGCACCGCGTCCAGGTCGAGCCCGCCGGCCCCCACCCGTTCGGCCGAGGCCTCGTGCTCGGCCACCACGGCCGCCACCGTCTCCACGATCCCGGTGAACGGGATGCGCCCCTCCAGGAACGCCCCCACGCAGGCCTCGTTCGCCCCGTTGAACACTGCGGGCATCGTCCCGCCGGCCGCGCCCACGTGCTTGGCCAGCCCCACCGCCGGGAAGGCCTCCTCGTCCAGCGGGAAGAACTCCCAGGTCGCCGCCTTGGTCCAGTCGCAGGCCGGGGCCGCGTCGGCGACCCGCTCCGGCCAGCCCATGCCCAGCGCGATCGGGATGCGCATGTCCGGCGGCGAGGCCTGGGCCAGGGTCGAGCCGTCGGCGAACTCCACCATGGAGTGCACGACCGAGGTCGGGTGCACCACGACCTCGATCCGGTCGAAGGGCACGCCGTAGAGCAGGTGCGCCTCGATCACCTCGAGGCCCTTGTTGACCAGCGTGGCCGAGTTGATCGTGACCAGCGGCCCCATCGCCCAGGTCGGGTGGGCCAACGCCTGCTCCGGCGTGACGTCGTGCAGGTCCTCGCGCTTGCGCCCGCGGAAGGGCCCGCCGCTCGCGGTGACGATGAGCTTGCGCACCTCGGCCGCCGTGCCCCCGCGCAGGCACTGGGCCAGCGCGGAGTGCTCGGAGTCCACCGCGACGATCTGCCCGGGCGCCGCCAGCGAGGTCACCAGGTCGCCGCCGATGATCAGCGACTCCTTGTTGGCCAGGGCGAGCGTGCGCCCGGCCTTGAGCGCCGCGAGCGTGGCCAGCAGCCCCGCCGCGCCGTCGATGCCGTTGAGCACGACGTCGCAGTCGTACTCCGCGAGCTCCACCACCGCGTCGGGCCCCGCCGTCAGCTTCGGCAGCCGCGCCTCGCCGACCGCGTACCCGCGCCGCTGTACCTCGGCATAGAGCTCGAGTTGCACGTCCTGCGCGGCCGTGCCCTTGGCCACCGCCACCACCTCGACCTCGAGGTCGAGCGCCTGCTGCGCGAGCAGTCGCGGGTTCGCCCCGCCCGCCGCCAGCGCGACCACGCGGAACCGGTCCGGATTGCGCCGCACCACGTCGATCGCCTGTGTGCCGATCGAACCGGTGGACCCGAGGATGACGATGCGCCGGGAAGAGCTGCTCGCGTTCATGAGGGCCATTGTGGCGCAGGGCCCGAACCGCTCCAATCGGGGGCTGACGCCCGCGGCGCGTCCCGACGGGCCGTCAGAGACCCCGAATGGTCGTGCGTCCGGCTCCCGCCCGCGCGGGGACCGGCCGAGATGCGCGCTCCACCCCGGCTCCTTTACCTGTACCCATGACGGATATCGACCTGCTCAGCGAACCAGCCGTGCACCGGTCCGCCTTGGCGGCGAAGGAGTTCGTACACCGCCTCGCGCCCTCCCAGGTGCTGCTCGCCGACGTGCGCCCGAGCGGCCACGACGCCTTTCGCGCGGTGGCCCAGTGGCCGCGGACCAGGACCGGGCACGACCCGGGCGCCGCACACGCCGGCAGACCCGACCCGCTGATGGTCCCCGAGACACTGCGCCAGCTCGGCGTCTTCCTGCCGCTGCGGTACTACGGCGTCGACCCCGCATCGCGGCTGGTGATCGAGGAGCTCAGCTTCGTCCTCGACCCCGCCGCCGAGCCGACGGAGCACCAGAGCGGCCTGGAAATCACCTGCGCGGCCCAAGTCAGGCGCGTCGGCGCGGCCGCCTCCGGCCCGCCGCACAGCCTCGCGCTGACCGTCGAGCTCTCGGCGCACAACACGCCGTTCGCGCGGGCCGACGGCATGGCCCGGGTGCTCAGCCTCGCCGCGTACCGCGCCGTACGCAACCGACGGAAGCTGGTGCGCGAGGAGACCGAGTCCGCGGCGGGCACCGATCCAGCAAGCTGCGAGGAACTGGTCGCGCCCGACCGCGTCGGCGTCTTCAACCCGCACGACGTGCTGGTGGCCGTGGACGGGCAGGGCACGACCCGCATCGTCCCGGCCGACCCGCACCACCCGTTCCTGCACGACCACCCGAGCGACCACATCACCGGCGTCACCCTCATCAGCGCCGTGCGTCAGGCCGCGGCCCTGCAGCGCGGCCGACCCGAGCTGCGGATGATCTCCTGCGCGCTCAGGGCCACCCGGTTCACCGAACCCGACCCGCCCGCGACCGTCGAGGTCGAGGAGTCGGGCCGGTTCGAGATCCGGCAGGAGGGCACCGTCACGGCGTCCGGGGAGGTCGGGTTCGAGGGCTTCGAAGGCCGCGAAGGCTCCGAGGGCTTCGAGAGGGCTTCGAAGGCTGAGGCGAGCTGAGTCGACGTCAGACGCGTTCAGGCGTCCCGCCGCAGCCGTCTCAGAGGTCGATGCCCGTCAGTACCAGCACCCGCTCGTAGGTGTAGTCCGCCATCGCGTACTTCACGCCCTCGCGGCCGACGCCCGAGGCCTTCGCGCCGCCATACGGCATCTGGTCGGCCCGGAAGCTCGGCGCGTCCCCGATCACCACGCCGCCCACCTCGAGCTCGCGGTGCGCCCGGAACGCGTGCTGCAGGTTGTGCGTGAACACACCCGCCTGCAGCCCGTACTTCGAGTCGTTGACCGCCGCGAACGCCTCGTCCACGCCGTCCACGACCTGCAGCACCAGCACCGGACCGAAGATCTCCTCGCACAGCGCCTTCGCGTCGTGGGGCACCTCGGCCAGCACGGTCGGGGCGTACGTGGCGCCCTCGCGGGTGCCGCCGGCCAGCAGCTTGGCGCCGGCGTCCACGGCCTCGTTCACCCACTGCTCCACCCGCTGCGCCGCCGCCTCGTTGATCAGCGGACCGACGTCGGTGGCCGGGTCGGTCGGCGCGCCCACGCCCTGCCGGGCCACCGCGTCGACGATCTTCGCGGCGAGCCGGTCGTAGACCGCCCGGTCCGCGATCACCCGCTGCACCGAGATGCAGGACTGCCCGCCCTGGTAGTTGGCGAAGGTGGCGATGCGGTTGGCGGCCCAGTCCAGGTCGTCCTCGGTGCTGTAATCCGCCAGCACGACCGCCGCCGCGTTCCCGCCGAGCTCCAGCGTGACGTGCTTGTGCGGCGCCTGGCCCTGGATCAGCTCGCCCACGACGGTGGAGCCGGTGAACGAGATGACCGGCAGGCGCGGGTCCGTGGTGAGCGCGGCCATCCGCTCGTTGGGCACCGGCAGGATGGACCAGCTGCCCTCGGGCAGGTCGGTCTCGGCCAGCAGCTCACCGATCAGCAGCCCCGCCAGCGGCGTGGCCGGAGCGGGCTTGAGCAGGATCGGCGCGCCCGCCGCGATGGCCGGGGCGACCTTGTGCGCGGCCAGGTTGAGCGGGAAGTTGAACGGCGAGATGCCCAGCACCGCGCCCTTGGGGAAGCGCCGCACGATCGCGGTGCGCCCGGCCGCGGCAGCGTCGGTGTCGAGCCGCTGCACCTCGCCGCCGAACCGCCGCGCCTCCTCGGCCGCCCAGCGGAACACCGACACCGCGCGCCCGACCTCGCCGCGGGCCCACTTGATCGGCTTGCCGTTCTCGGCCGTGATCAGCTGCGCGATCTCCTCGGTCCGCTCGCCGAGCCGGCGCGCGACGTGGTCGAGCGCACTGGCCCGGGCGTGCGCGGAGAGCGCGGTCGTGGCCGGTACGGCGGCGTGCGCGGCCGCGACGGCCTGCTCCACCTGCTCGTCCGTCGGGACCGAGACGGTCGCGACCAGGCTGCCGTCGTAGGGGTTGCGCACCTCGAAAGAACCGGCCCCGGTCGCCGGTCGCCCGGCCAGCCAGAAACTGCGCGGTGCGGTGGGCTCGGTGGACTCAGCGGACACGGGTGACTCCCTCAGACCTCGGGACAGCGGCGATCACTCCCGCCACCCTAATTTCCCCGCCGCGGACGTGTCTCGCTACACCTTGGCGGGGAAATCCGGCCGACGCCCTCAGGTTGCAAAGCAACGGCGCTCGGTGATCAGGCCCGGAGATTCACCAGCACCGGCGGGGTGCGGATGCCGTCCGGCGTGGCCAGCGAGATCAGCGCGTGCCCGACCGGCACCTCGTTGATGATGTCCGAGGGCGACCAGACGTACCGCTCCACCGCCCGCGTCGCCACCGACCGCTGGTACTGCGTGCTCGAGGACCCGGTGAGTGACTGCACCACCGACTTCTCGCCGCGCCCGAAGCGTCCGGACGAGCCGGGCGAGGAGACGTGGCCGGTGCTTGTGGTGGTGGACGAGCCGGTCGTGACCGTCGTCTCGGCCGACCAGGCCGTGCCCCAGTAGTCGGCGAAGTAGCGCGCGTCGGCCGGCTCGACTCCGGCGAACACGGCCTTGCACCCGGTCGCCGTGAACACGGCCGAGCGCAGGTGCTCGGGGAACTGGGCGAGCGACTGCGTCAGCAGCACGATCCCCGCGTTCGCCGCGCGGGCCCGCTGCAGGCCCTGGACCACGTACTCGTCCACAAAGCGCCCCGCCTCGTCCACGACCAGTCCCTTGAACACCTCGCGGTTGGCCTCCGGGGCCGCCACGACCTGCACGAACTGGGCGATGGCCAGCCGGGCCAGTATCCGCGCGGCCTGCGGCGAACTGCCCTCGGGCAGGGCGATGCGCACCCGCAGCGGCCGGTCGATGTCGCGCATGGAGAACTTGCGGGTGCGCCCGTCGAACAGGTCGATCAGCTGCGGCCGGTCGAGCAGCCGCAGCCGCTCGTTGAGCAGCGGCACCGGGCTGTGTGCGAGCACGTCGTCGATCAGCTCGCGCAGCCGCGGATAGCGCCCGTTGCGCTCGGTGAACCCGGAGATGATCGAGTAGAGCGTGTTGCGCGCGGCCGAGTCCACCGCGGGGTCGCGCACCGCGCTGTCCGGCGGCAGCACCGCCCCGGCCAGCCGGTCCGCGGCCTCCTCGGGCCCGCTGGCGCCGCCGAACAGGTCGAAGCCCCAGGAGTTCGGCCCGGCCGGGACGTTCGGGTCGATGTCCACGTCGAAGAAGTCCGGCAGCTGCCGCGCGTCGAACGCCGACCCGGTCGGGTCGATGACGACCACGGAGGCCAGCCCGACCAGCGTCTGGAGCCCGAGCAGCTCGATGATCGGCCGGGCGAAGGAGCGCGTCTTGCCGGCACCGGGCGGCCCGACCACGAGCATCGAGGTGCGCAGGACCTCGGTGTCGAGGGCGAACCACTCCCGCTGGTGCGTGGCCGGGTTCCGGTCGGTCTCGGCCGCGATGCCCAGCCGCGCCTGCCCGGTGACGAGGTCGTGCTGCACCAGCCGGGGCATCGGCAGGTCGCGCTGCCCGGAGGGGTGCAGGAACGCGCCGCCGCCCTTCTCCTGGATCGCGGTCGCTATCGGCGCGAGCTGCTGCGGCCCGTTCTGCCGCACCGTGCGCTGCACGACCCGCGCCACCCGGACGTAGTCCACGTCGGTCAGCTCACCGGTCGCGACCTCCTCGTCCAACCGCTGCGCCGCGTCCATGTACCCGGCCGCCCGCAGGTCCGCCCACAGGTCGGGCCGCGGCTTGGGCACCGGCGCGGGCTTCGGCGGCTCGGGCCGGTAGCGCAGGTAGAGCCAGCGCAGCACGATGTGCCAGCGCCCGTAGACCCCGCACGCCACCACGACGATCAGCACGGTCAGCTGCGGCACCGCGGGCAGCCCGATGTAGGAAAGGCCGTAGCCGAGCGGCAGCAGCAGCCCCACATAGATCGGCACCAGCAGAATCAGCGCCAGCCGCGCACGCCGCCACACGTGCGGCGGCAGCGGCCCCGGCCGTCCCCCGTCCCCGTCGCCCTCCGTGCGCCCGAAGGCGAAGACCCCCGGCACGTCCAGCAGCCGATCCCCGTGCACCCAGCTGACCAGGTCCGGCCGGACCTGGTCGGTCCACGCCGAGCCGGTCCAGTAGCGCAGCTGCGGCTGCCCGCTCGGACACGGGTACCAGCCCTCCCGCATGCCCTGTCGTCGGGCCGCGGACCCGTCCGCCGCGTCCTGGTCCACCGTCACTGTGCCGCTCCCCTGCTGATGACGCACCTGATGACCTGTCGGATCGATGGTATCGAGCGTGACCCACGCGGATAAGTCGTCTGCCACGGCGGCGGGTCGGCGAATCGGTGAATCGGCCGACCGGAGAATCGATGCGCCGTCAGGTCGATGCGGGGACAGGGTGAGCAGCGCCGCGGGGGCACGAGTGAGCGGTGCAGTGTGGAAAACAGGGTGGGGGGCGCGGTGGCGGACGCGATGCCTCGTCGGCGCGCACGTCGAACGGGACACGGCGCCGGTGGAACGCCGGCGGAACTATCGCCCGTGGGAAGAACGTGGGCAGACGCAACCCGGAGCGGACGGGTGTGAGCAGGGCCGACGAGGCGGGGTCGGGAAGGTCTGCGGGCGATGGGACGATCGGATCCGGGGCGAGGTGATGCTCTATGTCCGGTCCGAAGCGATGGTCGGGTCGAGCGGTCCGGCATGGTCCGATCCGATCCGATCCGGTGCGATGCAGGGGTCGGGTCGGGTCCGATCCGAAGCGGTGCGCGGGTCAGGCGGTCCCGTCCGATCCGATCCGATCCGATCCGGTCTGATCCGGTCCCCTCGGTCCGATCCGACAGTCTGCGAAGGTCCGTCCCGATATTGGCGACGATCTGCGAAGTGCCATCCGGCAAGACCTTGGCTAGGGTCGGTCTCAAGCCCTCCCGCATGACGAATGGAGTCCCCAATGTCCGCGCTCGCCCACGGCGGTCCCACGCTTGCGCAGGAACGTCGCCTCGTCACCGAGATTCCCGGGCCGCTCTCGCGGGAGCTGTTCGAGCGGCGTAACGCGGTCGTGGCCAACGGCGTGTCCACCACGCTGCCGGTGTTCGTCACGCAGGCGGGCGGCGGTGTGGTCGTGGACGTCGACGGCAACTCGCTGATCGACTTCGGCTCCGGCATCGCCGTGACCAGCGTGGGCAACAGCGCCGAGGCCGTGGTGAACCGGGCCGCCGAGCAGCTGCGCCGGTTCACCCACACGTGCTTCATGGTCACCCCCTACGAGTCGTACGTCGCCGTGTGCGAGCAGCTCGCCGAGCTGACCCCGGGCGACCACGCGAAGAAGTCGGCCCTGTTCAACTCGGGTGCCGAGGCGGTGGAGAACGCGGTGAAGATCGCCCGCGCCTACACCAAGCGGCAGGCCGTCGTGGTGTTCGACCACGGCTACCACGGCCGCACCAACCTGACCATGGCGCTGACCGCGAAGAACATGCCGTACAAGGACGGCTTCGGCCCGTTCGCCCCCGAGGTCTACCGGGTGCCGATGGCCTATCCGTTCCACTGGCCGACCGGTCCCGACAACTGCGCCGAGGAGGCCGCCGCGCAGGCGATCTCGCAGATCGAGAAGCAGGTCGGCGCCAAGAACGTGGCCGCAGTCGTGATCGAGCCGATCCAGGGCGAGGGCGGGTTCATCGAGCCGCCGCTCGGCTTCCTGCCGCGCATCGCCGAGTTCTGCAAGGCGAACGGCATCGTGTTCATCGCGGACGAGATCCAGACCGGCTTCTGCCGCACCGGCGACTGGTTCGCCTGCGATCACGAGGGCATCGTGCCCGACCTCGTCACCACCGCCAAGGGCCTGGCCGGCGGCCTCCCGCTGGCCGGCGTGACCGGTCGCGCCGAGATCATGGACGCCGCGCACGCCGGCGGCCTCGGCGGCACCTACGGCGGCAACCCGGTGGCCTGCGCCGCCGCCCTCGGCGCCCTGGACACGATGCGCGCGCAGGACCTGCCCGGCGCCGCCCGCCGCATCGGCGAGATCATGCTGCCGCGCCTGGGCAAGCTGGCCGAGCGCTTCGCGCAGATCGGCGAGGTCCGCGGCCGCGGCGCCATGATCGCGGTCGAGCTGGTCAAGCCCGGCACCAAGGACGCCGACGCCGACCTCACGGCCCGCATCGCCAAGGCCTGCCACGCGCAGGGCCTGATCGTGCTGACCTGCGGCACCTACGGCAACGTGCTGCGCTTCCTGCCGCCGCTGGTGATCGGCGAGGACCTGCTGAACGAGGGACTCGACATCATCGAGGCCGCGTTCGAGCGCGAGACCGCGCAGGCGTAGCACCCGCCAGGCCACGTGGGCATGGCAGCCGCGTGGCCACGCGGGCGTAGCAGCCCGACCGAAGAGCCGGACCCACAACTGAATCGACCAGACCCACCGCCACAAGCGGTAGCGGCAAGTGGAGCACTGCGTGACGCAGCGGTTCCCCTCGGCGCACGGTGCGGTGGCCCGGATCCGGGCCACCGCACCGCCGTGTTCATGGCGCGTGCTCCCATGGCGCCGCGGACGACAGTGGTTCCCGTTCGGCGTGGCTCCGGTTTGGCAGTGGCTCCGGTTTGGCAGTGGTTCCGGTTTGGCAGGGGTCCCGGTTTGGCAGTGCTTCCGGCGTGCGGAAGCTAGGCTCGGTCGGGTGGGGTGTGAGGGCGTAGGGTCGGGGTCGATGGTCGGGTGGAGTCGTCGAGGATGGATCGCGCCGAGCGTGCTGCTCGGCGCGTTCGCTGTGCTGCTGTGGCAGGTGCTCTCGCACGGCGTGGTCACCCGCATCGACGTCCACGTCCGCAACGCCATCCAGAGCGCGGCCACCTCGCCGAGCCTGGACTGGCTGGTGCGGATCGGCCGGGGGTGCGCGGACCTCGGGAATCAGGAGCCCGCGCTGCTGTGCCTGGTCGTCGTGACCGGGTACGCCGCGTGGCGGCGGCGGTCGTGGCGGCCCGTGGTGCCGACGATCGGCGCCCTGGTGGTGCTGGCGAGCGTCATTCCGCTGAAGCTCTGGGTCGCGCGCCCGGGCCCGGGTGAAGTCGTGCTGGGCAACGCGAATCTCGGCTTCTTCCCGTCCGGGCACACTGCCGACGCCCTGTGCTGTTACGGCATGTCAGCGTTCCTCCTCGGTGTCTTCGTGTGGCAGGGGCGTACCGCGCGCCTGGCCCTCGGCGGCGCGGCGGCGGGCCTGCTCGTACTCACGGTCTTCGGCCTGCTGTGGTCCAACTTCCACTGGCTCTCCGACATCCTCGGCTCCGTGTGCTGGTGCGGCGCGTGGCTGCTGGTCATCGCGCGATCGAGCGGGCCGGCTGGGTGGGGGCGCGCAGGATCGGGCGGGCGTGCCGAGGCTGACCGCGAGACAGCACGGCTCTGAGTCGGGCGGAGTGCTGGACCTGGTGCGCCTCGAGTTCGCGCGCGAGTTCGGCCGGGGTGCACAACCTGCTGCGTACGACGGCTGCCACGACCGCGCGCACGACCTCGATACTTCGCGCGCGCAGGCAGGCGTCCACGGTGGCGCGGGCGGGCGGGGCGAGGGCGCAGTGGCCGATGACGACGGGCGGCGGCAGCCGGGTGGTCCTGGTCACCACGACGAAGCCGTCCGACTTGAGCCGCCGCGCGTGCGGAATCAGCACGCGCACGCCGAACCCGGTGCCGAGGCCGATGCGGTAGGCCCAGAGCGCCGCGAAGCCCGTCACCAAGGCCCCCGGACCGGCGAAGAGCAGTGCCGCGCGCAGCCGCTGCCAGCGGGTGAGCGGGCCGCCGCGGTTGGAGACGGTGCCTTTGAGGACGCGGCGCCACGGCCCCTGCGGACGCTCCCGATACCTGATGGTGGACGCCGGGACGCCCAACGCGAGCAGCTGGCTCCTGGTCGCGAGGCCGTCCTGTGCTGCGAAGAGCTCGTTGATCGACTGGTACTTGACCATGCCGCCCTCCCCGTGAGTGTCGTCTGTGCGCGGAGCCGTTCAGCTCCATGTGATCAAGCATCAGCTCTGAGGTAGGGGCGACACATCGGTCAAACTGCGTATTTCGGTACGCGCAATGAACGAGCCCGGACGAGTGGGTAAGTGGTTTGTCGTATAGCGACAGACACAACGGCAAAGCCCCGGCGTGGCGCGCAGCGGAGCGCGCAACCACGTCGGGGCTTGTCCCGTACAGCCGGCCCAGCCGGCTCGGATCGGCTCAGCCGTTGGTCGGGAAGCCGAGGTTGATGCCGCCGTGCGAGGGGTCGAGCCAGCGCTGGGTGACGGCCTTGGTGCGGGTGTAGAAGTGGACGCCCTGGGTGCCGTAGGCGTGCGAGTCGCCGAACAGCGAGGCCTTCCAGCCGCCGAAGGAGTAGTAGGCGACGGGGACCGGGATCGGGACGTTGATGCCGACCATGCCGACCTCGACCTCGTTGCGGAACTTCGCGGCGGCGCCGCCGTCGTTGGTGAAGATGGCGGTGCCGTTGCCGTAGGGGTTGGAGTTGATCAGCTCCAGCGCCTCCTCGTAGGACTTGGCGCGCACGACGGAGAGCACCGGGCCGAAGATCTCGTCGGTGTAGATCGGCATGTCCCGGTTGACGTGGTCGAACAGCGTCGGGCCGAGCCAGAAGCCGTCGGCGGTGTCGATACCGGTCTCGGAGGTGGAGTCGATCGGGTGCTTGCGGCCGTCCACGACCAGGGTGGCGCCGGCCTCGAGGCCCGCGTCCAGGTAGGAGGTGACCTTGTCACGGTGCACGCCGGTGACGAGCGGGCCCATCTCCGAGGTCGCGGAGCAGCCGGGGCCCACGCGCAGCTTGGCCACCCGCTCGGCGATCTTGGCGACCAGGTCGTCGCCGATCGGGTCGACGGCGACCAGCACGGACACGGCCATGCAGCGCTCGCCGGCGGCGCCGAATCCGGCGTTGACGGCGGAGTCGGCGGCCAGGTCCAGGTCGGCGTCGGGCAGGACCAGCATGTGGTTCTTCGCGCCGCCGAGGGCCTGGACGCGCTTGCCGTAGCGGGTGCCGTTCTCGTAGACGTAGCGGGCGATCGGGGTCGAGCCGACGAAGGAGACCGCCTTGACGTCCGGGTGCTCGAGCAGGCGGTCCACCGCGACCTTGTCGCCGTGCACGACGTTGAACACGCCGTCCGGCAGCCCGGCCTCAGTCCACAGCGCGGCCAGCCAGTTCGCGGCGGACGGGTCCTTCTCGCTGGGCTTGACGATCACCGTGTTGCCGGTGGCCAGCGCGATCGGGAAGAACCACATCGGCACCATGGCCGGGAAGTTGAACGGGGAGATGATCGCGACCGGGCCGAGCGGCTGGTGCAGCTCGTAGACCTCGACGCCGGTGGACGCCTGGTCGGTGAACCCGCCCTTGAGCAGCTGCTGGATGCCGCAGGCGAACTCCACCACCTCGATGCCGCGGGCCACCTCGCCGAGCGCGTCGGAGTGCACCTTGCCGTGCTCGGAGACGATGATCGCGGCGAGCTCGTCGCGGCGGGAGTTGATCAGCTCGCGGAAGTTGAACAGGATCGTGGCCCGCTTGGCCAGCGAGGTGCTGCGCCAGGCCGGGAACGCGGCGGCGGCCGCGGCCACCGCGTCGTCCACCTCGCGCACCGAGGCGAAGTCCACCGTGCCGGTCAGCGCACCGGTCGCCGGGTCGTAGACATCGCCGTGCCGCTCGGCCGAGCCGGTCCACGGCTGGCCGTCGATCCAGTGCGTCACATGCTTGCTCACGAAAAGACCTCTGCCTTCAGACGTGCGTGAATTATCGTGTTTCGAGTCTGCGGGGACGGCGGGTGCCACGTCACTTTCCAGTGTGTCGGCCCGCCGCCCGATCGCCTTACAGATGCTGACGCACCCTGTCCCCCTACCCCGCTGCGCCCGGCCTAGTGCCAGTGCCGGGCACTACGAGTCGAACCGGCCCTACGAGTCGAAACCCAGACCGAAGCGGTCGAGGGTGCGCAGCCACAGGTTGCGTTTGCCGCCATTGTGGTCCGCTCGGGCGAGGGACCAGGCGGTGGTGTTGATGCCTATCGCCTTGAACGGCTCGGGCGGGAACGGGAGCGGCTTGGAGCGCACCATCTCGAGCTCGGTCAGTTCGGTCGGCTCGCCGGTGAGCAGGTCCAGCATCACCTCGGCGCCGAACCGGGTGGCGCCGACGCCGAGGCCGGTGAAGCCGGCGGCGTAGGCCACGCGCCCGTCGTAGGCGGTGTCGAAGAACGCGCAGAAACGGGTGCAGGTGTCGATGACGCCGCCCCACTCATGCGAGAACCGCAGGTCGGTCAGCTGCGGGAAGGTGTCGTAGAAGTGCCCGGCCAGCTTCTCGAAGGTCTTCGGGCGCTGATCCAGTTCGGGCGCGATGCGGTTGCCGAAGTGGTAGACGGCGTCGTAGCCGCCCCACAGGATCCGGTTGTCCGCGCTCAGCCGGTAGTAGTGGAAGTGGTTGGCGCTGTCGCCGACGCCCTGCCGGTGGCGCCAGCCGATCGCGTCCAGCTGGGCGTCCGTCAGCGGTTCGGTCATCAGGGCGTAGTCGTAGACCGGCACGATGTACGGCCGCACCCGCTTGATCAGCGAGGGGAACACGTTCGTGCCCAGGGCGACGCGCCCGGCGGTGATCCGGCGGCCGGATTCGGTGTGCAGCACCATGCCGGTGCCCGACTTCTCCAGCCCGGTCACGCGCGTACCCTCGTGGATCCGCACACCGAGCGCGAGGCACGCGTCGCGCAGGCCCCAGGCGAGCTTGGCCGGGTGCACCATGGCGCAGCCTTCGCGGTCCCACAGGCCGGCGTGGTACGTCGGGGAGTTCAGCTCGGCGCGCACGGCGTCGGCGTCGAGGAACTCGACGTCCTCGCCGTACTGACCGGCGACGGAGGCGTACTCGGCCAGGTCGGCCGCCTGCCATGCGGCCGTGGCCACGGACAGCTGGCCGGTGCGCTCGAAGTCGCAGTCGATGCCGTACTTCTGCACGGTGGCCTGCATCGCGTCCAGGTTGGCCTCGCCGAGCCGCACGAGCGTCGGGAGTTCGGACTCGAAGCGGTCGATGCCGTTGGGCAGGCCGTGGGTGAGCGAGGCCTCGGCGAATCCGCCGTTGCGGCCGGAGGCGGCCCAGCCGATCCGGTTCGCCTCGATCAGCACCACGTCACGGCCGGGGTCGCGCTCCTTGGCGATCAGCGCGGTCCACAGTCCGCTGTATCCGCCGCCGACCACGGCCAGATCGCAGCTGAGGTGTTCGGCCACGGCGGGCAGCGGCTCGGGACGGCCGGGGTCGTCCAGCCAGAACGGTACTGGCGCGGCCCCGGCCAACGCATGGCTGACTTCCATGAGAGTCCCTCTCGGCTTTCCGGTGCGCCGACGCGCGGCAAGCGGCCGCGGGTCGGAAGTGTGTGGTGGGAACAGTGGCTCCGTGCCCTCATCTTCTCCGCCGGGCCGCGCGGTTCCCCAGTCGCAACGCCGTCAGCCGTGGGGTGGGAAATCTTGCACAGTGGAAGACCGCGCGGCGCACCGTGGGGCGATGTGGAAAAGCGCGGGCCCCGGCCGGAAGGGGATCGGCCGGGGCCCGCGAGCGACGCGGTGTCGGCTAGGCGCGACGGGCCTTGACGATCTGCGGCACCTGGGCGAACGCGATGCCCGCCAGGGTGACCAGCAGCATGGTGGAGCCGATGACGTCGATCTGCGCCGGGACCGAGTGCTGGAACGAGGCGTAGACGTACATCGGGAAGGTGACCTCGTTGCCCGCCGTCAGCACCGTGATGATGTAGTCGTCGATGGAGAGCGCGAAGGAGAGCAGCGCGGCGGCCAGGATGCCGGGCATGACCAGCGGCAGGGTGACCCGCCGGAAGGTCTCGAAGGGAGTGGCGTACAGGTCCGCCGCGGCCTTCTCCAGCGTCGGGTCCATGCCGGACAGGCGCGCCTTGACCGTGACCACCACGTAGCTGAGCGAGAACATGATGTGGGCGATGACGATCGTCCAGAAGCCCAGCGAGTTGCTGCCGGTGGTGTTGTAGAAGAAGGTCATCAGGGTGATGCCCATGGTGACCTCGGGCGCGGCCATCGGCAGGAACAGCAGCACGTTGAGCAGTGTGCGGCCCTTGAACCGGTAGCGCATGATCGCGAAGGCCACCATCGTGCCCAGCGCGGTCGCCCCGATCATCGCGATGACCGCGATGGTGATCGAGAGCTTGATGGACGAGCACATGTCGGAGCTCGCGCACGGGTGCTGCCAGGCGTTCGTGGAGAACTTGTGCCAGACGAAGTTGTACTTGTTCGCCGGCTGGTTGAACGAGAACAGCAGCATGACCGCGTTGGGGGCGATCAGGAAGACGAGGATGAGGATCGAGACGAACATCAGGATGTGCGACTTGATCCAGTCGAGAGCCTTGGTCATTAGAGCAGGTCCTCCGATCCGGCCTTCTTGACATAGCCGAGCACGATGAGCAGGGTGCCGGCCGTCAGGATGACGCCCATGGCCGAGGCGATGGGATAGCCGAACACGTCACGCAGGGCCTCGTTCTCGATCACGGTGCCGATGACGTGCGTGTTGGGGCCGCCGAGCATGTAGGCGTTGACGTAGTCGCCGACCGCGGGGATGAACGTGAGCAGGGTGCCCGCGATCACGCCCGGCAGGGACAGCGGCCAGGTGATGTAGCGCCAGGTCTTGAAGCCGGAGCAGAACAGGTCCCGGCCGGCCTCGTGCAGGCGCGGGTCGATCTTCTCCAGCGAGGTGTAGAGCGGGAGCACGGTGAAGGGCAGGAAGTTGTAGACCATGCCGAAGATCACCGAGAAGGGCGTGTTGAGCAGCTGGTGGTTGTTGGTGAGCAGGCCCAGGTGCACCATCACGTTGGTGACCTTCAGGTCCATCAGCACCCGGGTGATCCAGCCGTGGTCCGACAGCAGCGTCTCCCAGGCCACCGTGCGGATCAGGAAGCTGGTGAAGGCGGGCGCGATCACGAGCGCCATCAGCAGGTTCTTCCAGCGCCCGCCGCGGAAGGCGATGAAGTACGCCAGCGGGTAGCCGAGGGCGAGGCAGATCACCGTACAGGCGACCGAGTACTCCAGCGAGTGCCAGACCTCGGTGCTGTACTGGGAGAAGGTGGTGCTGTAGTTCGCCCAGTTCCAGGTGACCTTGAAGCCCATGTCCAGGCTGCCGGTCTGCACCGAGGCGGAGATCGCGGTGAAGATCGGGATCAGGAAGAAGATCAACAGCCACAGCACGCCGGGGGCGAGCAGCACGTAAGGCAGGATATTGCGCTTCTTCGGGTGGTCCTCGGGCCGGCTCAGCGCGTCGGGGGGAGCGGCCTGGACCGTCGCGGCGCTCACTTCGCGGCCTCGTCGTCGATGTCGGCGCCGGCCTCGATGTCCTGGCGGCCGTCGAGCCCGAAGGTCTGGCTCGGGTCCCAGGTGAGGGAGACCGCGGAGCCGGGCCGGAATATCTCCTTGCCCATGTTCTGCTCGAACACCGAAAGCTCCTGGCCCCAGGGCATCTTCACCAGGTACTGGGTGGAGACGCCGATGAACGAGGCGTCGGTGACCACGCCGCCGGTGAGCACGTTCTGGTCGGACGGGGTCTCGGCGTCGGCCGGGAGCAGGGAGACCTTCTCCGGGCGGACGCCGACGATGACGGCGTCGGACGGGGCCTGGCAGCGGGCGCCGGGCAGGGTCAGCCGGTGGCCGTGGGCCTCGACCGCGATCACGTCGCCCTTGGCCACGGTGGTGCCCACGACCAGGTTGGACTGGCCGAGGAAGTTGGCCACGAAGGTGGTGGCCGGGTTCTCGTAGAGCTCCTCGGGCGAGCCGAGCTGCTCGATCCGGCCGGCGTTCATCACGGCGATGGTGTCGGCCATGGTCATGGCCTCCTCCTGGTCGTGCGTGACGTGCACGAAGGTCAGGCCCACCTCGACCTGGATGCGCTTGAGCTCGATCTGCATCTGCCGGCGCAGCTTCAGGTCCAGGGCGCCGAGCGGCTCGTCGAGCAGCAGCACCTGCGGCTGGTTGATCAGCGCGCGGCCGACCGCGACACGCTGCTGCTGGCCGCCGGAGAGCTGGCTCGGCTTGCGCTTGGCCAGGTGGCCGAGCTCGACCAGCGCCAGCATGTCCTCCACCTGCTTCTTGACGTCCTTGACCCCGCGCCGGCGCAGGCCGAAGGCGACGTTGTCGTAGATGTTCAGGTGCGGGAAGAGCGCGTAGTTCTGGAAGACGGTGTTGACCGGGCGCTTGTACGGCTTGGTGGAGGTCACCTCGGTGTCGCCGATGTAGATCCGCCCGGCCGTCGGGTCCTCGAGGCCGGAGACCATCCGCAGGGTGGTGGTCTTGCCGCAGCCGGAGGCGCCGAGCAGGGCGAAGAAGGAGCCCTGCGGGATGGTCAGGTCGAGGTTGTCCACCGCGGTGAACGAGCCGAATCGCTTGGTCAGTCCGGTCAGTCGCAGATCGCCGACCGCATCAAGAGTAGTCATCGCTAGAGCTTTCATACGGGGCGTCAGCCGGTGATCTGCTGGAAACGGGTGGTGTAGGAGTTGAGCTGGTCCACGTTCAGGTTCATGAAGCCCTTGGCACCGGCCTTCATCTTGGCCGTGGGCACGATCAGCGGATTGCTCGCGGCCTCCGGGTCGAGCTGCTGGAGCGCCTCGTCCGCGCCCTGGACGCAGGGCAGGTAGTCGATCCAGTCGTCGAGCTGGGCGGCGATGTCCGGGTTGTA
Organism: Actinospica durhamensis; assembly: GCF_018139695.1. Taxonomy (GTDB): domain Bacteria; phylum Actinomycetota; class Actinomycetes; order Streptomycetales; family Catenulisporaceae; genus Actinospica; species Actinospica durhamensis. The sequence continues at coordinate 19,274 of NZ_JAGSOG010000038.1, read as the reverse complement.
GTACCAGTTCATCAGCAGCTCGGCGTTCTTCTTGTGCCGCGCGAAGTTCGGGATGCACATGTTGTCCGACCACGAGAGCATCCCGTCGATCGGCAGGTCCACCGTGACCAGGTTGTCCTGGCCGAGCTGCGCGACGTCGCCGGAGTAGGCCATGGTCGCGCCGATGTTGCCCTGGCTAAAGGAGCTGATGTAGTCCTGGCCCATGAACTGGCGCACCTGGCCGGAGCCGCGGGCCTGGCTGACGTAGTTGAGCGCGTCGGTGTAGTCGGAGTCGGTGAAGTTCTCCGGGTTCTTGCCGAGCGCCATCAGGGCGAACGCGATGGTGTCCTCCATCTCGGAGAACAGCACCACCTGGCCGCGCAGGTCGGGCCGCTCGAACAGCTCCTTGATGGAGGTGACCGGCTCCTTCACGATGTTCTTGTTGTACGCGATGGTGGTGTAGCCGTAGGCCCAGGGGAGGGTGAACTTGCGGCCCGGGTCGATCGGGTCGTTGAGGATCTCCGGGAGCACGTTCTTGTGGTTGGGCATCACCGAGAGGTCCAGCTTCTCGATGTAGTTGTAGTACCGCAGGATCGGGATCATGTAGTCCGAGAAGACCATCAGGTCGACGCCGGTGTCCTTGCCCGCGGACAGGTCGGGGTCGAGCTTGGTGTAGTACTCGTTGTTGTCGGTGATGTCCTCGACGTAGTTGACCTTGATCCCGTACTGCTTGGTGAACGCGTCGATGGTGGGGTGGTCGCTGGTGTTCGTGTCGCTGGCGACGTCGATGTACGAACCCCAGTTGTGGAAGTTGACCACCTTCTCGGTGTCCGAGTAGTCGGTCGCGCTGCGTCCGGTGGATATGGACTCGGGCACCACCGGGTACTTCGGGTCCACGCCGCACGCGCTCAGCGCGCCGACGCCGGCGGCGGCCAGTCCGCCGAAGGCGCCGGCCCGCAGCAGCTTGCGCCGGCTCAGCGCCGAGGACGCGGCGTAGGTGTGGCTGGTACGCCGCATCGCGCCGGCCTCGGCAGCCCGGGCGAGATGGGACCGGCGCTCGTGGATCTCGTCCGGATCGGGGGACGGTATCGAAGGTGGCATAGGGGGTCTCGGCCTTCTGGTGTGCTGGAATCCACGCGGGGTTTGGTCAGGGGCTTGTCTCGACGCGTGCGCCGCGGCCGGTCAGGCCGAGAAGATCGTCCGGTGCCAGTCCTTGCGGGCGGCGCCGGTGATGTCGTGCATGACGTGCTTGACCTGCGTGTACTCCTCGAGGGAGTAGGAAGACATGTCCTTGCCGTAGCCGGACTGCTTGTAGCCGCCGTGGGGCATCTCGCTGATGATCGGGATGTGGTCGTTGATCCAGACGCAGCCGGCCTGGATCTCCCGGCTCGCCCTGTGCGCGCGCACGAGGTCCCTGGTCCACGCCGAGGCGGCGAGGCCGAACGGGGTGTCGTTGGCCAGGCGGATCGCCTCGTCGTCGTCGTCGAAGGGTAGTGCGACGAGGACCGGGCCGAACAGCTCCTGCTGCACGATCTCCGAGTCCTGACTCACGCCGGTGACGAGGGTGGGTCGGTAGTAGGCCCCGGATTCGTACGCGGTGCCGCGCAGCTCGTCCGGGAAGGCGCCGCCGACCACGATTTTCGCGCCGTAGCCGCGGGCCCGTTCGACGTAGCCGGCCACCGCGTCGCGCTGACGCAGGGAGCTGAGCGGGCCGAGGTCGGTGGCCGGGTCGGTGGGGTCGCCGAGCTTGATCGCGGCGAACAGCTCCGCGACGCCCTCGACGAACTCGTCGAAGCGGGAGCGGTGCACGTAGGCGCGGGTGGCGGCGGTGCAGTCCTGGCCGGTGTTGATCAGCGAGCCGGCCACGGCTCCGTGGATCGCGGCCTCGAGGTCGGCGTCGTCGAAGACCACGAACGGGGCCTTGCCGCCGAGTTCGAGGTGGACCCGCTTGACGGTCTGGGCGGCGATCTCGGCGATGCGCTTGCCGACCGGGGTCGAGCCGGTGAAGGAGACCATGTCCACGTCGGGGTGACCGATCAGCGCCTCGCCGGCGACCCGGCCGTGTCCGGTGACGACGTTGACCACGCCGTCCGGGATGCCGGCCTCGGTGCACGCCTCGGCGAAGGCGATCGCGGTGAGCGGGGTGATCTCGGCCGGCTTGAGCACGATCGTGTTGCCCGCGGCGATGGCAGGCAGGATCTTCCACGCGGCCATCTGCAGCGGGTAGTTCCACGGCGCGATCGAGCCGACGACGCCGATCGGCTCGCGGCGGATCGAGGAGGCGTGCTGGCCGCTGTACTCGGCCTGGGCCTTGCCCTCGAGCTGGCGGGCGGCGCCGGCGAAGAACGCGACGTTGTCCACGGTGCCGGGGACGTCGAAGTTGGTGGTGAGCCGGATCGGCTTGCCGGTCTGCGAGGTCTCCAGCGCGGCGAGGTCGGCGGAGCGCTCGTCCAGCACCGCGGCCAGCCGGTGCATCAGGGCGCTGCGCTCTCCGGGGGTGGCGCCGGCCCAGCCGGGCTGCGCGGCCCGGGCGGCGGCGACGGCGCGCTCGACGTCCTCGGCACCGGCGTGGGTGGAGCGGGCCACGACCCGTCCGGTGGCGGGGTCGAGGACGGTCAGGTCCGCCTCTCCGGTGCCGTCTTCGCGGCGGCCGGCGATGTACTGGTGCATGGATGGCTCCCGGGGGCGAGGTCGACCTGGATCCCTGTCAGACGCTTTGAACCCGCAGCGTCACGAGTGTTGGCAGAGTGTCCACCGACGGCGCCTTGCGCGTCAGCGGCTACGCTGCCGCTCTGACCGAAGGATCGTGACATAAATGGGAGTCATCGACAAGGGATTCCGCAGGGAAACTTGGCTGCAACGACGGATTCTCAATAACTTCCCGGTCACAACCAACGCACTCCGTGGGAACGCCTCAGCCGCCTTGCCACCTTGCCAGTCGGGCGTCTAGCTGTCAGAGTGCATGTCGTCACCCATTTGCCGAGACAACCTGTCGGCCCGTGGGTGTCAGGCGGATGAACAAGGTTTCACCCCCCGCCGAGCCGCCGACGACGCCGACCGAAAGCCCGCTACGCGATGTCCGAGAACCCGACCGAACCGCGCACTCCGGTGCTCAGCGGATACCCCACCGTGGCCGAGGTGCTCGCGCTCGACGCCGTCCGCCAGGGCAACCCCCGGGTCGTGGCCGGCGCCGCGGGCCTCGACCGGCGCGTGCGCTGGGTGCACGTGACCGAGCTGACCGACGTGCGCGAGATCCTGCGCGGCGGGGAACTCGTGCTGTCCACCGCGATCGCCTGGCCGGACGACCGGGAGTCGCTGGCCCGCTACATCGCCGACCTGGCCGGGCTGGGCGCGGCAGGCCTGGTGGTGGAACTCGGCCGGCGCTATCCGCAGTCCCCGCCCAAGCCCTTGCTGCTGGCCGCGGAGAAGCATCGCCTTCCGGTCATCACCTTAGGCCGTGATACCCGATTCGTCACGATCACCGAGGCGGTGCACGCCCGGATCATCGACGCGCAGCTGGCCGAGCTGCGGGCCTCCGAGGAGGTGCACCAGACCTTCACCGAGCTCGCGGTGGAGGGCGCGGAGCCGGCCGAGGTGGTGCGCCAGATCAGCAAGATGGCCGGGCACCCGGTGGTGCTGGAGAACCTCGCGCACCAGGTCCTGGTCTACGACGCGACCAGCACGACCGAGGAGGCGCTGCTCGACGGCTGGGAGGGCCGCTCGCGCGCGGTACGTCCGGCCACGCGCACCGCGTACGACGAGCGCTCGGGCTGGCTGACCACGGTGGTGGGCGCCCGCGGGCAGGACTGGGGCCGGCTGGTCGTGGTGTGCGACGGGGTGCCCGCGCCCGCGCCGAGCCGGCTGGTGATGCTGGCCGAGCGCGGCGCCGCGACGCTCGCGCTGAACCGGCTGATGCAGCGCGACCGCGAGACGCTCGAGCGCCAGACCCACCGCACCCTGCTGACCGCGATCCTCAACCACGCGCACTCCTCCTCGGAGATCTCGCTGCGGGCCCGGGCGATCGGCGTGCGGCTGGACGACAAGCGCCTGGTCGGCATCGTGCTGCGGCTGCGCGGCCACAGCTCCTCGCTGGACTACCAGTCGCGGTTGCGCGAACTGACCGACCACGCCGCCGCCGCGGTACGCGACAAGCGGCTCGCGGCGCTGATCGGCGCCGTGGACGAGCACTCGGTGGGGCTGCTGCTCGCGCTCGGCCCGCAGGACCGGGAGGACGCCGCGCTGGAGAACTTCGCCGGGACCGTGCGCAAGCTGGCCGGTCCGGACGGCGGCGACTTCGCCATCGCGGTCGGCACCTCGGTCGGCGCGGTCCGCGACGCGCGCCGCTCGCTGCTCGAGGCGGTGCAGGTGGCCGACGCGGCGATCCGGCAGACCGGCGGGCCCTCGTACCACCGCCTCGTCGACGTGCGGCTGCGCGGCCTGCTGCACCTGCTGCGCGACGACGCGCGGCTGCAGACGTACGTGGAGCGCGAGCTCGGGCCACTGCTCGCCTACGACACCGAGCGCGGCACGAACCTGGTGGCCATGCTGGGCATCTACCTGGATCAGGGCAGGAACAAGTCGGCCGCGGCCGACGCCGCGCACCTGTCCCGGCCCTCGTTCTACGAGCGGCTGCACCGGATCGAGCGCGTGCTCGGGGTGGACCTGGACTCGGTCGAGTCCTGCCTGTCCCTGCACGTGGCCCTGCTCGCACTGGAGGCGGTGCGCAACGTCTGAGGACGCTGCGCACCGCCTCCGGGCGCTGCCATTGCCTGAGCGACCGTCAGATCGCCGACATCACGTGCTTGATCCGGGTGTAGTCCTCGAACCCGTACATGGACAGGTCCTTGCCGTAGCCGGAGTGCCCGAAGCCGCCGTGCGGCATCTCGGCCACCAGCGGGATGTGGGTGTTGATCCACACGCAGCCGAAGTCCAGGTCGCGGGAGAAGGTCAGCGCGCGCGAGTGCGAGGAGGTCCAGACCGACGAGGCCAGGCCGTACTCGACGCCGTTGGCCCACTCCAGGGCCTGCTCGTCGGAGGAGAACTTCTGCACCGTGATGACCGGGCCGAAGACCTCGTTCTGGATGATCTCGTCGTCCTGCTCGAGGTTGGCCACGACGGTCGGGGCGAAGAAGTAGCCGACCTCGCCGACCCGGTGGCCGCCGGTGGTGACCGAGGCGTGCCCGGGCAGCCGCGCGATGAAGCCCTGGACGCGCTCGAGCTGGCCGGCGTTGTTGAGCGGGCCGTAGAGCACGTCCTCGTCGTCCGGGGCGCCGGTCTTGGTCGCGGCCGCGGCGGCGGTGAGCTTGCCCACGAACGCGTCGTAGACCGACTCGTGCACCAGCACCCGGGTGGCCGCGGTGCAGTCCTGGCCGGCGTTGAAGTAGCCGCCGACGCTGATGCCCTCGGCCGCCGCGTCCAGGTCGGCGTCCTCGAAGACCAGGCACGGGGCCTTGCCACCGAGCTCAAGGTGCACCCGCTTGACGTCCTTGGCGGCGGAGGCGGCGACCTCCATACCCGCGCGCACCGAGCCGGTGATCGAGGCCATCGCCGGGATCTTGCTCTCCACCAGCGCGCGACCGGTGTCCCGGTCGCCGCACACGACGTTGAACACGCCGGCCGGGAAGAATTCCTGAGCGACCTCGGCGAGCAGCAGCGTGGACATGGGGGTGGTGTCCGACGGCTTGAGCACCACGGTGTTGCCCGCGGCCAGGGCCGGGGCGATCTTCCAGACCGCCATCAGCAGCGGGTAGTTCCACGGCGTGACCTGGGCGCACACGCCCACCGGCTCGCGGCGGACCGAGGAGGTGTGACCGTCCATGTACTCGCCGCTGGCCCGGCCCTCGAGCAGGCGCGCCGCGCCGGCGAAGAAGCGCAGCTGGTCCACGATCGGGACGAGCTCCTCGGACCGGGTCAGGCCCACCGGCTTGCCGGTGTTCTGGGACTCGACCGCGGCGAACTCCTCTGCCCTGGCCTCGACCGCGTCGGCCAGCTTGAGCAGAGCCAGCTGGCGGGCGGCCGGAGTGCTGCGTCGCCACTCCTTGAAGGCCTCGGCGGCCGTGCGCAGCGCCTTCTCGACGTCCTCGGCCTCGGAGACCGGGGCCAGGGCGATCACCTGCTCGGTGACCGGGTCGATGATCTCGCTGGTCCGTCCGCCGACGGTCTCGGCCGGCTTGCCGCCGACGATGTTGCGCAGGACGCGAGGCTCCATAACCACTCTCCATCGGTCTTCTTCAAACAGTGCTCTGGACAGCACTCTAGTCCGGATAATGATACAGAGCGAGGCAGCGGAAGCAATGGAATCCGTAGTGATAGAGGCTACAAGGCACGAATTCCATCGCTTAGGGCTTGCCAAACGACGGGAACAGCAATCATGATGAACGACGTGTCGATCGAAGGAGCGGCCCGGCGCAAGAACCCGGGCGCGGCGTTGGATCCGTTGTCCAAGGCCATCATCGAGCAGCTCCAACAGGACGGCCGGCGTCCCTACGCGACCATCGCGAAGGCCGTGGGCCTTTCCGAGGCCGCGGTGCGCCAGCGGGTGCAGCGGCTGCTCGACGCCGAGGTGATGCAGGTCGTGGCGGTGACCGACCCGCTCACGGTCGGCTTCAACCGGCAGGCGATGATCGGGATTCGATGCGAAGGTGATATCGAACCGGTCGCGCAGGCGCTGTCCGGCATGGAGGAGGTGGCCTACGTGGTCGCCACCGCGGGTTCCTTCGACCTGCTCGCGGAGGTGGTCGCCGAGGACGACGACCAGCTCCTGCACATCATCAACAAGAGGATCCGAGCGATCCCGCAGGTACGGAGCACCGAGAGTTTCGTCTACCTGAGACTGCACAAACAGACCTACACCTGGGGTACGCGATGACGACGACCGACAGCCGGGCCTACGACCACCTCTGGATGCACTTCACCCGGATGTCCACGTACAAGGACAACCCGGTGCCCACGATCGTCAAGGGCGACGGGGCCTACATCTGGGACGCGAACGGCCGCAAGTACCTCGACGGCCTCGCCGGCCTGTTCGTGGTGCAGGCCGGACACGGCCGGGCCGAGCTCGCCGAGGCCGCCGCGAAGCAGGCCAAGGAGCTCGCGTTCTTCCCGGTGTGGTCCTACGCCCACCCGAACGCGATCGACCTGGCCGACCGGCTCGCCGCGCTCGCGCCCGGGGACCTGAACAAGGTCTTCTTCACCACCGGCGGCGGCGAGGCGGTGGAGACCGCCTGGAAGCTGGCCAAGCAGTACTTCAAGCTGGTCGGCAAGCCGATGAAGCACAAGGTGATCAGCCGCGCGGTGGCCTACCACGGCACCCCGCACGGCGCCCTGTCCATCACCGGCATCCCGGACGCCAAGAAGTACTTCGAGCCGCTGGTGCCCGGCGCGCACAAGGTGGCGAACACCAACTTCTACCGGGCCGAGGAGATCACCGGCGTGCCGGAGCTCGGCGCCGACCTCGAGCGCTTCGGCCGCTGGGCCGCCGACCAGGTAGAGAACGCGATCCTGGCCGAGGGCCCGGACACGGTGGCCGCGGTCTTCGTCGAGCCGGTGCAGAACTCCGGCGGCTGCTTCCCGCCGCCGCCCGGATACTTCCAGCGGCTGCGCGAGATCTGCGACCAGTACGACGTGCTGCTCGTCTCGGACGAGGTCATCTGCGCCTTCGGCCGCCTCGGCACGATGTTCGCCTGCGACAAGTTCGACTACATCCCGGACATCATCACCTGCGCCAAGGGCATGACCTCGGGCTACTCCCCGATCGGTGCCGCGATCGTCTCCGACCGCATCGCCGAGCCCTTCTACCAGGGCACGAACTACTTCCCGCACGGCTACACCTTCGGCGGCCACCCGGTCTCGGCCGCGGTCGCGATGGCCAACCTGGACCTGTTCGAGCGCGAGGGCCTCAACGAGCGGGTGCTCAAGAACGAGCACGCGTTCCGGTCCACGCTGGAGAAGCTGCACGACCTGCCGATCGTGGGCGACGTGCGCGGCGACGGCTACTTCTACGGCATCGAGCTGGTCAAGGACAAGGCCACCAAGGCCACCTTCGACGACGACGAGTCCGAGCGCCTGCTGCGCGGCTTCCTGTCCAAGGCGCTGTTCGACGCGGGCCTCTACTGCCGCGCCGACGACCGCGGCGACCCGGTGGTGCAGCTGGCCCCGCCGCTGATCGCCGGCCAGGAGCAGTTCGACGAGATCGAGCAGATCCTGCGCTCCGTGCTGACCGAGGCCTGGACGAGGCTGTAAGTCTTCTGATGGAGATGCTGCTCGCGAACCCGGGTTCCACCGAGCGGACCCGGGTTCGCCGTATCCCCGAGCTCGCCGTCCGGGACCGCTCCGCTCTGCACGCGGTCCTGGACGCCGGGCTGGTCGGCCACCTCGGTGTGGCCGACGCCGGCCGGCCGTACGTGCTGCCGGTCGCCTACGCCCGCGTGGAGGAGACGGTGCTCTTCCACGGCTCGAGTGCGAGCCGGCTGTTCCGGCTGTGCGCGGCCGGAGTGCCGGTGTGCTTCACCGTGACCGAGCTGGACGGGCTCGTGCTCGCCCGCTCGGCGTTCGAGTCGTCCATGAACTACCGCAGCGCGATGGTGCTCGGCCACTGCGGCGTGCTGCACGGCCGGACCAAGGAACGGGCGCTGCGCCAGATCAGCGAGCACCTGATGCCCGGACGCTGGGAGGAGATCCGCAAGCCCTCGGCCCAGGAGCTCAAGGCCACCGCGGTGCTCGAGCTCCCGCTGGACGAGTGCTCGCTGAAGATCTCCGCCGACGGCCCGAGCGACGAGCCGGCCGATCGGGAGCTGCCGGTGTGGGCCGGCCGGCTGCCGTTGACGCGGCAGTGGGGCGACCCGGTCCCGGCCGAGGACCTCGACCCCGCGCACGCCCGCATACCCGCGTACATCGACCGCTGGCGACAGCGGACCTCCTGAAGGATCACCCGTGACCGCCCTCGTGACCGCGCCGAGTTTCTGGCACGCCTCGCTGCCCACCCCCGTCGTCTCGCGACCGGCACTGCCCGGACCGCGGGACGCCGACGTCGCCATCGTCGGGGCCGGGTACACCGGCCTGTGGACGGCCTACTACCTCAAGAAGGCCGACCCGTCCCTGCGCATCGTGGTCCTGGAAGCGCAGTACGCGGGCTTCGGCGCCTCCGGGCGCAACGGCGGCTGGTGCTCGGCCCTGTTCCCCTCCAGCCTGGCCAAGGTGGCGAAGGTGGCCGGGTCCAAGCAGGCGGCCGTGGACCTGCAGCGCGCGCTCAACGGCGCGGTGGACGAGGTCGGCGCGGTGGCCGCGGCCGAGGGCATCGACTGCCACTTCAGCAAGAGCGGCACCGTGGTCCTCGCCCGCAGCGAGGTCCAGCTCGAGCGGGCCCGCGAGGAGATCGCCGAGTTCCGCGAATACGGCTTCGGCGAGGAGGACCACCGGCTGCTCACGGCCGAGGAGGCCAGGGCCGAGGTGCACGCCACCGAGGTGCTCGGCGCCACCTACACCCCGCACTGCGCGGCCATCCAGCCCGCGCTGCTCGCACGCGGCCTGGCCGACGTGGTCGAGCGGATGGGCGTGGAGATCTACGAGCAGACCCCGGTCACCTCGATCTGGCACGGCGAGGCGCGCACGCCGTACGGCTCGGTCACGGCCGAGACCGTGGTGCGCGCGACCGAGGGCTACACGACGACCGTGGGCGGGTTCAAGCGGGACCTGATCCCGGTCTACTCCCTGATGCTGGCCACCGAGCCGCTGCCGGAGGAGACCTGGGCGCAGATCGGACTGAGCAAGCGTCAGACCTTCTCCGACGGCCGCCACCTGATCATCTACGGCCAGCGCACCGCGGACGGCCGGCTGGCCTTCGGCGGCCGCGGCGCGCCCTACCACTTCGGTTCCTCCATCAAGCCCGAGTACGACCGCGAGCCGCGGGTGCAGGCGGAGCTCAAGCAGGTGCTGACGGAACTGTTCCCGGTGCTCGGCGACGTGAAGGTGACGCACACCTGGGGCGGCGCGCTGGGCGTGCCGCGGGACTGGTTCGCCTCGGTGGGCCTGGACCGCGCGGCCCGGCTGGCCTGGGCCGGCGGCTACGTGGGCGACGGCGTGGGCGCGACCAACCTGGCCGGGCGCACGCTGGCCGACCTGATCCGCGGCCAGCGCACCGAGCTGACCGCGCTGCCCTGGGTCGGGCACCGCTCGCCGAAGTGGGAGATCGAGCCGCTGCGCTGGATCGGGGCGAACCTCGGCCTGCGCGTGATGGACAGCGCGGACGCGGAGGAGGCCCGTACCGGGCGCCCCTCCCGCCGGGCCCGGGTCTTCGGGCGCTTCCTCGGCGCCTGAGACCCGAGCGGCGCCACCATGCGGTGGCGCCGCGTCCGTCCTGGGCGCGCTGCTCCGTCCGGGTCCGCCGTGGCACCGGGTCCGGCGGTCCCCATACGGTGCACGATCATCACATCGGAGGAATTACATCCGATTTGAGTGGATTAACCCGGTGCCCGGGGGCAGAGTCGAGGGGTGAGCCTACCCTCGGACAATCCCGTTCTCAACGCCGTCGGCCTGACGTACCCGGCCGACGGCTCTGTGTTGCGTGGGGCCGGTCTCGCGGTCGGGGAGCGGGAGGCCGTGGCCGTGCTCGGCGAACCGGGCTCGGGCAAATCCGCCCTGATGGGCGCGCTGTGCGGACTGATCCAACCGGCCTCCGGCACGCTGTGGGCCAACGGCCGGCCGCTGCACGCGCTCGAGCCCGAGGCGCGCCTCGAGGTGTTCCGGCGCCAGTTCGGCGTGCTGCCGCAGGACTGCCGCATACTGCCGGAGCTGACCGTGGCGGAGAACGTCGCGCTGCCGCTGCGGCTGACCGGGATGCGCGCCGGCGAGGCGGTGGAGCGGTCCAGGATCTGGCTCGAGCGGTTCGAGATAGAGCGTTATGCCCCCGTGCGCGCCGCGACCCTGACCGCGCCGGTGCTGCGCCGCGCCGCGCTGGCCCGAGCGCTGGTCAACGACCCGATCGTGCTGCTCGCCGACGAGCCGCTGGCCGACCTCACCGGGCAGACCGCCGAGGCCACGGCCCGGATCCTGCGCTCGATCGCGGTCTCGCACGGCACCGCCGTGGTCGTCTTCACCCGCGACCCGATGACCGCCGCGTACTTCAACCGCACGATCCGGTTGGCGAACGGCCGTACCAACGTGCAGCCGGCCGGGCCGCGGCCGGCCGCCGTGCCCGTGCTCTCGGCCGCCGAGACGACCCGCGCCGCCTCCACACCCGCCACACCCGCCGGACCCGTCCGGTGAGCACGGGGAAAGGCCCCGCTACGGCGACGAAGCCGGGCGCGGCCGCGCCGGCGAGTACGCCGGAACACCGCCTGCCCGTCCTGGCCTGGCTCGCCTGGCGCTTCCTGCCGCCGCTCTACCGCGACGACCTGCGCACACTGCTGCGCGTCGGGGGCGCCTGCGCGTACCTCGCGATGCCGCTCACCGTCGCGCTGGCCGCACTCGGCGCACGCGAGCTGCCGGGCGTCACCGCCGTCAGCCTGCTGTGTCTGTCCGTGCCCGGCCTGCCGCCGTTGTGGCGCAACGCGATCCGGCTCGGCGACCGGCGCCGGGGCACCGCGCTGGCACTGCGTCAGGTGCGGGTGGGCCGCCGGACCGCGGCGCTGACCTCGCTCAGCCGCCAGGTGGCCTACCCGCTCGCCGGGTCGCTGGTCGGCGTGGCACTCATCCTGCTGCTGCACGGTCTGCTGGGCTCGATCCTGCCCGGCACCGCCCCGCTGGCCGTGGCAATCAAGGACTCCGCCGGCAGCTGGACGTTCGCCGCGATCCTAACCCCGATCGTGCTGATGGCGCTGACCGGCCTGCTCAGCGGCGAGTGGGCGCGGGCCACCGGGTACTGGCTCGGGCGGACCCTCAGCCGAGTCGGCCGGCGCGCAGTGCGGCCACAGCCTCAGTGAGCGTGTCCACGATCGGCAGGCCGAGTCCGGCCGCCTCGAGATTGGCGCGGCTGGAGGAGCCGCCGGTGTAGAGCACCGCGGTCGCGCCCACCTCGAGCGCCGCCAGCGCGTCGTCCACGCAGTCCCCGACCAGGGCTATCTGGCCCGGGGACAGACTCGGATCGGTGCGCTGAAGGTGCCTCAGGTGCGCGGTGAGGTACTTGGCCTTGGGGCCGTAGTCCGGCGTGGGCGGGCGCCCGTCCACCCGGTTCAGCCGCGGCGCCAGTCCCAGCGCGTCGACCAGCGGCACCAGCTTGTCGTGGTCGTACATCGACAGCAGCGACTGGCCCTGCGGCGCCCAGCTGTCCATCGCGGCCAGCGCGTCCGCGGTCAGACCGCAGGTCTCCAGGCCCGCCGCGTAGGTATGGGCGAAGGTGTGGTCGATCAGCTCCCACTCGAGCGCGGTGTACTCCCGGCCGACCATGGCGAAGTAGAAGTCCTGCAGCGGCCGCCGGTACAGGTCACGGTAGCGCTCGACGTCGAGCAGGCCGCAGCCCACCGCCACGAGCGAGGCGTTCGTCGCCGCCGCGACCAGCTGCTGGTCGTCGAACAGGGTGCCGTTCCAGTCCCAGACCACATGCCGGACTATCTCCACCGCCACGGATGCTCCCTCAGTCCTCGTGCGCGGCCAGCTGGCCGCAGGCTCCGTCGATCTCCCGGCCGCGGGTGTCGCGGACCGTCACCGCCACCCCGTGCGCCTCGAGCGTGCGCACGAACGCGGCCTCGTCCTCGGGCCGCGAGGCGGTCCACTTCGAACCCGGCGTGGGGTTGAGCGGGATCAGGTTGACGTGCGCCAGCTTGCCCTTGAGCCGCTTGCCGAGCAGGTCGGCCCGCCAGGCCTGGTCGTTCACGTCCTTGATCAGCGCGTACTCGATGGACACGCGCCGACCGGTCTGCCCGGCGTAGTCCCAGGCGGCGCCGAGCACCTCGCCCACCTTCCAGCGGGTGTTGACCGGGACCAGCTCGTCGCGCAGCTCGTCGTCCGGGGCGTGCAGCGAGACCGCCAGCGTGACGTTGAGCCTCTCCTCGATCAGCTTCTCGATCGCCGGCACCAGCCCCACCGTGGAGACGGTGATGTGCCGCTGCGAAAGGCCGAGGCCCTCCGGCGCGGGTTCGACCAGCCGGCGCACCGCGCTGATCACTGCCTTGTAGTTGGCCAGCGGCTCGCCCATGCCCATGAACACCACGTTGGACACCCGCCCGGGCCCGCCCGGCACCTCGCCCCGGGCCAGCGACCGCGCGCCCGCCACGACCTGCTCGACGATCTCGGCGGTGGACATGTTGCGAGTCAGGCCGGCCTGCCCGGTCGCGCAGAACGGGCAGTTCATGCCGCAGCCGGCCTGCGAGGAGACGCACATGGTGGCGCGGTCCGGGTAGCGCATCAGCACCGACTCGACCAGTGCGCCGTCGTGCAGCTTCCAGAGCGTCTTACGCGTGGTGCCCTGGTCCGCGGTCAGCTCGCGCACCGCCGTGAGCAGCGACGGAAGCATGGCCTCGCGCAGCTGCTCGCGCTGGGCGGCCGGGATGTCGGTCCAGCCCTGCGGGTCGTCCTCGAGCCGGTCGAAGTAGTGCGTGGAGAGCTGAGCTGCACGAAAGCCGGGCAGGCCCGCGTTCGACAGGGCCTGCTTGCGTTCGATCAGGGTGAGATCCGCGAGGTGGCGCGGCGGCTTCCCGCGACGGGGCGCCTCGAAGACCAGTTCACCGGGCTTTTGTGCACTCATCCTGCTATTGTCCCATCCCCCACCGGCAGCTTCGTCCAGCCGAGGCGCGGCCCGGGCCGGTACACGGTCCGCCGCAGGTCGGTACGCGGGAAGATCGGCGCTTTTCAGTGCTTGAGGAAGAGCTGCAGCAGCAGGTAGACGATCGGCGCGGTCGGCAGCAGCGAGTCGAGCCGGTCCATGATGCCGCCGTGGCCCGGCAGCAGCCGCCCCATGTCCTTGATGCCCAGGTCGCGCTTGATCATCGACTCGCACAGGTCCCCCAGCGTCGCGCTGGCCACCACCGCGACACCGAGCACCGCGCCCTGCCAGGGCTTGCCGTGCAGCACCAGGTCCAGGTAGGCCGCGCCCGCGACCGCCGCCGTGATGACGGAGCCGGTCAGGCCCTCCCAGGACTTCTTCGGCGAGATCTTCGGGGCCATCGGGTGCCGTCCGAACAGCACCCCCGCCGCGTAGCCGCCGGTGTCGTTGCACACCACGAGCAGCAGGAAGAGCAGCACCTTCTGGGCGCCCTGGTCCTGCGCCGTGAGCAGCATCGCGAATCCGGCCAGGAACGGGACGTACACCACCGCGAACACGGCCGCGGTCGTGTCCCGCAGATACCCGTCCGCGCCGTCGGCCAGCCGCCAGACCAGGATGGCCACCACGGTCAGGCCGAGCACCGCGGTCTGCGCGCCCTCGCCGGAGAAGTAGGCCGCGGCCAGGATGCCGAGCCCGCCGACCGCGACCGGGATCAGCGGCAGCGAGACGCCGCGCTCCTTCAGGGCCACGCTCAGCTCGTGCAGCGCCACCACGGCGGCCAGCGCCACCACGGCCAGGAAGGCGACCTTGACCACGAGCAGCGAGGCCACGATGACCACGCCGAGGCCCAGGCCGACGCCGATGGCCGCGGGGAGGTTGCGACCGGCCTTGCCCGTGGCCTTCGGCTCCGCCACGGGCTGCTCCCTCCGCTTGACGGCGCTCGTCATTTGCCCGCCCACTTTTTCCTCCACACAGTCCGCGGGCACCGCCCCGGTGATCACGTAACGTTGCCGTCGGAGAGGCTACACCCACCGGCGAGACGCCGTTCCTCCAGCCGCAGCCTATGTCCGGTAGCCGTCGTGCGCCCGCCGGCCGAGGGGCCGACGGTCCGGAGCCCGGCCCCCGATCCGCCCGGCCGGGCCGTGGGTCGGGCTGAGCCGGCTCAGACCTCGAGCAGCTCGTTCTCCTTGTGCTTGAGCGCCTCGTCGATCTGCGCCGTGTGCTTGGCGGTCAGGTCGTCGAGCTCCTTCTCCGCACGCCGGCCGTCGTCCTCGCCGACCTCGCCGTCCTTGACCAGCTTGTCGATGGCCTCCTTGGCGTGGCGGCGGATGTTGCGCACCGACACCTTCGCGTCCTCGCCCTTGGACTTGGCCAGCTTGATGTACTCGCGCCGACGCTCCTCGGTCAGCTGCGGGAAGAGCACGCGGATGATGTTGCCGTCGTTGCTCGGGTTCACGCCCAGGTCGGAGTCGCGGATCGACTTCTCGATCGCGGCCAGCGTGGTCTTGTCGTAGGGCGTGATCACCGCCATGCGCGGCTCGGGCGCCTGGATCGAGGCCATCTGCGGGACCGGCGTCATCGTGCCGTAGTACTCCACCACGATCTTGTTGAACATCGCCGGAGTGGCGCGTCCGGTGCGGATGCCGGTGAAGTCCTCCTTGGCCACGCCCACGGCCTTATCCATCTTCTCCTCGGCCTCGAGGAGGGTCTCGTCGATCATCACGGCTCCCTACATCGGTTCGGATACGGCTGCTGCGGGCCGCTGGTTGCCGGGTGCGGCCGGACCCGGAGTTGGTGCGCTCGGGTACTGATGCGTCCCGCAGGGCTCACGCTACTGCGCGTCGGCTCCGTCGACACGGCTCACCAGCGTACCGATCTTCTCACCGGCGATGGCGCGGCCGATGTTGCCCTCGGTCTCCATGCCGAAGGCCAGCATCGGCATGGAGTTGTCCCCGCACAGCGAGACCGCCGCGGCGTCGATCACCTTCAGGCCGCGCACCAGGAACTCGCGCGGGTCGATCGTGTCGAAGCGGTAGGCCCCGGGGTTGGTCTTCGGGTCCGAGTCGTAGATGCCGTCCACTCCCTGCTTGGCGATCAGCACCACCTCGGCGTCGATCTCCAGCGCGCGCTGGGCGGCCGTGGTGTCGGTGGTGAAGAACGGCATGCCGACGCCCGCGCCGAAGATCACCACGCGGCCCTTCTCCAGGTGCCGGATCGCCCGCCGCGGGATGTAGGGCTCCGCGACCTGGGCCATGGTGATCGCGGTCTGCACCCGCGTCTCCACGCCCTGCTTCTCCAGGAAGTCCTGCAGGGCCAGGCAGTTCATCACGGTGCCGAGCATGCCCATGTAGTCGCCGCGGGTCTGCTCCATGCCGCGGTGCTTGAGCTCGGCGCCGCGGAAGAAGTTGCCGCCGCCCACCACCACGGCGATCTGCGTGCCGGTGGCCCACAGCGCCTCGGCGATCTGACGGGCGATCGACTGCACCACGTCCGGGTCGACCCCGACCTTGCCGCCGCCGAACACCTCCCCGGACAGCTTCAGCAGGACCCTCTTGTAAGGGGACGGGGTGGTTTCCGGCACCGGTATCGACCTCCAGGCGGCGTACGGATCGCGAGGCGCGCGCGGCGCGCCCGCGAGGGCTTGCGGGATGTTGCGGGTCGGGGGGTGCGCTGGGCGCGCCCCGCGATCCGCCCGTGTCCTACCTCCAGGGTGTCACCTTCGGAGACGGGCGGGTTCTTGCGCCGAGGGGCGGCCGGTCGCTCGGCTGGGATTCCAACCTCGCGCCCGACCGCCCCTGCGGTGGATCAGACTCCGACGCGGAAGCGGGCGAACGCCTGCAGCGTCACGCCTGCCTCCTCGAGCACCTTCGCCACGGTCTTCTTCGGGTCCTTGGCGAACGCCTGCTCGAGCACGACGTTGTCCTTGAAGAAGCCGTTGACCCGGCCCTCGACGATCTTCGGCAGCGCGGCCTCGGGCTTGCCCTCCTCGCGGGAGGTCTCCTCGGCCAGCCGACGCTCGTTCTCCACGATCTCGGCCGGAACCTCGTCGCGGGTCAGGTAGGTCGGGGCGAACGCGGCGATGTGCTGCGCGACGTCCTTCGCGGTGGCCGCGTCGGCCTTGTCCAGCTGGACCAGCACGCCGACCTGGGCCGGCAGGTCCGGCGAGGTCTTGTGCAGGTAGGACGCGACGAAGCCGCCCTCGAAGGTGGCGGTGCGACGCAGCTCGATCTTCTCGCCGAGCGTGGCGTTGGCCTCGTCCACGAACTCCTGCACGGACTTGCCGGTGGTCGGGAAGGTGCTGGCGAGCAGCGCCGGCACCTCCGCCGGGCCGGTGGCCACGACGTGGGCGAGCAGCTCGGCGGCGACCTGCTGGAACCGGTCGCCCTTGGCGACGAAGTCGGTCTCGCAGGCCAGCTCGAGCAGCGTGCCCTTGCTGCCGTCGGCCTCGATCTGCGAGGTGACCAGGCCGTTGGTGGCCGAACGGCCCTCACGCTTGGTCACGCCCTTGAGGCCCTTGACCCGCAGGTACTCGACGGCCTTGTCGAAGTCGCCGTCGGTCTCCTCGAGCGCCTTCTTGCAGTCGAGCATTCCGGCCGCGGTCAGCTCCCGCAGCTTCTTGATGTCGGCGGCGGTGTAGTTCGCCATGATGCGGTTAATCCCCTGTTCTGGCTATCGCGGGTCGGGAGGGTCAGGCCTGCTCGTCCGACTGGGTCTCGGCGACGGCCTCGGTCGCGGGCTCGACAGCCTCGGTCGAGGTCTCGACGGCCTCGGTCGCGGTCGCGGTCTCGGCCACGGCCTCGGCGGCAGCCTCGGTCGCGGTCTCGGCGGCAGCGCCCTCGGACGCGGTCACGACGGGGACCTCGGGCTCGGTCACCAGCAGGTCCTTCTCCCACTCGGCGAGCGGCTCGCCGGCGGCGACCTCGGCACCCTCGGTCGCGGTGGCCTGCTGGCCGGAGCGGGCCACGAGGCCCTCGGCCACGGCGTCGGCCACGACGCGGGTGAGCAGGGCGACGGAGCGGATCGCGTCGTCGTTGCCCGGGATCTTGTAGTCGACCTCGTCCGGGTCGCAGTTGGTGTCCAGGATCGCGATCACCGGGATGCGCAGCTTGCGCGCCTCGCCGACGGCGATGTGCTCCTTCTTGGTGTCGATGATCCACACCGCGGAGGGCACCTTCTGCATGTCCCGGATGCCGCCGAGGGTCTTGTCCAGCTTGTCCTTCTCGCGGCGCAGGACGAGCAGCTCCTTCTTCGTCATGCCGGAGGCGGCGACGTCGTCGAAGTCGATGAGCTCGAGCTCCTTGAGCCGCTGCAGCCGCTTGTAGACGGTGGAGAAGTTGGTGAGCATGCCGCCCAGCCAGCGCTGGTTCACGTAGGGCATGCCGACGCGCTTGGCCTGCTCGGCCACGGCTTCCTGCGCCTGCTTCTTGGTGCCGACGAACAGGACCGTGCCGCCGTGGGCGACGGTGGCCTTGATGAACTCGAAGGCCCGGTCGATGTACGACAGCGACTGCTGCAGGTCGATGATGTAGGTGCCGTTGCGCTCGGTAAGAATGAAGCGCTTCATCTTCGGGTTCCAGCGACGGGTCTGGTGTCCGAAGTGGACGCCGCTCTCCAGGAGCTGGCGCATGGTGACGACGGCCATTGCCGTGTCCTCCTCGTTCGTAGTCCGGTTTGACCGCGGTGTTCCGGAACCATGCCGGCCGGGCCCCGAGCCGAGGCTGGGGACCGGAAGCCGGAAAGCTCCCGAAAGCTACCGCCCTGGTGTCCGGGCGGCGGCCGCGCCGCGCCGTACCCTGGAGGGCCGGTGCGGAACCGAGCGACCGCCGGTCAGGTCAGCCTCACGCCGTGCGGCCCACGCGAGGGTGGGGCGCTGCGGACGTGTGACGGACTCGGCCGTGGACACGCGAATTCGGTCCGCGCACCATGGCCTCGGCGGAATGCCGGTCGGGGCCGAGGGGCGTGGACCTGGGTTCTGGTTTGTTACTGCCGGACCATTCTAGCCGCTCCGCGGCGGCCCCCTGACCGGATTGCCTGCGCTGCCTGGATTGGTCGAGGACTGGGTGGCGGCGGGGTGGCGCGGAGGTGGCCGCACCCGGAGTCATCGGCCCGGCGACGGGCTCAGCGGCTCGAGGCGCACCGCCCCGCAACCGAGCAAAAGCAGCGGGTCGTAGTAGACCGCCGCGTGCCCGTGTCCTGCGACGAGTCCCCAGTGCAGACACGCGGCCGCGGCGCAGTGCCCGCTGCGCAACGTGCCGATCCGCTGCCCGCGGACCACCCGCTCCCCCACGACGGTCGCCGGATCCGGCGCGACCGGCTCGTACGTCGTCCGAAGCTCCCCGTGCCCGACCACGACCACGGGCCGATCGACGAGGTACCCGGCGTAGAGCACGACCCCCGACCCTGCCGCCACCACCGCCTCGCCGCGGTAACCACCCAGGTCAACGCCCCGATGCCCCGAATCCCAGCGATGCCGTGGCGGCTCGAAGGGACGCAGCACGGCGGGTTCGGACGGGTCGGCGGCGGCTCCGGACGTCGGCTGGCTCTGTCCGGCGAGCGGCCACGTCCAGACCGAGGCGGGGTCGGAGGTCGAGGCGGGGTC